>JAAYJD010000069.1 GCA_012523135.1 Clostridiaceae bacterium
GCACGCTACACGGTGTCGGACCTGCATGCGTACGACGAGTTCGGCAAACCAGCCATCGTGTATGAAAAATCCCTGATGCCGTCTTTGTTCGGATCTTGCAACAGCGTCAGCCTGTTTATCGCCCTGCCGATTTTGGACATGGGCCCCACGCTGCCGATCCATCCGGGTACGACCCTGCTGCTGCTTGACCAGCAGGGGCATGTTTTCGGCAGCTTCGGCGGCGATTTTAACGGCCTGAACCTGGCTTCCCAGATCAACACAGACACGATCACCACCTACGAGCATCTGGACGAGGCCTATGTGTGCACCTTCGTGCGCTCGGAAGTCGGACCGTTCACCTATGCGGCGCTAACGCCAAAAAACCTGTTCTGGAAACAAACCAATTACATCATGACCGTCACCATCATCGGGTTCATGGTCGCGGCTGTCGTCGGTCTGATCATGACCATCCTGCTGCTGCAGCACAACTACACGCCGCTGCGCAACACGATTCAGCTGCTGCAGGACAAGCGAAGGGAACAAGGCAGCATCGACACCCGCGGCAAGAGCGAATACGATGTCATCCGCGACCATTTTCTTGATCTGTACACCCGGACAGATGACATGATGAACGACTTTACACGCCAGCAGCGGCACCTGGTTGACCGTTACCTGTATGATCTCTTCCACAACGGCAGCCGCCACCTGGCTGATGATGACGTTCTCGAGTCGCTGCATATCGACTTCAGCGGGCTGCTGCTTGTCCCGATCGCGGTTTACATCACCAACCCCAGGGACAACCTGCTGACATCCAAGGGCAATGCCACGATCTCGCTGTCCTTTGCGATCGAAAATGTGCTCAACGACCTGCAGGAGCACCGGCACGAACCCTACAAGACGGAGGACGAGTATACGGTCACGTTCCTGTACGCACTGGCCGAAAAAGATCATGCGGCCTTCGATCAGTCAGTCGAAACCGTGTTGGGCCAGCTGTGTAATTTTTTCAAGGATCACTTCAACCTGATTTTGCGCTGTGTGATCAGCGAGCCTGTCGACCATGTCGGCAAGCTGTCTGCCGCCTACCATGACATGAACGCGGCCTATGTCTACCAGATCGCGTCCAGCGAAAAAAATGTCCTGCGGGTCTCCCAGCTGAGCGAAAAAAAGATCGCCGGCGCGATGCCCGTGAACGACTACGCGCACCTGCTTGTCGAGGCGATCGCCATCCGGGCCACGGCCGACACCTTGAAGATCGTCGATGAGTTTTTCCTGGAGCTCGGGCAGGCCGGAGACGTTTTTCGTGTGCAGCGCTTCAACGTGTTTGCCCTGACGAGCACCCTGCTGAACATGGGTTACGACCAGGCGTGCGGCATGAACAAGGCGATGATTGAAGAATTGGTCAGCGCCCAGAACCTGGCTGAGCTGAAAGAGATGTTTGTCAGGATCACCGTGTGCATGTGCCAGAACGAAAATGAAATCAAACAGGAAGCTTCGCTCTCCGACAAAGTGAAGCAGTATGTCAACGAGCAATATGCCGACATCAACCTCAGCCTGACCCAGATCGCCCAGGAAATCAAACTCAGCCCCAAGTATGTTTCGAAGCTCTTCAAGATCGAAACCGGCCAGGGACTGCTCGACTACATCAACGCGGTCCGGATCCAGAAAGCAAAAGAGCGGATGGTCCGTCACGACGAACCGATCCAGAAACTGGCGGAAGCGGTCGGTTACAGCAGCACCAAGACGTTCCGGCGCGCCTTCCGGAAAATCGAGGGCATCAATCCCGGCCAGTTTCGAAGCTGATCAGGCCTGACGCGCTCCGGTACTGCCCGGCTGTCACCCCGGTGCTTTTTTTGAACATTTTGGCAAAATAGTATTCATTTTGGAAACCGGATTCACGGGCAATCGTGTACAGGGTGTCATGCTGTGCCAGCAGCTTGTTCTTGGCGCATTCGATCCGGGCGTTGATCACATCCTGCTTGGGTGTCGTGTCGTATTGTTTTTTATAAAGCGTATTGAACCAGGCGGTGCTGATCGACGCCGCCCGTGCCATCTGCGGCACAGACCATTGGGCACAGGGGTCCGCGTAGATCCGGGTCCGGATCTCCTGCAGTTTGCTGCGTACGGAGCGGTCGAGTTCGGACATGGTAACCGATTCAGACGCTGCGGCCCGGCTCAACTGCAATAAAATCTCTTCAAAAACCAGTTCGCTGCGCCGCGCGGAATGGAGGATAGGGTGCAGGAATTCATCCAGGATGATCTGCAGCAACCGGGTGATTTCCAGCCAGTCGGACGCATGACAGATCACATTGGGCTTGAGGCCGTAGGCTGCGAGGACGGCCGGCAGGGGCGCGAAATGGAAAAACAGCCAGTTGTTGGCGTAAGCGGCGTTCGGATCCGGTGCGAGCAGGCGGCGCGCAAATCCCGGTTCATAGATGATGCAGTCCCCCGGTCCGGCGTTGACGAGTCCAGCGGCGGTCTGCACCCGGACCGGCGAGCAGAACTGCCAGAAGACGGCATGCGTCGCCACCTGCGACGGGCTGACCACCGACCCCGCCAGATGACGCGTATTCAGTCCGATCCTGATGATCTCCATTCGGCTCATAACAACCCGCCTCCTTCTGGTGTCACGATAACAGAAACACCAGCAAAAACCAACCGCACTATCGAAAAGTATAAGATCAGACGGGAATCGTGCATCGCGTTACCAGGCAGCAAGCCGTATAATGGATGATGTGATCATCTGGTGATTTTTGATGAAAAACAAAACCAAATGACAGGAGATGATGATATGAAATGTTCCTTTACGACGCTGGGCTGCCCCGACTGGTCCTTTGAGAAAATTCTATCCGAGGCGCAGCGCATGGGCTTTGACGGCATTGAGATCAGGGGCCTGGAAGGCGAGATGCTGGCCGACAAAATCGAATACTTCAAACCCGGAAAACAGCAGGACACGCTGCGGCGGTTGCAGCAGCATCAACTGGAAATGACCGGATTCGGCACGTCTGTCAATTTCCATGATCCTGCGAAAACACCGGGCCTGATCGAGGACGGCAAGGCCGCCATCGATGTCTGCGAACGGATGCACATCCCAGCGATCCGCGTGTTCGGCGACAAAATCGTCGATCCCGCGCACGAGCAGCAGATCATCGATCAGGTCGTCGCCGGCATCAAGACCTTGTGCGACTATGCCGAAGGCACATCGGTGCAGGTCTGGCTGGAGGTGCACGGCAACTTCAATACGCTGGAGCGGGTCCAGGCGGTTGTCGACCGTGTGCCGTCAGAGCGCTTCGGCGTCCTCTGGGACATCGAGCACTCCGACAAAATCTACGGTGACGATTTTATGGCTTTCTACGGACCGCTGAAGCCGGCCATCCGCCATGTGCATGTCAAAGATCATGTGCGCGCGGACGGCGCTTTCCAGCTGTGCCGGCTCGGAGAGGGAGACATCCCGATCCGGAAAATTGTCGATCAGATGCTGCGCGACGGTTATGACGGCTATTTTTCCCTGGAATGGGAAAAGAAGTGGCACCCGGAACTGCCGGATGCCGAGATCGCCTTCCCGGATTTCATTCGGATCATGAAACCATAAAGAGGAGTGTGTACCATGAAAGCAATCAGAACAGCGATCGTCGGTTACGGCCGCAGCGGCCGGAACATCCATACCCATCTGCTGCGCCAGCTGCCGGACTTGTACCAGATCGTCGCCTATGTCGAATCCGACCCGGAGCGCCGCGCCATGATCAAGGCGGAGATGGGCATCGACGCCACGAGCCAGATCGAGAGCCTGCTTGAGCGCGACGACCTCGACCTGGTTGTCGTCGCCTCATACAGCGATCACCATGCCGAAAACAGCAAAACCCTGCTGCGCAAAGGCCTGACGGTGTTAAGCGAAAAGCCGGCCGCGAAGGATGAACAGGCTTTCGAAAGCGTCGTACAGACGGCCCGGGAGCACGACGCTTCCTACCATGTCTTCCAGCAGTACCGCTTTTCGCCGGCCTACCGCCAGATCAAAGGTGTCATCGCGAGCGGCAAACTGGGCCGTATCGTCCAGATCAGCCTGAATTATGACAACTTCGCCCGCCGCTGGGACTGGCAGACGATTCACAGCCGGACCGCCGGCAGCTTGCTGAATACGGGGCCGCACCCGGTCGACCACGCGCTCGACCTGATGGGCTTCCCGGAGGACGTATCGGTTGTCTGCAAGATGGATCGCGCCCATACCGCCGGCGACGGCGAAGACTATGTGAAAATGCTGCTGCTTGCGCCCGGCGCCCCGGTCGCAGATATCGAGATATCCAGCTGCAACGCCTATGCGTCGGATACGTTCCTGGTCCAGGGCACCCGCGGCACGCTGCATGGCACGGCCAAAGAGCTGGCCTGGCAGTACTATCTGGAAGCGGAAAATGAACCACGTCCCCTGATCGTCACGTCCCTGAAAAATGAAAAGGGCGAGCCGATCTACTGCCGCGAGAAACTGGTCACGCACCAGGAAACATGGCAGGCGAGCGAGGAAGACAACAACGCCAAGGGCCTGGCCTTTTACCGGGCCTATTACCAGACCCTGACCGAAGGTGCGCCTTTCCTGGTTACCCTTGACCAGGTCAAGCTGCAGCTGCAGGTGATCGCCAAGGCCCATCAGCAAAACGCCGGTCTTTTCACGTAATGGCCAGAGGCGTACCGATGCGGTCAGGCAGGCCGCATCGGTGCGCCCGGACAGGAGGCGAACGTCATGAGCGGACATGAAACCATGCGCGCCCGGGAACGGGTTGTCGCGGCGATCAACCACCGCCAGCCGGACCGGATGCCGATCGACCTGGGGCTCTACACCGCCAGCGGCATTTCGGCTTTTGCCTACCGCAACCTGCGCCGGCACCTGGGCCTGTCCACCGATCAGATCGAGTTGTACGAAGGGGTGCAGTGCCTGGCGCGGGTCGACGAGGATGTCCTCGAGCTTCTGCACGCCGATTGCATCCTGCTCAAGCCGCGTGCAGCGCGCTACCGGATATGGCAGCCGCGCGGCGACTATCGTTTCCAGGTTCCCGATTATTACCAGCCGCAGCTGAACGAGCAGGGCGAATGGGTGGTGACCGCCGGCCGGCAGCGCATGCGCATGCCGCGGGACGGTTATTTTTTTGACGGCGACTGGATCCAGTTTGAAGATCCATGGCGGGACGATGTCTTCCCGCGCTACGTCGCGGAGGCCGAGCGCCTGTTCAAGGAGACCGACTATTTCACGGCATTTAAAGGCCTATATCCTTTTTTCAACAGCAACATGGATTATTTTTGCGACATGATCACCGACCCGGAGCCGCTGATCGAACAGAACCGGCAGATCGTCAAACGGGAGCTGGAACGCGCGGCACGTTTTGTCCGCTTTTTAGCGCCCTATGTCGGAGCCGTCTGTTTATCGGGCGACCTGGGCAGCCAGCAGTCGCCGTTTTGCCATCCGGAACATTTCGAGCCTGTCGTGCTGCCATATCTCAAGCAGGTTTGTGACTTTATCCACCAAAACAGCGACGCCAAAGTCTTTCTGCATTCGTGCGGCGCCATCGAGCCTTTGCTGCCGCTCCTGATCGAGGCCGGGATCGACATCATCAACCCGGTACAGATTTCTGCGGCCGGCATGGACGCGGCCGGTCTGAAACGCAAATACGGCGACCAGATCGTCTTCTGGGGCGGCGGGGCCAACACCCAGCAGGTTCTGGGCATGCTGCCGCCCGATGTGGTCCGGGACCATGTCCGGGGGCTGGTTCAAACCTTCAAACCCGGAGGCGGCTACGTCTTTTGTCCGGTTCACAACATTCTCGGCAATGTTCAGCCGGAAAGCATCCTGGCCGCCTATGTTGCGGCTTATGATGCATCTTTTTACGAGGTGAACACATGAACGGTTGTTTTGTCTGCAAAGAAGGCGGGCGGCTGCACTATACCTATGGCAACGGCCGGCATGAGACGATCTGCGAACGCCTGAACATGTGTCCGGACATCATCACCGAACATAACCTGGAACAGCATCGGGCTGCTTTGCGATCGGTCGATGTCATCTTCTGCACCTGGGACATGGTGCCGTTCAGCTTCAGCCAGCTATCTGAGTTCTTTCCCAGCCTGAAGGCTGTCTTCTATGCCGCCGGTTCGGTGCAGTATTTTGCCCGCCCGTTCATGGACCGCGGTATTCGCGTCAGCAGCGCCTGGCAAACCATGGCCCGGCCCGTGGCCGAATTCACCGTCGCCATGATCACGCTGGCCAACAAGGGTGCCCTGCCCGCCATGCGCCGTTACCAGACACAAAGCATGGCCGAGAGCAACAAACTGACCCGGCTGGTCTATCCGGGCACGTATCAGACCGCCGTCGGCATCCTGGGCGCCGGCGCGATCGGCAGTCAGGTGATCCAGCTCCTGCAGGCGTATCCGGTGGACCTGATGGTTTTCGACCCGTTCATCACGCCGGAGAAGATGCGCGGTCTGGGACTTGCGCGGACGTATTCGCTGGAAGAAGTTTTTTCCAGCTGCCAGACCATTTCGAATCACATTGCCAACAACCCCCAAACCGTCGGCATGCTGAACTACGACCTGTTCGCGCGCATGAATAAGCACGCGGCTTTCATCAACACCGGCCGGGGCGCCCAGGTCGTCGAAGCGGACCTGGCCAGGGCGTTGCGCGAGGAACCGCTCCGCCAGGCTTACCTGGACGTGACCTGGCCGGAGCCGATTGCCCCCGACAGCGCGTTGCGGCAGCTGCCCAATGTCTTCATCACGCCGCACATCGCCGGTTACGCGGCCCAGGAGGTCAACGAGCTGGCCGACAGCATGATCGAGGAGTTCGATCGTTTCAGCAAAGGCCTGCCCCTGGCGCGGGAAGTGACGCCGGCCATGCTCGAGCACATGGCGTAACGGAGGAACAGCATGGAGAGCATGAGCCGGAAAGAGCGTCTGCTGGCAGCCTATGCCAACAAAACGCCGGACCGCGTCCCGGTCACCCCCGATATTTCCAACATGGTGCCCTGCCGCCTGACGGGCAAACCTTTCTGGGACATCTATTACCGCCAGGACCCGCCGCTCTGGCAGGCCTACATCGATGCCGTAAAATATTTCGGCATCGATGGCCGATTCATATACGGCAATCCCCAGGTCCGGACCGACGACCGCACGACGAAGACCGAACAGGTGCTGGAGAAACGTCCTGACCGCTGGCTGGTCCGGACGGTCGTGCAAACGCCGGCCGGCGAAATGAGCCGGATCACGTGCTTCATGCGCGGCGATCCGCCGACGGATACGGAAAAGCTGATCAAGCATTTCAAAAACGATTTTTCCAAGCTGCGCTACCTGTTTCCCCGCGTCCAGGGCTTTGACCCAAGCTTGATGCAGGCGCAAAAGGCTGCGCTGGGCGATCTTGGCATCCTGATCACGAACATCTCAGCGCCTGGCCTGCACACCTTTGCCGGCCTGTTCGAGGGCAATCTCGAGGCGGCGACCTACGCCTATTACGACGAACCGGACTTGTTTGCCGAACTGGTCGAACTGGCCGACCGCGCGGCTGTGGCCAAGGCGACTTGTGCGATCGAAGCCGGCACGGAAGTCATTCAGACCGGCGGCAGCGGTTCGATCACGATGTCATCGCCGGATTTGTGGCGCAGCATGTCGCTGCCGACCATCAAGACGATCACCCGGCTGTGCCGGGAAGCCGGCATTCTGTCCTGCGTCCATTCCTGCGGCAAGGAAAAGGCCTTGATCGATGCCTGCTACCATGAGACAGACCTGAATTCGGTCAATCCGCTGGAACCGCCGCCGATGGGCGACTGTGAACTGGCTGAGATCAAACGGCTTTACGGGGACCGCCTGTCGCTGCAGGGAAACCTGCACACGACAACGACCATGCTGCTGGGCCGTGTTACGGATGTCCGGCTGGCTGCCCTGGAAGCGATCCGGGCGGCAGGCGGCAAAGGCGGCTACATTTTGTCCACCGGCGACCAGTGCGGCCGCGATACGCCTGACGCCAATATTTTTGCCCTGGTCGATGTCGTGCGCGAATTCGGGTCTTATCCCCTGGATCTGGACGCGATCGATGCTGAAATCCGTCGACTCAGACAAATCCGCTGAGCGAACAAAAGTGCCAAAAAGGCGCTTGTGGGACAGTTTGGCTCTTCGGATGGCGGCCCCGTTCTTTTGGGCCACATAAGCCGAAATTTCCCTTGTTGACCATCTTTCCCCATGCTATGGTGGATGTATCACCAGAACGATCACCTAATCGCTTGTCTTCAATAATCCAGGAAACCTGTGGCTGGCTTTTGCTGTGTCACGCATGCAGGATGCGGCCATTGGTCATATCTGAAGTCTGGCACGAACGACAAAGGGGGAAAGAAGAAAGATGAGAAAACAGTTGACACTAATGGTTTTATTACTGGTTTTGGCTATGCTCGCCGCCGCTTGCACAGGCGGGGCGACAACAACCACGGCCGGTACGACAAAAGGGACAACAACCGCTGGCCCGACCAGCGGGACAACGGCAGCACCGGCCATGTATCCCTGGCATGAAGAAGGCGTCGTACTGAAACTGGTCCGCAATGTCGACGTCGACATCACGCGGGCCGGCATCACCTCATACGCTGAAGCGCCTGGCTTCAAGGCCTGGCAGGAGCAGACCGGTATCACGATCGACATCACCGAGACAGCGGACGATACGGCGCTCAAGCTGATGCTGTCCAGCGGCGACCTGCCCGACATCATCGTCGCGACCCGTACGTTCTATGCCGGCGGCCAGCTCAAGATGGCCGAAGACGGCCTGGCGATTCCCCTGACCGATGAATTCGCCAATCTGGCTCCCGATTTCTGGAGCTTCATCACCTCAGATCCCATCTACTTTGATTCGCTGAAGCAGGCGGATGGCGAAATTTACTGTTTCCAGGGCTTCTTCCTCAAAGATTCGCCCTACCGCTCCTGGCGCGGCATGATGGTCCGGCAGGATTTCCTGGACCAGGTCGATCTCGACCCGCCGACGACCATCGACGAATTCACCGCCATGCTGCGTGCGTTCAAAGACCAGCTGGACGTTGAAACGCCGCTGATGTCCTTCAGTTCCAATTTCCCGCGCATGCTGTCCGACGGCAACCTGACAGCCGCTTTCGGCCTGCCCAATTCGATCGGCTACCAGGTCGACGGCGTCTACCACTTCGGTGCGTATGAGCCGGCCTACAAGGAAGCACTGACCTACCTCAACATGCTTTACAACGAAGGCCTGATGGACAAGAACTTCGCCGTCACCGACGAGCCGACCGCGCAGTCCAGCGTCATGGAAGGCAAGACCGGCGCCATCTACGCCGCCGCCAGCCGTATCCTGAACATGACCAGCGCCGTCAACGACGGTGTCTTCAAACTGACGGGCCTGCCGCCTTTCACCAAGAACAAGGGCGAGGTCGCCATTTGCGGCATGACCGATCCGGTCATGGTCTCCACGGCCTCCTGGTTAACCGAAGACTGCCAGAATATTCCCGCCGCCTGCGCGTTCCTCAACTACCTGTACACCGAGCCGGGCAATTTGCTGTATAATTTCGGCATCGAAGGCGAGTCG
The DNA here is from genome assembly GCA_012523135.1 of Clostridiaceae bacterium. GTDB lineage: Bacteria > Bacillota > Clostridia > Saccharofermentanales > UBA5734 > JAAYBY01. Next base: position 9,542 of record JAAYJD010000069.1, read on the forward strand.
TTCGAATACGTCGACGGCAAGCCCAAGTTCACCGAACTGATGACCAAGAACCCGGACGGCTACTCGCTCGACCCCATGATCCGCAAATACGGCATCCTGAATTTCTCTGGTGTTCAGGACCTGGGCATGAGCGCCCAGCGCCCAGCGCTTCCCGCTCCAGGAACAGATCGACGCCTATGCCGCCTGGTCCAGCCATACGGCAGACAAGTACATGATCGTCAACAACGCGATTGTCGCAGATTACATGAACGAAGAAGCGACGCTCTGGACAGATATTGACACCTACATCAACGAGATGCGCGCCCGCTTCATCTCCGGCCAGGAGCCGCTTACCAATTTCGACCAGTACATCACCACGCTCAAGAGCATGGGCATGGATCGCCTGATCGAAATCCGCCAGCTTTCGCTCGACAAGGCCTTAGGCAAATAACATTTAGATTTGTCGAGGGGTGCGGCCTGACGTGCCAGGCCGCACCCTGATTTTTTGTGAAGGAGCATGACGCTATATGCCTAACCCACTGCTTAATACGCCCCAGGGCAAACCGCTTTCGCTCGGAACGCGGATCACCAGGGATTTCAAGCAATACGCCGGTGCCTACGTGATGGTTTTGCCAGTTCTGGCCTTTTTTATTATCTTCAGTTATAAACCGATGCTGGGTGCCCTGATCGCCTTCAAGAATTTCTCGCCGCGGTTGGGCATCTTCAGAAGCTCGTGGGCCGGGTCTTACGGGTTTGAGCACTTCCTGAATTTCTTTAATTCGTACTACTTCTGGCGATTGCTGCGCAACACGGTGACGATCAGCTTCGCCGGCCTCATTTTTGGCTTCCCGGTACCGATTGTCTTTGCCCTGATGATCAACGAGGTCAAGAACGCCAAGTTCAAGAAATCGGTCCAGACCATATCCTATATGCCGCATTTCATATCTCTGGTCGTTGTCTGCTCCATGATCCGGCTATTCGTGTCCGAGGACGGTTTTATCGTCTACATCATGCAGCAGCTTGGCTATACTGGTTCGCAAAACCTGCTCAACGTGCAGAACGCGTTCGTGCCCATCTACATCCTTTCAGATGTCTGGCAGAATGCCGGCTGGAACAGCATCATCTACCTGGCTGCCCTGTCTGCGATCGATCTGGAACTCTATGAAGCGGCGCGCATCGATGGCGCGAACCGCTGGCGCCAGACCGTGCATGTGACGCTGCCGGGCATAACCGGTACGATCATCCTCCTTTTGATCTTGCGGATCGGCCAGGTCATGAGCGTCGGGCACGAGAAGATCATCCTGCTGTACAACGATTTCATCATGGAACGGGCCGATGTCATCTCGTCCTACGTCTACCGGCGGGGCCTGGTCAACGGCGACTGGAGTTTTTCCACGGCGGTTGGCCTGTTTAACTCCGTGATCAATTTCACCCTGGTCATCATGGCCAACAGGTTATCCAACAAGGTAACCGGAATGGGATTGTGGTGACCGCCATGGGTAAGGCATACAGCAACAAAATCATGCAGCATGGCCCGTGGTACCAGCTCTTTTACGGATTCAACATCTTGTTCTTGACGGCGGTCATCCTGGTTACCGCCTATCCGATCTATTTCGTGCTGATCGCCTCGTTCAGCGACCCGGCGGCGATGAACGCCAACTATGGGCTGATGATGCTGCCCAAGTTTCCGCTGTCCATCCGGGCCTATAAAATTGTTTTAAACCATCCGCTTGTCCTGGTCAGCTACAAGAACACGATCGTGATCCTGGTCGTAGGGCTGCTGTTCAACCTGTCGCTTTCCAGCCTGGGCGCCTATTTCCTGACGCTCAACAAATCCATGTGGCACAAGCCGATTGCGATGCTGATCTTGTTTTCGATGTATTTCAGCGGCGGCCTTGTTCCCATGTACCTCAATGTCAGGTCCCTTGGCCTGATGGACACGACCTGGTCGCTGATCCTGCCGGTTGCGATCAGCACCTACAACATGCTGGTCATGCGCAGCGCCTTCGCGGCGATCCCCGACAGCCTGGTCGAGGCGGCCCGGCTGGACGGTGCGTCGCACTTCCGGATCCTGACGACCGTCATTCTGCCTTTGACAGGCGCCATGATGGCGGTCATGGTCCTCTACTACGGCGTCTCGCACTGGAACGCCTGGTTCAACGCATCCCTCTTCATTCAGACCCCGACCAAGTACCCGCTCCAGCTGGTGCTGCGCCAGGTCCTGATCCTGGGGCAGAACGCCGAATTTGAAGCGTCAACCGACATGGGTGACGCGGCCCAGATGAGCGAACTGATCAAGTATTCCCTGATCATCGTCTCCACGGTCCCGATCCTGATGCTGTATCCGTTCCTGCAGCGGTTCTTTGTCAAAGGGGTCATGGTCGGCGCCCTGAAAGGCTGACGCATCGTCAAGAACACCAAGGAGGCCACAGGCGTATGGAACAGACCAAACCGAAAATCAAGCTGGCGATCCTGATGACCGGCGAGATGTTCCGCCGGGCCATCTGCCCTGAGGAGCTCACGTTCCTGGAGACATTCGCGGAGCTGGTCAACAAACCGCCTTATCCGGACCGGATCAGCGAAGCATATATGCAAGAACACCTGGCCGGCGCGCAGGCCTGCTTCACGTGCTGGGGCACACCGGTCTTGTCCGAGGCCGTACTGGCGCATGCGCCCGAGCTCAAGGTGATCCTGCATGGCGCGGGCACGCCCAAGGCGATCGTCAGCGAAGGGGTGTGGCTCCGGGGCATCCGTGTGGCCACGGCCGCACCGGTCATCGCCATCGACGTGGCGGAATCGGCACTGGGCGGCATGATCTACTGCCTGAAGCACTTCGGTGACTACGACCGCCTGATGCGCGCAGGCCGCTGGCAGAAAACGGCCGGTTCGGTCAGCGATGTGGATGCCCTCAAGCCGCAGCTGAAGCGCCTGAACGGACGGCTCACGGTCGGCATCGTCGGCGCCTCCCATGTCGGCAGAAACATGATCCGCTTCCTTAAACCGTTTGGCGTCCGCATTCTGCTTTATGACCCGACCCTGTCGGCGGACATGGCTCGCGAACTGGGCGTCACGCAGGTCTGCCTCGAGACGCTGATGCCAGGCAGTGATGTCGTCTCCGTCCACGCGCCGCAGCTGCCGGGTACACGCGGCATGATCACGGCCGACCTGCTGGCTTCCATGCCGGACGGCGCCTTGTTTGTCAACACCTCGCGCGGATCTATTGTCGACCAGAAGGCCCTGCTGGCCGAGCTCAAGAGCGGCCGGATCAGCGCCTATCTCGATGTTTACGAGCAGGAGCCCTTGCCGGCCGACAGCGAGCTGCATACGCTGGACAACGTGCTGCTGACACCGCATGTGTCCGGCGGCCATACGGTCAACGGCGGCTTCGAACGCGGCAACTACATCGTCAACCAGTTATACAGCTACTGGCAGACCGGCAAGCTGCAGCACGAAGCGCTGCGCGACATGCTGGACACGATGGCCTGAAAACCGCTCAGGCCAGGTGATCCTGAAACGGGAGATTGCGTATGGACATGAGGTGCTCCATCTTCACCAAGCCGTGGCCACAGTTATCTGTTGACGAACTGGGCGTACGGGTCAGCCAGCTGGGCTTTGACGGCGTCGAGCTGCCGGTTCGGCCAGGTTTTCAGCTCGAGCCGGACCAGGTCGAGCAAGGCTTGCCGCGGGTGGCTGCCCGGCTGGCGGCACATGGTGTCTCGATCATGAGTGTCGCCGGTTCGCTGGATGAACCGTTTTTCGCCGGCTGCCAGGCCGCCGGGGTGCCCCTGATCCGTGTCATGGCCAATTTCAAAGGGGAAACCGGTTATTTTGCCGCCGAAGCGGCGATGCGCGCCCAGCTCGAAGCCGCCCTGCCGCTGAGTGAAAAATACGGCGTCAAGATCGGGGTACAGCAGCACTACGGCACCGGCGTGTTTAACGCGATGGAGCTCAGGCACTTGCTGGACGGTTTCGACAGGGATCGGGTCGGTGCCATCTGGGACGCCGCGCACAGCGGCCTGGCCGGCGAAGACGCCGCCAAGGGTCTGAGCATCGTCTGGGATTACCTGTGCCTGGTCAACCTCAAGGCGGCCTACTACCGTCGGGTCAACGGCCCGGAGGCCGAACAGGCCCGGTTCAAGCCTTACTTCACCACGGCCCGGCACGGCAACACCGACTGGGCTACGGCGATCGCCTTTTGCCACGCGCACGGTTACCAGGGTCCGATCTGCTTCCCGGCTGAATACACGGATGAAGCCAATGTGCTGACCTACATTGCCCAGGATTTGGCCTATGCCAAGAGCCTGATGCAACAATACGCCTAAGAGCGGTCTTGCTGCGGATCCGGATATGTCTCCCGGATAAAGGCGACCGAACGTCCGATCAGCTCCTCGAGCACATCGAGCCGGATGTCAGCGAGTTTGTTGACATACACACAGCCGACGCCTTCAGTATGCTTGCCCAGCTCAGCCAGCAGCTGTTCGCGCTCCGGGAAATAGGCGGCCAGGTAAAGGCTTATTTTGGCTTTGCGCGGCGCGAAGCCGACGATCATGGCATCTCCTTCGTGGCCGGAGGCATACCGGTAGTGGTAGGAACCAAATCCGACCATACCCTCGCCCCACATCCTGGCCTCCAGCCCGGTCACCGCCGCGAACAGCGCCAGCAGCCGGCGGGCATCGACCCGCCTGCCCGGATTTTCGATCTTGTCGATCAAGGCGTCCGGCTGTTCGCCGGTGATCCTGGTTTTCTGTTGGTAAGCCATCGGCATCCCTCCGTCCTGTTGTTTGCTTTCAGGATACCATGCGGCCCGGTCTTTGTCGTCACACAGGCGACCTTGGCTGTCAGCCGATCTTGGCTTGCTGATCCATGATCAAAAGCAGCCTGTCGAGCAACCGGTCCATCGTACCGGCCGGCCGTTCGTCCGGGAAATGACCGACCGACAAACTGATCCGCCCCCGATAGCTGTGAACGGCCAACAAGAGCGCAGGTGCGTGCATGGCCGGGCCGTAGAAGGCGACGTGGCAGACCGCGCTATCGCCAAAAGCCAATGCTTGATCCGGCCAGCGGCCCACTTTGGACAAGACCGGCGCGGCATGCTGGCTGGCCCGGGCTTTTTGCCAGGCCGCCGCCAGGCTGTTTTGGACCTCGCCGTACGGGCGCTGTGAGAGCAGGTGCAGCAGGGCAGCAGCATGCAGATCCGCCCTCTGTTCCTGCAGGTCCTTCAGCTGATGGCCGAGCTGTTGCAGTTGCTCCTGCGACCAGGGGAGACAAGCGGCTTGCTGACCGGCCGCGAAGCGGATGGGCAGCATGCCGGAGAGATTGCCGAGGATCAAGGCCTGGTCGGACGGCAGATAGCGGCGCAGATTGCTGGTGACCTGAATCAGGCGGACAGCGTCCCGCTCTGGCTCGAGCCATTCCTCCAGCACCTGGCCTAATCCGGCCAGTAAAAGGGTTGTCACGGTCACACCAGCCGTTTTGGCAGCCTGCAGCCAGCCGGCGCTTTGCTGGTCGCTGAGCACGCGTACCGTATGGACAGGCCGGACCTGCGGTCCGGGGATTGCTTCGCCCGGCAGACCCCAACCCGCCTGCAGGGCGGCCAAGTCAGGGCGGAACAGACGGCGCGGATCGGGGCTGCCGACGGCGGCAAACAAAGGCAGCATGGAACGGCTGGCAAGTTTTGGCAGCTCAGCAGGCTCATGTTCCAGCTGCTGCCGGTACCGGCCAGCCAGCAGGACCGCCAGATCCCGCAAACCGGCGGCATCCATCAGGGCGTGATGCACCCGGATCAACAGGTAGTCGGCAGCTGAACCGGCCGTATCATGCGGCCGGATGACCAAGACCTGCCACGATTGGCCGCTGTCCGGCAGCGGCTCGGCAACCAGGCGCCTGATGGTGTCCTGCGGCGTTCGGCTGATGACGAGCGCGCACCAGCATTCATCCGGCAAATCGAGCGGGCGCCAGACAGGCGGTTCACACGCATCGTCGAAACGGCAGCGCAGCACTGGTTCATCGTCGAGAAGCTGACGCGTGGCCAGCCGCAGCTGGCCCATATCCAGCGGCTTGTCCAGCTGCAGGCCGGCTTGCAGGACAGACCAGGAGCTGCCGTCGTCAGCGATCCGGTTGATCCAGTCTTGACCGGTGGTCGGGTACGCAGCGGGAACCTGTTCTGCTGCTTCATTCCGGCTGAACCAGCTCTGGATCCTGGCGCCGGTTTCCGCGTACCAGCGGATCCGGAAATCGGCATCCTGAAGGCCATACCGGATCGTGGCGATCCAGTAGGGATACCCGGGCCATTCTTGCGCCTTCAAATCGTTTTCCAGCTTCGCCAGGGCCTTTCGCATCATCACGCGCCTTGCCTGGTGGCCTTGTCGCAGGCGCTGCAGTTCGTCTTGCAGGAAATCCTGTTCAGCCGCACCGGCAAAGGTCATTTTCAGCAGCAGTTCCAAGCGGGGCGGCGCCGGCTGGACCGGCGCGGTCAGCCACTGCTTCAAGTCCGAGCGGCCGCGTTCTGTTATTTGGTAGACGACGCGGTTGCGGCCGGTTACCTGCCCGGCCGGGATCTCGGTTTTTTTCACCTGTTCGATCAGCTTTTCATGTTCCAGCTTGTGCAGAACCGGATACAGGTGTCCGTAGTTTTCGTTCCAGAAATGGGTGACGCCAGCGTCACAAAACCGCTTGATGTCGTAACCGCTGGCCGGATACAGGTTTAAGACGCCGAGAATGGCGTAACGTGTCATATTGATCCTGGCCATATCGCGCCGTCGGGCAGACAACCCGACACTCCTTTCTCGTTTACCCGTTGGATAGGCTTTCTTACCGGACCGGCCTCTCAGATACAATATATCACTCTGATATATCATGTCAAGCCCGGTACAGGCGTCCATACAGGCAAAAAAGGCCTTGTGCCGGATAGGGACCCGCTGCCTGTTGTGTTATGATAGAAGGGAACGAGAGGCAGCTTTCGAGCCCATCGTGGCTGATCGGAGGGATTGTCATGTCCTGCCAGGAAAGGATCGTCGACCAGTTCGCCTGGTCGCAGTTCGAGGAGCCGGATGCGTTTCATTGGCCCGGCTACATGTGGCTCTGGCTGGACCAGATGTCACGCGACGGGGTGTTCCGCCAGCTGGAGACCTTTGCCCGCATGGGCGCCAAGAGCGTCTGGATCCTGCCGCTGGATAAAGCCTGGCGCGCCTACCGGCAGCCGACCGAACTGGAACCCGCCTTCATGTCCGAACCGTTCAAAGCCTTGTTCCGTGACACCCTGGCCGAAGCCAGGCGGTTGGGCCTTCGTGTCTGGCTCAATGACGAGCCAGGCTTTCCGTCCGGCGGCTATGTCGGACGCATCGTCAAATCGCATCCGGAACTGATCCAGAAACGGCTGGTGCGGCAGCTCCAGCCGCTCACGGACGGCGAAACGTTCGTCGTGCCGCACGACTGCCTGGCGGCCTTTGCCGGGCAGCGCCAGCTTTTTCCGGGCGACAGCCTGACGGCCGATTCAGAAACGGCGCTCGAGCTGTTTTATGCCCAGGCCGTCTGTTCTGAGACCACACCCAACTACACCGATCTGCTCCATCCGGAGACCGCCCGCCAGTTCATCGCGCAGTGTTACGAAGCCTGGCAAGACGTAGCCGGCGATCATTTCGGGGACACGGTGCCGATCGTTTTTTTCGATGAGCCGAAGGTGAGCAATCCGCCATGGACCGACGACCTGGCAGACTCGTTCCTGGCCGAGAAAGGATACGATATCCTCGGCCAGCTGCCCCGGCTGTTCAGCGCCGATGAAAGCAGCAGCCAGGTGCGGATCGACTTTTTCGACTGGTGGACGCGCCACCTGGCCGAGCGCTTTTTCGCGCCCATCCAGGCCTGGTGCAAGCGCAACCGGCTCCTGTTCACCGGCCATTTCGGCGGTGACGACTACACCCTGGGCAACAGCCACCACGGCTATGGCCACATCCTGCGATTGCTCAGGAAGACCGACATCCCGTGTGTCGATGCGATCTGGCACCAGATCTGGCCTGGAGAACGCCAGGAGTGCGATGCCGACAAAAAAGCGCCCAACCACCATTTCCCCAAATATGCCTCCAGCGTCGCCCACCAGGCGAACCTGCCGTTCGCCGGCACGGAATCCTTTGCCGTCTACGGCAGCGGCCTGACCCATGACCACATGAAGTGGATCACCGACTACCAGTTTGTGCGCGGCATAAACCTGATGGCCATGAGCAACGCGCTCTCATCGACCCGTGACTACTTCATGGGCCGGATCCGGCCGACGTTCGTTCCGCTGCAAGCCAACCCGCTGAATGCCTACCTGGAGCTCTACCACGCCTATACGGCGCGGCTCAGCTACCTGCTCAGCCGGGGCCGGCCGGATGTGACGGTCGCGCTCTATTTCCCGATCCGGGATGTCTGGGCCGGCGGGGACACGGCCGCTTCGGCCGCAGCCGCGCACGACCGGCTGGCTCAGGAACTGCTGGAACGGCAGATCGATTTCGACCTGGTCGATGACGATGTCCTGGCCGATCCGTCCTGCCGTGTCCTTGACGGCCGTCTGCACGTCGGCCCGATGGGCTACGACACCGTATGCCTGGCGCCGACGCGGCACCTGAGCCCGGAATCACGCGTCAAGCTGGCCCAGCTGACAGCCTCAGGCGGTCGTGTCATCTGGGCGGAGAGCAACGGCCATGACCCAGGCCTTTGCGATATCCGGCCGCTGGTGCATGTGCAGCCGCGGCAGCCGCAGCTGCGCGTCTGTCGGCGCAACCTGGACAACGGACATCTGTACTTCCTGTGCAACGAAGGTACCGGACCATGCGACGGCACACTCACCTTTGCCGAAGACCGGCCGTTGTATGTGCTGGACGCAGAAACCGGCCAGGCCTGGCAGCCTGCCGGCGCCAGACAGAACGACGGCAGCTGGACCTTGCCGCTGCAGCTGCCGTTCGCAGGCTCCTGCCTGCTTTGGTTCAGCACCGAACCGGTTCCAACCGTCGCTGAACCGGCCAGGCCGGGCGACTTGATCCGGACCCTAACCAGCGGCTGGCAAATCCGGCGCGAGCAGGTGTACCGGGTGGGCGAACATGATTTTGTGGTCGAAGCTGGCGAAGAGGCGTATCAGCCAACCGGCCTGGGGGACTGGGCCGGGCAGCTGGGTGCGGATTTTTCCGGAGACGCGGCGTATCGGGTGGTGTTCCGCTGCACCCCGGATGAGGCCGGGCAGACAGTGCTGCTGGATCTTGGCCAGGTCAATTTCGCCTGCCGCGCGCTCCTGAACGGCCAGGAGCTCGGGCGGAAAGGCTGGGGGCCATACCAGTTTCCCGTTCACGGTCTGCTCCGGGCAGGCGAAAACGAGCTGATCGTTGTGGTCAGCAACAGCATGGCCAACCAGTTTGTCCGGGCCGGAAAGCTGGATAAATGGCCGGCTAACGTGATCGGGCCCTATCACAGGATTGCCAAGAAATTTGAAGAGGAGACGGTCAATCAAGGCAGCGGGCTGTTCGGTCCGGTCTGCCTTTACCGGGCTTAAGCCCGGTACGTGGCCGCGAAGGGGGGCTGACCCATGTCCACCGAGTCCTTGATCCAGAAAACGAAGCGAGCCTCAATGGCTTATTACGATGTCGCGTCACAGCTGCAGCGGGTTGTCTACGACCGTTCCCTGGCCGCTTTTGCCGCCGGAGACCAGCGGCGTGACCAGATCGCAAATCCGGCACAGCTCGATACCTACCGGGCCAAGCTGCGCCGGGACTTGATCGAAGCGCTGGGCGGCCTGCCTTTTGGCGAAACAGCGCTGGATGCCCAGGTGACCGGCCGGATCCAGGAAAACGGCTTTTGCATCGAGAAGATCATATTCCAGGCCCGGCCGGCATGTTATGTCACGGCCAACCTGTACCTGCCGGACCGGCTGGACGGGCCGACGGGAGCGGTGCTCTTCCTGTGCGGCCATGCCCGGGAAGGCAAGCAGTACGAGACCTACCAGGTCGTTTGCCGGTCCCTGGTCGAAGCTGGCCTGATCGTGCTGGCCCAGGACCCGGTCGGGCAAGGGGAGCGCTTCGGTTATTATGAACCGGCTGCGGGTATCTCGGTCATGGCGGGACCGACCGAAGAACATGACCATGCCGGCACATCCTGTTTGCTGACCGGCGCGCCGATTGCGCGCTATTTCATTCACGACGCCATGCGCGCGATCGACTACCTCTGCCAGCGCCCGGATGTCGACCCGGAGCGGATCGGGGTGACCGGCAGCTCGGGCGGCGGTACCCAGACCTGCCTGATGATGATCTGCGATCCGCGCCTCGCTGCCGCGGCGCCGACGAACTTCCTGACCAGCCGGCGCGCTTATCTGTTCGCGGGCGGCGCTCAGGACGCCGAACAGATCTGGCCGAATTTCACGGCGCTGGGTTATGACCACGAGGATTTTCTGCTCGCCATGGCGCCGCGCCCGGTTCAGGTCAACGCGGTCACGTCGGATTTTTTCCCGATCGAGGGGACGCGGCGCAGCGTGCAGCGGGCCGCGCGCTTTTGGGACATGTACGGCCAGGCGGATGGCCTGACCCTGTGCGAAGACGATTCGACCCATATGTATACCTCTCATCTGGCCGGGCAGACGGCGATGTTCATGGCACGTCATCTGCTCGGTCGCGACGCGAACCCCAATCCACAGGCGATCTCGTGCCTTGAACCGCAGCAGCTTTGGTGCACGCCGGCCGGTCAGGTCAAGCTGGCTTTTCCCGCCGCACGCTTTGTCTTCGAGGAAAACCTGGCTGTCCACCAGGCTAGCCTGAGCCGCTGGAAGCAGCTGCCGGACGAGAGCCGCCGGGAACAGACCCGGGCCTGGCTGGCCGAACGGGTGCTGGCAAATCGGGATGCCTGTGCGCCTAATGTGCGTTTGCTGGCGGTCGATAGGCTGAAGAACCTGACGGTGCAGTCGTGCCTGTGGTGGTCACAGCCCGGCCTGATGAACCACGCCTACCGCATCCGTTCAGCTACGGCCAGCGCCGGGCCGTCGCCGGTGGTTCTGGCGCTCTGGGACGACGGGACACTGGCGCTGGCGGAGCATCTCAAATGGATCCAGATGGCCTGCGCTCAGGGCCGGCAAGTGTGGATCCTGGATCCGAGCGGCGTCGGCCACGCGGCACCAGGTCCGATCAACGACCGCGGCATCCAGGAGCGCTACGGCACGCTGTTCAAGCTGAACGACGATCTGATCTGGCTCGGCGACAGCCTGGCCGCGCTGCGCGCCTTCGATGTCATCCGGGCGATCGACATGCTGGCGACGCTGCCGGACTGCCGTCTGGATTCGCTGCAGGCGGTTGTCAGCGGCCGCAGCAGCGCCGTCGGGAAAGTCGCCGCCCTGCTCGATGCGCGGATCCGCAGCCTGCTTCAGATTGGCGCGACGGTTCCCCTGGCGGATATCGTCACCGAACGTTATTACGACGACGAGCGCGTCCGCAGCCTGATCATCCCGGGCCTGCTGCAATTCGCCGACCTGCCCGACCTGGATCGCTGGCTGGCCGACCGGCTGGCTATCAGCTGACAAGGAGACATGCCATGCGTCTTTACCACCTGGACCTCAAAACGGCCATGTTCCGGCAAGACTACCTCAAGGACCTTTTCGCCAGACTCAAGACAAATGGCTTCGACGGCGTCGTTGTGGAAATCGACAACAAGATGATCTTCCCCTCGCAGCCGCATTTTGCCGCCACGGATGCCCTGACTGCCGATGCCTGGCGCGACCTGGTCCGTTACGGCAAGCGCCTGGGGCTGATGATCTACCCGCTGCTGCAGACCCTGGGCCACATGGAGCACATCCTCAGGCATGAACAGTACGGCAAGCTCGCCGAAAACGACGGCAATGCCTACATGCTGTGCCCGAGCAAAACCGAATCGCTCCGCCTGGTCCAGGACCTGATCCGGGATGTGTCTGCTGCCTTCGACCATCCGCCTGTGATTCACCTGGGCGGCGACGAGGTCCTCGGCCACCTGGAGCGGCGCGGCCTGCACCTGTGTCCCCTGTGCCGGACCCGCGACGCAGGCGAACTGGTGGTCGGGTTCCTGCTCGAACTGGCGGATTTCTGCCTTAAACTGGGCAGCCGGCCCGAGTTTTGGGCCGACGAGATCCTGACTTATCCCCGCCAGCTCGCTCGCTTCCCGAAGGAGACGCGGTTCGTCGACTGGTTATACCGGCGTACGCAGGCGGTCGGCGATACCGTCGGTCACATCTGGGGCGCACCCCAGCTGGCAGGGACCGCGGCCGGCGAGGCCGCCTGGGCGAAGTTGCCAGAACGCCTGCGCGGCCTGCTGCCCGACCTGGTTCGGGACGGGCGATTCAACCATTTTTACGGCGCAGCCGTCATCGCCAGGCACGGCTTCCAGGCCGTCGTCGGCAGCGCGTTGCGCTCGTCGGGCGACCATTACGCCGTCCCCCGGGTGTCCCTGAGCGCCGGCAATGTCGCCGTGTCCGACCAGATCGCCCGCGAGGCGGGCTATGACCACCTGGTCACAAGCTGGGCGGTCCGCCTGAACCATCCGGAAACCACCTGGATCGCGCTGTCTGACCAGGCCCTGGGCCCCTTGAGTGCCGAACAGCGCGGCTGGCTCGACACGGTTGGCCGTGGCCTGGCCGGCATCGACATTTTGGACGAGCAGCGGATGCGTTTTGAACGGCCGTTTCACGGGGGCCTGAGCCAGACGCTCGATGCACTGGCACAAAGTCCGGACCGCGACGCGGCGGTGCGACTGCTCCAGGAACGCCAGCTGGCCGGCGAAGCGCTTTTGCCCCTGCTGAACAAGAACCTGGCAACAGGTGCGGGCGACAGCAACTGCTTGCGCCACTGGCTCCTGGGCACGGAGCTAGCCGTCCTGCGCGCCCGCCAGACCCTGGCATTGCTCGACGCGTACCGGGCGGGTATCGACCGTCCCAGACTGGGAAAGCTGCTTATGCAGAACCAGGCCCTGATGCACCGCTTCGAGCAGCTCTGGTCGGAAAGCGTGACGCCGGAAAGCCTGGACCAGGAATGCGAGATCAAGTTCCGGCGGGACATCCGGCTGCTGGAAAACATGCTGTGCCGCTAACGATGTAAGACGAGAGGCAGAAAGGATACGGGTATGGATCACTTAATGCAACTGAAAAACAAGCTGGCAAAAAACGAAAAGGTCTTCGGGATCACCGCCACGCTGCGCGAATCGGCCGTACTGGCCCATTTGCAACGGGAGGGGCTCGATTTTGTCTTGTTCGACCTCGAACACGGGCCGTCTGGTCTCGAACAGGTCGGAGGCCTGCTGCAAACAGCCCGCAGCCTGGATATCCCGACGATCGTGCGTGTTCAGGACGCGCTTTACCACCTGATCGCCAAGACGATCGACCTGGGGGCGGACGGCATCATGCTGCCGAGGACCGAGACGCTGGAACAGGTCGAGACGGCGATCGGCGCACTGCGCTTTGCCCCGCTCGGCCGCAAGGGCTGCGGCGGCAGCCACCAGTTCCGTCCCGGGGAGAGCTTCGACCAGTTCCAGGCAAACCGGCTGCTCATTTTGCAAATCGAGTCGCCGCGCGGTGTCGCCATTTTGCCGGATATCCTGGCGCGCTACCGGAACCAGATCGCCGGTATCGTCATCGGCCCCTACGACTTGTCGGTTCAGGTCGGCACGCCGCTTGAGATCAACAGCGCCCCGGCCATCGGGCAAATCCAGAAGACAATGGCCGTCTGCCGCGAATCTGGCCTGTCCTGCGGCATCTACTGCGACAACCTGGCTGTCGCCGAACGCTGGCATGCGGCCGGGATGAACATCCTCTGGGTTGCCAGCGAGCTGGATCTGCTCGATCTTGGCATTGACCAGGCTCTGGAGCGCGTCGGCAGGTTCGGCTGAAGCGGCATGGAGACGCTCTTGCTGTCCGCGCCGGTCGCGGATGCCGCTCGCGAGCGACGCCTGCTTGAGCTGGGCGTTGCGACCGTCCGCTGCGGCCAACTGAGGCTAGATAGCGATGAGGCCTTCATCGGACAGGTGCATGGTCATGCCTATGTCGTCAGCGGTCCCGGTCGCTGGAGCGAGGCGGTTTTTTCGGCTCTAAAGGGATCACTCAGGCTGGCGGTCAAATTCGGGGTCGGCGTGGACAACTTCGACCTCGCTGCGGCGACCCGGGCAGGCATCGCCGTGGCCAACGCACCCGGTAGCAATGCCGAGGCCGTGGCCGAGCACACGGTCGCCCTGATCCTGGCTTTGCTGCGGCGCATCGGGCAGGCTGCTTCCGGAATCCGGCAGGGACACTGGCAACTCCAGTGCGATACCCTGATCGGGAAAACGGTCGGCTTATTGGGATATGGCCAGATCGCCCGCCAGGTTGCCGCGTTCCTGGGCGGTTTCCCGCTTGCTCTGCTGGCCCATGACATCCGCCCGGGGGAAAGCGGCCCGGCTCAGCGTGTTGTTTCGGTCGGACTGGACGAACTGCTGGCCCGTTCGGACGTCATCAGCCTGCACCTCCCGCTGACGGAGAAGACCCGCAACATGGTCGATGCCGCTTTTCTGGCCCGGATGAAACGCGGCGCTTACCTGGTCAATACGGCGCGAGGCGGTCTGGTCAGCGAGTTTGACCTGGTTAACGCCCTGCGGGAAGGGCAGCTCGGCGGCGCTGGCCTCGACACCTTCGCAACGGAGCCGCTGCCGTTGTCAAGCCCTTTGCTGGGGCTGGACAACGTGATCCTGACACCCCACTGCGCCTCGAACACGGAACAGGCCTATCGCAGCATCCTGGCCTGTTGCCTGGACAACATCATCGCCTTCAAAACCGGGTGCGGTGACGCTCATGTGCTGAATCCGGACTACGCGAAGCATCTTGTTTCAGAGTAAAATTTGCTCTCAAGTGTAGCGCCTGACGCTGCAGCATCCAGCGGTTGCGAATTGTCTCGCCACAACGCTCAGGATTGGGAACACCATGCGCCGGTTGATTTTGGCCGGTGACCGTCAGTCCTGCTCCGCCAAAACGCCGACTTTCACCGCCCGGCTGAGCATGCTGAGTCCATGCGGCGATTCGCTGCGGATCTCCTGGCTGTAGTCTTTGCCGGCCTGGAAGCGCCTCTGGTGGAGTCCGTCTTGCCATTGCGGGATGGCGGTGACATCGTAGACGACGCCATCGACGGCGATGTAGGCTTTGCGGCCTTCCAGGCCGTCGTACAGGGCCAGTTCCTCCAGGGTGAAGGTTTGTTCCGTCGCTTCAGCGGTCGTCTGGCTGCTTCCTGCAGCACCGGCGCACGCGCTCATGGTCATAACGGCAGCAAGCAAAAGCGTCAGCAGCCCTTTGCGGTTGGTCCGACTGGTGATTGGTTTCATATCAAGGCCTCCTTTTAGCAGGGCGGTGCAAAACCGCCGTCTGCTTGGGATTGTCTTGACATGATTTTAGCGCGCCGGACCGGAATCGGCTGACACGCGCGTTACCGCAGAAATGTCCGCCAGATTAGCGGCCGTTTGTCACCAGGTGGACGATGATTGCCGCGACCAGCAGCACCGCGACGGTACGGTGGATGTAAAACCAGGCGGAGAGCTTTTTCTTTTTGACGTAATGGCCGTACCCGCCCAGGAAGCCGTTGGCCACCATGAGGAGGGCGGCGATCAGGCCGGTCCAGGAAAACCAGCGGTAAAGCAGCTGGATCACGATGTGGGTGATCAGCATCGCCGTCGTGAAGAGGGCAAAAAAGCGGTGCTGGGCGACCACCTGTCTCTGGATACGGCCATAAACCGCTTTGACCCTGGATTTGCGGGGCAGCGGGGCGATCCAGCGCCGGTAGATGGCCTTGACCGGGTAATTCAATAAGGTCAGGAAAAGTCCGGCCGCTATCAGCCAGCCGAAAAGACTGCCGCTGTTGCTCACGATGTTACCTCCCCGATTCGGTCAATGAACGCCCTGCTCATCGCCGGATGGCACGCAGCTTCTTGTTGATCGCCGTGCGGTCATATGGCTGCCAGTCCTGGCTTTTGGCCCATTCCAGCATCTCGTCCTTTTCCTGTGCGTCGCCGCCGTCGCCGATGGCGGCCAGAAATTCCAGGAAGCCGACCTCGCCGCCAACGTCCTCGGGCGGTGCCGTACCGGCCCCGTCCAGGCAAAAAGGCATTGGCTCGGTGCAGCTCTCGATCGTTTCCTCCAGATCGACGATGTGCAGCCAGTCGTCGCCGAAATCATAGCGGTAGAGCAGTCGGCTGTAGCGGGGCAGATAGACGGACAAGCGTTTCTTCTCAGAGAACATGCTGTGAGGGCTCCCGAGTTCAAGACCCAGTTCGAACGGATCTTCCGGCTCGGATTCGGCGACAACCTCGTCGTTCGGGTCAAGCAGCTGGAACTGGTGCAAATGCTCGTCGTACCAGTTGAAGCAAGCCTGAAACACGCGGTGCAGGCCGTTGAAGGTCATTCTGGCGGGGACGACAACCTTGCGCCAGATCAGCAGGTCTTCGCAGGCGAGCTGGACGCGCAGCACGAAAGCCTTTTCGCCTGCCCGTTCGTTGTCCGGAACCGCTTCCTGGGCAAAAACGGTCTGCCCGTTCGCCTTGAACTGCTGCAGGGCTGTCAGCAGCAGCTTGCGCGGTTCGTCGAAGGCGCGGCCGATCCGCTGCGAAAGGGCGGCCCGGGCCAGGCTGAAGTCGGTTTGAGCCACGTGATCAGGCGCAAAGCGAGGCGCAAAAAAGGGCAGGTCGCGCATCAGCAGCGCCAGCTGGGCCGTGGCCGAACGGTCGACGGTTCTGGTGTAGGTGACTGGCCCCATGGCCTGGAGGTAGCGGTCCGCCGTCTCCTGGTCGACGCCCTCGCCGGCCAGCGCTTCACCCAGGGCCTGGCGGAAGAGCTCAGGCAGTTTTTTAAAATCGGCGGCCAGTAAACCGTGCAGGACCAGCGGGTAATGGCTTAGGTCATGCATGAAGACCACCGTGTTGCGCCGGTTGACCCGCGCATAGCTGGCGTACCAGTCAAAGAACGCGTTCGTTCCGACGGGATTGACCGCCGGCAGGCCTAGCTTGTCGAGCAGGATTTTCGTGCACTGGATCTGCATAGGGCCCCTTTCCGCGCGGCCTTGCTTGCCGCAGCACTGCTTGTATTTTTTTCCGCTGCCGCAAGGGCAGGGATCGTTCCGGGCGACTTGTGTCCTGGTTCCGCCGTCCGCATAGTTTTATTTTACATGAAATCGGACCGGAATGGGCAAGCTTTTCAGGCTCTGGCTGTTGCCTGTTTCCGGCAGCCTGCGGTATGATGCAAACAAACGACTGGTTGAAAAGGAGCCAATCATGGACATTTATCACGAACCGGCGCGGGATATCCCGCAGCAGCAGGCCAGCGACGTCCTGGTGCTCGGTGCCGGGCCGGCCGGTGTGGCCGCAGCGGTGTGGGCCGCGCGCTCCGGTGCCCGGACGCGCCTGATCGAACGCAGCGGCGATGTCGGCGGGATGGCGACCATCGGCCTGATGAGCCACTGGACCGGATCCACGCGGGGCGGCTTTTACCAGGAATTGCTGGAACGGTCGCATCCGGAAGGTTCCCGCACCAACCTGATCGATCCCGAGCGGCTGAAAACCGTCTTGCTTGACCTTTTGCAGGAGGCAGATGTCGACCTGCAGCTGTATACGCTGGCTTGCCGGCCGATCATGGAAAACCGGCGGATTGCCGGGGTGGTTGCCGAGAGCAAGTCTGGCCGCGAGGCGCTGCCTGCCCGGGTCGTGGTCGATGCGACCGGTGACGGCGATATCGCGGCCCAGGCCGGGGTTCCCTATGTCAAAGGCCGTGAGCAGGACGGGAAGATGCAGCCGATGACCCTGATGTTCAAGATCGGCGGTGTCGACACGGCGCGCGCGGTGTTCCCCGGCAGCTTTGAGGAAACCGCGCAGGTGCCTGCCGGCGAGATCCAGGCGCTGGCCCGTGCCCATCTGCCCTATCCGGCGGGCCATGTCCTGCTGTATCCGTCAACGCTGCCCGGCATCGTCACCTGCAACATGACCAACTGCATCGATGTCGACGGGACGAAGGCCGGGGACCTGACACGTGCCCAGGCGGCCTGCCGACGGCAGCTGGATGTGATTCTGGATTTTTTGAAGACATACGTGCCCGGCTTTGAGAAAAGCTATATCGTCAGCAGTGCATCGTTGATCGGCGTGCGCGAAACCCGTCATTTCAAGGGCGATTACACCTTGACCGAGGACGATATTCTCCAGGCGCGCGTGTTCGACGACTGGGCGGTCACCCAGGCTCATTTCAACTTCGACGTGCATAACCTGACCGGGCCGGGTCTTGACGCGACCGGGGTACAGCGCGGGTTTGCCCAGAAGAACGGTTACACGATTCCGTACCGCTGCTTCCTGCCGCAAGGCGTCGACGGCCTGCTGCTGGCCGGCCGCAATATATCCGGCACGCACCTGGCCCATGCCAATTACCGGGTGATGCCGATCTGCGCGAACATGGGTCAGGCGGCCGGAATAGCGGCGGCGCTGTCTGTCCGTCGCGCGGTCAACCCCCGCGACCTGGAGGTGCGGGAGCTCCAGCAAGCTTTACTGGCGGCAGACGTCCGGCCCTGACCGGCCGGTTCTATCTTGTGGGTGCTGCTTGCGCTTAAGCACGATTAGCAGTACGGTGGCGTCCAGCACAACGACCAGAGCCAAGTTTCCGGCCGGGAAGTGGCCGGCCTTGGAATCCCCCTTGGTGAAACCAACAAACACCGTGTTGTCGGCCGCAAGCGCCATGGCGGTGTAATCCGGATAGAAGTCGGTCAACGGAAGCGTCCCAAACGGCTGTCTCGGTAAACATTCTCCCGTTGGGCGGCATAGGCCACACACGGGTTGTTTGACTGGTCAAAAGCCAGCGACATATACCAGGGCATGCTGAAGTTGATTCCTTGCGAAAACGCAGGATCGCCGACCTGTTCGCAGGCGGTGCCATCAAAGCGCATTGCAGTAGCCATGTTGCCGCTCATTCCATCCTGGATTGCCACGTAATGGTGCAAAAAGCATGAGCTTTGGGCGGTTTAGGCTGGCTTTGCCGTCAGACCGGCAGGTTTTTGCTATAATAACGTTATCCGGGATAGCCTGTTCCGAGCGAGGTGCTGCATGGTTCGTAAGTATGGCCGCCTGATCGTCGTCCTGCTCCTGTTGATGCTCTCAGCCGGTTTGTTCGGGTTGTCTTTCCGGGACGAGCGGGCGTCACGGCAGCTGTACGGGGGCTTGCAGGACCAGGTGAGTGCCACGCGAACGCCAACCCAGCCCGCTGCGGAGCCGACGCCGGTTCAGGCTCGTGCTGCGGTAACGCCGACCCGTCCGGCCACCGTTCGCTTGAGCCCCGGACCGACCTTGCTGCCAACCGCCGTACCGACCCTGAGCCCGGAGGAAGAGGAGACTGGGCGAATCCAGGTGGTCTTACGTGCGCTTGCGGCCGATAACCCGGATATTGCCGGCTGGATACGCATACCCGGAACCAATATCGACTATCCGGTCGTTCGCGGAGACGACAACCGCTTTTATCTCGACCACGACATTCGTCAGGCGTCAGCCCGTAACGGCAGTATTTTTATGGATTACCGTAACGAACCTGAGCTTGGGCAGCGACACACCATCCTGTACGGACACCATACCCGTGATCACACGATGTTCACCGACCTGATGGGCTACAAACAGCAAGCGTTCTTCAAGGAGAACGCGCGGATCGAGTACTATACCCTGGACAGCAAAACCACCTGGGTCATTTTTGCTGCCTATGTCACCGGTGTCGATTTTTACTACATCCAGACGATCTTTGCCGATGACGCTGCCTACGCCCGCTTAATTGAGCAGATCCGTAGCCGGTCTGCCTTTTTTCGTCCGGTCGCGGTTACGCCGGACGACCCGATTCTGACCTTATCGACGTGTACCTATGAATTCAAAAATGCCCGTTTTGCCGTGCATGCCGTCCTGGAAGATGCCGGCAAGACCCCAGACGCGCCAGGCGAACACGAATGAGCGAAATCGAATCGACGCGGCACCAGCAGGCTTGCCCGAAACGAACCTGCAATCCAGTCCCCCTATTTCAACACATTCCCAAAGCCGGACAGCCATCGCATCAGCGTAGGTTCATAGGTTCTGTCAGGAAATCGCCAGAATCCGGATCGGTTCGCGTGATTGGC
>JAAYJD010000366.1 GCA_012523135.1 Clostridiaceae bacterium
CCACAAGACGGAGAACCTACCCCAAGTTTCGCGCTTGTTGTCGTAAATCATTGAGAATCAACGCCTCGATTTTCGCGGCACTACAAAGTCGTGCTCCGGGCGTGATTCTCGTTCTGTACGGGTGCCGCCCCGATTACGGATCGATGGCATGGCAGGCCGACCCAGTCTATGCCGAGATTCCGATAGATGGTTTTCTGGCATTCTTCGGGTTGGCCGGCTTTGCGGATCCGATGCGTTGGCCCATTACGGGTGGGCAGCAGGATGGTCGTGTAGCAATGCGTTCGCAGAACGCGCTTCAATGTCTCCCAGTTGCGGTGATCTCCCTTCTGTTCCAATGTCCACAAGATGTTTCTGAGAAGATGATACGCCAGCACGCAAATGAACACATGGGCGTCGACCCGCTCCTCCTTGTGATGCGGATTGGGCCGCAGCCCCAGATCGGTTTTCAGGGCCCTGAAACCCTCCTCGGCCTGTGTCAGGCTGATGTAGAGTTGCCAGAGTTCATGTTCATTGAGCGTTTGTTCGTCTGTGCGCAGCACATAGCAACCCCACAGGTCGGCGGCTTGTGCAAGCAGTTCATCATCCCGCGTCCATCTCACGCGCAAGCCCGCTGCGTCATCCTCCAGCGTGATCGTATAGAATTTTCTGGCCCTGGGGTGCCGGGCCTGGATACGACCGATCATCTGTTCGATCTTCGACCGTGCCTTCAATCGCTTGTTCTCGACCCGTGCGGCCAGTTTGCCCAGTGCATCGAGAAAACGGCGTTCGGCGTTGGAGACGATGGCGTGCTCTTTCTCGCCGCGGGGTTCGCTCTTGCACAACACGATCCGTTCCGGCCCGTCACCAGCCAGAGCGGCGGGTAGCGGGTCTTCCATGACGCGAACCCGTACCGGTGGCTTGCCTTCCCGGCCTTGAACAATCTGGAAGCCCTGCTGCTCGCGGAACATTTCCAGATAACGCTGGCGCTGCCCGCGCGTATCATTGACCAAGTAGCCAAAGCCATGCTCACGCAGAAGATTCAGGTTCTTGCGCGTGGCCACGCCGGCATCCATGACCACCAAAGGCTTTTCTTTTCCGGGCGCCACGGCGGCATTCAGCTCTCCGATCATCTCCACGAGGCTCTTGCCGTCGTTGCGCGTGCCCTCGAAGACCTTGTGCGCCATCTCGAACCCATACTGGTCGAATACCATGCCCACGACAATCTGTGCGCAATCGTTCCGCTTCTGTTTGTTCGCGCCGCGCTTGGCCTTGGGATTACGCCGGCATGCGCCTTCGAAATGGCTGTTGGTCAAATCGTACAGCAGCACCGTTCGCTCCAGGTTGAACAGACTGCTTTGACGTTCTCGCAGATGGCGCTCGATATCGCCCTGGTGCGCCAGCAGCAGATCGCTCGCCCGGTAAAACCGGTCGTCGCCTGCCCCTCGCAACGCATTGCCCATCAGTTCCGGCAATCCTGTACGCCGATACCAGTCCAGCAGACTGTGCTCGCTGGTCGGGTCCGCCAGCCGGTTGATCACCGAAATCGCCGCCGCCTGACTCTGGCTGCGGTTGAAACCCAAGGTGCTCAACAACTCCGGCATTCCCAATCGTTTCCAGGTCTCCCATCCGCCGAGCACCGGCCCCAGTTCCGCCGTGTCGGTATGGCTCACCGCCAAAGCGCGTACGCCATCGAGGTATTCCTCATCAGACGCCGGACGAACAAAGGGTTGCCACCGGCCCTCGCTGCCCACCTGGCGGACAATGCGGTCAACCCACGCGGCGTGCTCCGCGCTCAGGTTCCGCGCCAGCAACGTCTCACGGTTATGCAGTCGATCCTCAACGGCCTTGGCAACCGGCTTCCAGTCCTCTCGGGCCAGCGCCGCGTTGCCCAGCGACACGACAGCGCGGTGCCGCGGCCGCGCCGTATCGTCCCGGTACGACTCGATCAGCTTGAGCACCTGACCCGAGCGCGTCGCTTTGAGTCTGAAGAACATGGCAACAGGTTACCGCGCGGCCCCCTGATCGTCAAGACGGAGCCGGCATTTATGGGCACTACAACGGCCGCACGCCGGAAATAACTCATGAAAATCAATCAATTACGCGCGAATCCATGCGAATCCACGCGAATCCATCCAAAATTTCACGAAATGCATTGGGTGGCCGCGAAACTTGGGCTAAGTCCGACAGGCTGCTAGCGGACGAAGAAGTGGGTGCCGGCGCCAAGGGATTCGACACAGCCGATGTCGACCGCGTTGCCGTACAC
>JAAYJD010000008.1 GCA_012523135.1 Clostridiaceae bacterium
CGATCTCGGCAAAGTAGCGGCTGGCGCCTTCCGGAACGGTTGAGACCGCTTCCCAAGCGGTGCCTGGGATGCCCAGCGGCTCGCAGGTCCAGCCGTGTCCGACCGCATGGTAGACCAGGCCGCGCAGTCGGATCGCCGCGGCGCCTTCCGCCACCATGGCCCGGACCTCGTCCACGGTTTTGGCATCGGACGGCACGAAAGGATTGCCTTTATGGCTGTACCAGCGGTCAAAAAAGGTGAAGCCCTCGCGGAACTGGATGAAATAGGCGTTAAGGCCGTTCTTGGGCAGCCAGTCGATGATCGCCGAAAAGATCTCCCGCGAAACGGCGCCCTCGATGCACAGGCCGCGGTGCCGGTATGACGGGCGCTCGTCAACCGCTGCCGTAAGCTGGTCCCACGCGACGGCCGGGACCAGCTCGCCGTCCGGACCTGGGCGCAAAAAGCGGCAGCCGGCTTCCCGGAGCAGCCGGTAAACGGCGATCAGGCAGCTGCGCGGGTTGATTCCGGCGACGATCCCGGATCCCTGCTGGATATCGATCCGGATCGCGTCGTCGAACGGATGCGGCGCGGCGGCGCGGTCAGGCAGCAAGTCCGCGAACAGCCCGACCTGGATCCGGCAGGTCACGTCATTCGCCTGGCTGCCGGTCATCCGGGCCTGGTAGCGGCCAAGCTCGCAGGCGGCAAATCTGATGGTCGGGTGTTGGGATACTTGTTCGATCTGCAGTGTCATCTTTCTACCTCCAGGATGTGTCTGAACCTGATCGATTCAGTTCTGCGGATTGATCAATATGCGCGCGGCCATCAGGCTGTGCGCACGGTCCAGTTCGATGGCGGCCGTTTCTGCCGCCGCCATCCGGAAAAGGGACGGATCGGCCGCGGCGTCATCGAGGATATAGATCAGCCAAGGGTGCTGCGCATCGAGATGATCTGGCAGGGTCTGGCCGGAACCCAGGACAATCGTGCGGGCGCGGGGATAGAAATAGCGGGTGTAGTCGACAGGGTTTTTCAGCCAGACCGAGTCGGTATATATGATCAGGGTAAACGTGTCCTCCGCCTGCAGGCCGGCCGCCGCGGCCTGCCGGTTGATCTCCCTGACCAGCAGGTGCATCGGCTGGAGCAGCCCTTGCGCGTCGTACTTAGCCGCATCCCCCTGGACCAGGGGACGGGTCAAGTGCAAAGTTCCGACCGCCAGGTTGACGATGACCAGCGCGACCAGGAGCGCATGGTCCCAGCGCCTGGGCAGCCGGAATCGTTCCTGCCATTTTTTACGCGGCGATGAACCGGAGGCAATCAGGAACCAGGCGGTCACCAGGACCGGTACGCTGACCAGGGTGCGAGAAAAGGAAACGGGCGACGGGTAGACCGCGTAGCCCTGGAGCAGCTGTGACAACACGATGATGGCCAGGATCCAGACGGCCAGCACGGCCTGAAACCGACCCCAGAGAAAAAACAGCGCCGACAGCAGGTATAGCCAGACCAGGGGCAGCAGATGCGCGGTGTAAACGGCCGGCTGTCCGGTCAGGGCGATCCGCAGTCCGATCAGGGCAGCCTGACAGAGTTCGGCGGGTGTGCCGCTGCGCAGCAGGGCGAAGCGGTCGCCTCGCCCGGCAAGCAGCGACAGGCTAAGGGTCGCCAGCAGGAAAATGGCCAGAACCAGCGCCGCGCGGGCGGCAGAGGGATGGGCCTGCAGCGGCCAGCGGGGCACACGAACCGGCCAGCCGGCCAGGAAAAGAGTAAAAACCAGCAGCAAAGCGACGGCCAGTCCCGGCGTGTAGCAATAAACGAGGACGCCGCCGGTCCAGGCCAGCGCCAGGGCATGAAAGAACGTCGGCCGGTTCAATAACAGCAGCAGCCAGCCGATGGCCTGAAGCGCATAGCAGCAGGGATAGAGCGTGTGCTCAAAGTACAGGTAGTATTC
>JAAYJD010000009.1 GCA_012523135.1 Clostridiaceae bacterium
AGGAATTCGACCGTGTCCAGCCCGGACGTCGGAAAAGAAGCCGGCTGGCGGGGCAGGTCGGCAAATTGCACACAAAAGCGAACGCCGGCCATGCCCAGATCTTCCAATTCACGGGCGATCTTGGTTTCCAGGCCGCTGGCTGCCGCGCGCCGGTTGTCGCTGAGTTTGCCGGCTGCCGCCAGCAGAGCCGCAGCCAACCGGGCCTGCTCGGCCTGCAGCTGGTCGTAGCGCGCCTCGCCCCCGCTCAGCTTCTCCAGCTGGGCGCTGGCCCGCTCCTGGAAAGCCGCGACGGCCTCAAGCGACCCGCCGTACTTGCGCTTCAGCCGGTGCAGCACGTCGAGGCGCTCGTCGATCTGCTCCAGTTCGGCCGGATCGGCGTCGTAGGCGTCGCAGGCCGCGCGCAAATCGGAAGACGCGGTCTGCAGGATATCCTGGGCGCTGCGCAGCGCTTCGTCCAAATCTGACAGGCTCGTATCCAGACGGGCTGCGGCCGACAGACGCGCCAGGACGGCTGCGATGCCGCCCATGACGGATGACGGCTCGTCACCAGCCAGGATCTCATGGCTTTCAAGCAGCGCATCCCTGATCTTCTCCGCATGCCCCAACACCCGGCGCCGTTCTGTCAGCGCTTCGTCCTCCTGGGGACGGATCGCCGCCGCGGCGATTTCCCGGGTCTGGTAGCTGAGCAGGTCGATTTGGCGGGCGCGTTCCCCGGGGTCGCTGCCCAGTTCGCGGATCGCATCACGGCAGCGGCGGTAGCGCTGCAACAGCTCCGTATAGGCATCCAGGCTGGCCTCAACCGGTTCGCCGGCATAGCGGTCGAGCAAGTGCAGGTGGCTTTCCACGCGGAATATGGCCTGCTGGTCATGCTGGCCATGGATGTCGATCAGGGCGGACGCCACGTCACGCAGCAGCGTCAAGGTGGTCAAACGGCCGTTGACCCGGCAGACCGACTTGCCGCCGGCCGAAATTTCCCGGGAGAGAATCAGCTCCGGCAGGTCCTCGTCATCCAGGCCGAGATCGGCACCCAGGGCGGCAGGAAGCTGTCCGGGAGACAGCGAAAAAAGCGCTTCCACCGAAGCCGACGCCTGGCCGTACCGCACCATGTCGCGGGACGTGCGGCCGCCGGACAAGGCGCTGATGGCATCGATCAGGATCGATTTGCCGGCGCCGGTCTCGCCGGTCAAAACCAGCAGCCCCCGGCCCGGTTCCATGACGATTTTCTCGATCAGGGCAAAATCGTGGATTTCGATGCGTTCCAGCATGGGCGGCTCCTGTCAGGATCCGCTTTTGAGACCTGACTGCAAGGCGATCCGGCCCAGCAGGCGGCCCAGGTTTTCGGCCTGTTCAGGAGCGTGCGTGGCGACGAAAATCGTGTCGTCTCCGGCGATCGAGCCGGCAATTTCAGGCAGGTGCATGGAATCCATGGCCGAGGCGCCGGCCTGGGCCATGCCGGGCAGCGTCTTGACGATCACCAGGTTCATGGCCACGTCGATCTGCACCACGGCCTCGGCAAACACCTTCATCAGGCGCCCGGACGCCGCTTCGCCGGACCGCTCCATCGGGACATATTTCTGGACCCCTGAAGCCGTCGCCACCTTGATGATGCCCAGTTCCTTGATATCGCGCGATATCGTGGCCTGGGTCACCTCCATGCCAGCCGCATTCAGGCTGGCCGCCAATTCATCCTGCGTCGTGATGACCTGGTCCCGGATGACCTGAAGCAGACGGGCTTGTCTCTCGCTCTTCGACGGTTTCATAGTAGGTCCTCCCTCGGGCATGGATTTTTTGCGGCAGCGTCGCGTAAAAATGGTCGGGTCCCAGGCGGATGAGCTTCAAACTGCGCGCAGAGCGGCGGATAACCACGGTACTGTCATTGTCCAGCAAGACCTCCTGGCGGCCGTCGATCGACAGCAGCGCCTGGTACGGGTAGTCGCAGATCCGGACCACCACCTGGCTGGCGTCCGCGGCAATATAGCTGCGGTTGTGCAGCGTATGCGGGCAAACCGGTGTGATCAGGATCAAGTTCAGTTCCGGGTGGATGATCGGGCCGCCGGCGGACAGCGAATAGGCCGTCGAGCCGGTCGGGGTCGAAACGATCAGGCCGTCTCCGGGAATGCGGTCAACCAGCACGTCGTTGATCGTCAGCTCGAGGCTCACGATCCGCGAGCGGCCGCCGCGCGAGACGACCGCGTCGTTCAGGGCCAGTCCGCTCTCCAGGAAGCGGCCTTGCGCGTCGTAGCAGGCGACGTCGAGCATCATGCGCTGTTCCATCGCCCAGGCGTTGGCCACGAGACGCTTCACGGCCGGCTCAAGATCGTTCGGCTGGATCTCGGAAAGAAAACCGACGCGGCCCAGATTGACGCCGATGATCGGCAGGTCGGCGCAGCAAGGCAGATGCACGGCTGACAGGAACGTCCCGTCGCCGCCCAGGCTGATCAGGCAGTCGCAGGTCGCGTAGGCGGCCCGTTCGGTTCCGGGCACCGCCGGCGCGTCCGGGGCGACGATGGCGACAGCGCCAGCCTGCCCGATCAATGCAGCGGCCCGGCCTGTCACGCGCAGGCCTGGATCTTTGTCCGGATTGGCATAGAGCCCGATGCGCATACGCCCTCCTGTGGTGCTCGTTTTATAGATTATAGCGCAGATCCGCTCCGGCTGCATCCGTTCAGCAGTGAACGCACGGCCGCGGCGATGCCCTCGCTGTCGAGTTTTTGTGCCTGAAGCAGCTCGTCGCGCTTGCCCTGGCAAAGCGGGCTGTCCTCGATGCCCATCAGCCGGCAGGACGTCCCCGGCGCCAGCCGCAGCAAATCCGGCAGCACCGTCTGCCCCATGCCGCCCTTGACGAGGCTTTCTTCGATCAGCAGGACGCGGCCCGTGCGTTGGGCAGACTGGACCAGTGAATCGAGGTCGAAGGGCTTGACACAGAGCACCGACAGGACCTCGGTGTCGATCCCCTCCCCGGCCAGGATGTCGGCCGCGTCCAGGGCGGGGCCGGCCAGGATGCCGAGCGCCGCCAGGGTCACCTGGCTGCCCGGGCGCAGGCAGCGCAGCTTGTAGCGATCCAAAAGGCATGTCTTGGTTTCGCCGGCTGAGCCCGGCGCCAAACGGACCTCCTGAGGCTCCGGCATCCGGCCCGGCCACGGGCGGCCGCGCGGGTAGCGGATGGCGACCGGCTTTCCGGCCTGGACGGCGTAACGCAGCACCGTCTCAAGGTCTTCATAGGTGGCCGGGCAATAGATTTCCAGGCCCGGCAGCGGCAGCAGAAGGCTGAGATCATAAATCCCCTGGTGCGTTTCACCGTCTTCGCCGACAATACCGGCCCGGTCGACAGCAATGACGACAGGCAAGCACTGCAGGCAGACATCGTGCAGGAGCTGGTCGAACGCCCGCTGCAGGAAGGTCGAGTAAAGGGCAACCACCGGCTGCATGCCGCCTGCGGCCAGGCCAGCGGCCAGCGTCATGGCGTGCTGTTCGGCAATGCCGACATCATAGAAACGGGCGGGAAAGGCCTTGGCAAAGCCGGCCAGCCCGGTGCCGCTGGTCATGGCGGCCGATATGGCGCAGATACGGCTGTTGTGACGGGCCAGATCGACCATGGTCCGGCCAAAGGCATCAGAAAAAGAATGCGCATCGACCGGATTGGCGGCCGTTCCGTTGGTGACACCGTTCTCGATGACAAACGGGGCGACCCCATGATACACGTCGGGGGACTCTTCGGCGTAGCGGTAGCCCTTCCCTTTTTGCGTCACGACATGAAGCAGAACCGGGCCGTCCAGACCGGCGATGCCTTCGAGGTGGTGGACCAGCCCCGGCAGGTCGTGGCCGTCGATCGGCCCGTAATACTTGAAGCCCAGCTGTTCGAAAAAGATACCCTGGCGCAGGATCACCATCCGGGTCAGCTGCTTGAGGCGGCGCAGCAGGCGCAGCGACGGCCGGCCGACCAGCGGAATGCGCGTAACCAGGTTCTCGATGCTACCGCGCATGCGCAGGTAGGGCGTCGAGATGCGCAGTTTTTCCAGGTGGCGGGCCAGTCCTCCGACATTGCGGCCGATCGACATCTGGTTGTCGTTCAAGATGACGATCAGGTTTTCACCTGACTGGCCGGCGTCGTTCAGCGCCTCGAAGGCCATGCCGCCGGTCAGGGCACCGTCGCCGATGACGGCGATCGTGCGTCCGGCGCGCTCCAAATAGCGCTGGGCCCGGCTCAGGCCGAGAGCGGCGGAGATCGATGTGCTCGAATGGCCGGTGTTGAAGCAGTCATAGTCCGATTCGCTGATCTTGGGGAATCCGGACAATCCGCCCAGGCGGCGCAGACTGCAGAACTGCTCGCGGCGTCCGGTCAGGATTTTCCAGGTGTATGTCTGGTGCCCGACGTCAAAGACGATCTGGTCGCGCGGAAACGTGAAGGTCACCAGCAGCGCGATCGTCAGCTCGACCATCCCCAGGTTGGATGCCAGGTGGCCGCCGTTGGTTGAGACGGTCCCGATAATCAGGGCACGAATCTCCTCGGCAAGCTGCTCGAGCTGGTCGCCTGTCAGCCCCTTGAGCTGGTCGGGATGTGTAATCTGTTCAAGCAGATGCGTCATGCTCCCCTCTGGTTTTGCCGCTCGCCTGGTCACTGACTGCGGCGCAGCAAAAAGCGTGCCAGGTTACGTAAAAACGAGGTGTCCAGATCCTTGTCAAGCGCGTTCAGGCTCGTCTCGGCGGCGGCGGTCGCCTGGCGAAGCCGCCGTCCGGCTTCTTCCAGGCCATACAGCGTCACGTAGGTCGATTTCATGTCGCGCTGGTCTTTGCCGGCGGTCTTGCCCAGCGTCTTGGTATCCGCGGTCAGATCGAGCATATCGTCCCGGATCTGAAAAGCCAGTCCAAGATGCCTGCCGAATGCGGCCAGATGTTCCGTGACGGCCTGGCCGGCCTGGCAGAGCACTGCGGCCGCTTCGACCGGCACCGCCAGGAGCGCACCGGTTTTCATCTCGTGCAGCCGCTCCAGCGCATCCGGGCTGAGCCGCGTCTTTTCCGCCTGCAGGTCCAGCACCTGCCCGCCGATCATGCCGGAACGGCCTGCGGCGGCGCTGACACGCTGCGCGGCAAGCAGCGTTTCCGGCCGGCCGGGCTCGATGGCCGCCAGCATGACTTCGTAGGCGCGGTTCAACAGGTGGTCGCCGGCCAGCACCGCCATGGCCTCGCCGTAGACTTTATGGCAAGTCGGCCGGCCGCGGCGCAGATCGTCATCGTCCATGCAAGGCAGATCGTCATGAATCAGCGAATAGGTGTGAATCATCTCCAGGGCACAGGCAAAGCGGATCAGACGCCCGCTCAGCGGCTCGTCCTGGTCCGGCTGGAGCATGTCCGCAACGGCCAGCAGCAAAACCGGGCGGATGCGCTTGCCGCCGGCCAGAAGGCTGTAGCGGGCAGCGGTCACCACCTGGCCGCCTGTCAGCGGTTCAAGGTCGCCCGCCAGATCCGGCAAGGCACGCTCGATCCGGTTCTGGTATGCCCGGAGGCGGTCGGCAAACGGCTGGCCCAGATCGTTAGTCATTGGCAAAAGGCTTCTCTTCAAGGCTGCCGTCTTCTTTTTCCAGCAGCTGCGTGATCTGGCGTTCGATCGCCGCCAGCCGCTCAGCGCAGATGCGGGACAGAACCGTCCCGCGGCGAAACAGCTGCATCGACTCGTCCAGCGTCACATCACCGGACTCCAGCCTGGCCACGACCGCTTCAAGCGCAGCCAGAGCTTCTTCATATGTCAGGGCCTTGAGCGCCTCGTCAGAAGCGTTCAGCTCCAGGGGCACGTCATTCGCTTGGTTTATCTGGTTCATCTCCCGAAATCCTCCTGTCTGTTATCTGCTGCACCGCGCAGCGCAGCGTTCCATCCGACAAGGTCACGTCGACCAGATCATCCCGCTGGACCAGGGCGGTCGACAGCAAGGCCCGGCCCGAGGGCACCGCACGGACAACGCCATAGCCCCGGGCCAGCACCTTGAGCGGGCTGAGGGCGTCCAGTTTCCCGCACAGCACCGACAGGCGATGACCGGCCCGGTCGGCCCGTCCGCCCATCGCCCGCTGCAGCGCATCGGTCAGGCGGTCGATGTCCTGGCGGCGGCGGTCCACCTGCTCGAGCGGCTGGCGGAAGACGCGGTGCTGGCGCAGATGGTCGAGGCGCAGCTTCTGCTGGTCCAGCCGCCGGTTCAAGGCCCGGGCCAGCTGGTCTTTGAGCTGGCTGATCCTTGTCTCCTGTTCGGCGCGCACCGGCATCGCCAGTTCAGCCGCGGCCGACGGTGTCGGGGCCCGGACATCCGCGGCAAAATCGCAAATCGTGAAATCAGTTTCGTGGCCGACGGCCGAGATGACCGGGATGCGCGACGCATAGACGGCGCGAGCCACGCTTTCCTCGTTGAACGGCCAGAGGTCTTCCAGCGATCCGCCGCCCCGCCCGACAATCAAAACATCGACGCTGCCAAGCGTATTGAAGCGCCGGATCGCCGCGGCGATCGCCGCAGCAGCCCCTTCGCCCTGGACCGGGACCGGAATCAGCTGCAGACGGAAATTGGGGAAGCGGCGGCCCAGGACCTGGATGATGTCGCG
This sequence comes from Clostridiaceae bacterium, assembly GCA_012523135.1. GTDB lineage: Bacteria > Bacillota > Clostridia > Saccharofermentanales > UBA5734 > JAAYBY01. The sequence goes on from JAAYJD010000009.1 coordinate 6,583, forward strand.
GATGACCGCGCCGGCCGGCGATGTCACCACCCCGATGGCCCGCGGCAGCAGCGGCAGGGGGCGCTTGTGCGCCGGATCGAAGAGGCCTTCGGCCTCCAGGCGCCGTTTGAGCTGTTCAAACGCCAGGTACAAGGCACCCAGGCCGTCGGCGGTCATATCCATGACCAGCAGCTGGAAGCGGCCGTCGCGGTCGTAAAGGGTCGCTTTGGCGGTGACGATGACTTTGAGCCCGTTTTCCGGGCGGAAGCGCAGCCGGCCGGCATAGCCCCGGAACAGGACGCAGCTGACCGCGGCATCGCTGTCCTTGAGCGTGAAATAGATGTGTCCCGACGGGTAGGCCTTGACACCGGAAAGCTCGCCTTTGACCAGAACCGGATTCAGCTGGCTGTCTGCTTCCAGCAGCGCACTGACGTAGCGGTTCAGTTCAGCGACGGTGAACGCGTCTCTCATGGCGGATCTCCGACAGGTGCGACATGGCTAAGACGCCCCAGCACGGCGTTGATGTACGACCGTGACTCGTCGTTGGTGTACTTGCGGCAGAGCAGCACCGCCTCGGAAATAGCGACATTTTGCGGTACATCCGCGACGTAGAACATTTCATAGACGGCCAGGCGCAGGATCGTCAGGTCGACTTTGGGCAGGCGTTCCTTGGTCCAGCGCTTGAGCAGCGGCGCGAAACGGGCATCGAGTTCATCCAGGGTGCTGCGCACACCGTTGACCAGGCTGATCAGGTATGGCTTGTCCTGTGCGTTGACATCGCGTTCTTCCAGAAACGAAGCGAGCTGGGCTTCTTCGTCGTTTTTCTGTATTTCCAGCTGGTAAAGCAGCATGAATGCTTTTTCCCGGGCTTCACGGCGACTCATGATGGTCCTCCCTCATCGAAACATGCCGGGCGGCAAAATCTTGTCCAGCAAGTTCCGGAATGCTTCCTTGTTGCTGAAATAACGGACGCCCAGGAAATAACCCAACAGGGTCATGCCGATCAAGAACAAGGTCTTGACCAGGCCGAATATCACTAAAGAAAGCGCCAGCCCGAATCCGAGCGCAGCTCCGACGCTGCCGGGGTTGCGGCCTTTGAGGCTTTCCAGGAGATGCTGCCAGAACGCTTTCACATCGCTCACCGCTCAACGCGGGCCGCTACCGGCTCAACGCGGCTGACGCGCACGACAACCCGGGCAACCGGAATGCCCGTATAGCGCTCGATGTCTTTCTTGACCCGGTCCTGAACCTTTGCCATCATGGCCGGCACTTCGACATCCGAGTACAGGATGGTATTGAGCAGGACGCTGATTTTATCGCCCTTGGCAGGCGACACCTTGGCCTTGGCCGCCTTGATGCCGCACTGGGCGGTTTTCGCGGAATTCAGGGCGATGCTTTCGATCGCGTCGACCCCGATATCGATCGTGCCGATCTCGGAGCTTCGGATCCTGGAGCGCCGCAGCCTGCCGCTCAGGATGCTGTAGACCATGCCGGCCAGGCAAAGCACGAGCACCGTCAGCCAGAAGACGATTGCCACGATCTGGTAGGTTCGCTGCTCACGCAGATAGGTCACCATGATGATCATCTGGCTGAGGATATCGCTGTTGACCATCATGAGCAGAAAGACGAAAGAAAAGACCGCCAGCAGAAAAGTCAGGACGATAAAGGCCAGGCGGATGATCGCGTTCATAACCGGTCCTCCTTCAGGACGACGCCTTTGACATGGACATGAACGGCCTCGACCGTCAGCCCTGTGTATTTTTCGACATCGGCCTTGACCCGTTCCTGGATCTGCCAGGCGACCTCGGGGATCAGGGTGCCGAAAAAGACAACCGGATAAACCGTGATGGCGACCGCTTCGTCGTTGCCCTCGTGAAAAACGACCTTGACACCCTTCCCCTCGTGCTCCACGCCGAATACTTCTTTCAGGGAAATCACGCTGCTGGTGTCCAGCCCGGCGACGCCTTCGGCCTGCATGGCGGCCTCGGCGGCATACTGAGCGACGAAGCCCTGGGCCATCGTGCGCTCACCCCTGATCGATGCATGCGGATATGGATTGGGCATGGCCGGTCAGGCGCGCTCCATATATTCGCCTGTGCGTGTATCGATGCGGATGCGTTCGCCCTGGTTGATGAACAGCGGAACCTTGACCATGGCGCCCGTCTCCACGATGGCGTTCTTGGTCACGTTGGTCGCTGTATCGCCCTTGACGCCCGGCTCGCAATCCGTAATCTCCAGTTCGACAAAGATCGGCGGCTCGATGCCAAAGATCTCACCCTTGTAGGACAGGACCTTGCAGACCATGTTTTCCTTGAGAAATTTGAGCGTGTCGCCGAGCAGCTCGCTGCTGAACGGGATCTGCTCATACGTGTCGACATTCATGAAATAGTGCAAGTCACCGTCGCGATAAAGATAGGTCATATCGGCACGGTCCAGCTGGGCCCGTTCAAACTTCTCGCTCGGATTGAAACTGCGTTCGACGACGCCGCCGGTCTTGACGTTGCGGTATTTGGTCCGGACAAACGCCGACCCCTTGCCGGGTTTGACGTGCTGAAACTCGATTATCTGGAAAACCTGGCCGTCCATTTCAAAGGTGACGCCGTTGCGAAATTCACCTGCGCTGATCATCTGTAAAATCCCTCCATTAATCCGTATCACAAGCGTTCCTTTGACATCGCAGCAAAAACAGGGCCAAAAGGCTTGCATGCCAGAATTGTATCACATTCAGAGGAAGAGCGTAAAGGTCGGGGTGCGGTGCCCCCAAGCGGGTTGTCAGCTTCTTTTCTTGCGCCGCTGTTTGCCCGTTTTCAGCTTGTAGGCCGCCAGGACAATGCGCTCAAAAAAGCGCTTCAGGCGCACATGCAAGGCCTCCTGGTTGTAGCGTGGCCGCACCAGGACCGCCAGGCAGCCCGCCCGGTGCGCACTGACGATATCGGTCAGGATCTGATCGCCGATCATGATCGTCGCCTCAGGTTCGATGCTTTCGATCCGGCAGGCTTCCCGGATGCCCCGTGTCGAGGGTTTGCGGGCCCAGGCAACGTAAGGCAGGCCAAGGGTGGCCGCATAGGCATGGATGCGTTTTTTGCCGGCATTGGACACGATCCGGCAAGCCAGGCCGGCTTGCTGCGCGCGGTCAATGGCCCGGCGGGCGTATTCGTCCGCGGCAAACGAGCCGTGGCGGGCCAGCGTGTTGTCGACATCCAGCAAAACCAGCCGGTAGCCATCCTCAAAGAACGCCGGGAAATCCAGGTCGTCCAAATTAGCGCAATAGGTATCCGGCTTGAGGTACCGGCCGAGGCATAATGTCATTCGAAATCGTTCCGTCCTTGCTGCAGTCTGTGGCCTTCTCTGTGCACCAGTATACTGACTGCCGCCTGATCTGGCAACACAGCATGATGGCAGTCATCATAATGCGATCCGGCAAAAGTTGTTGAAATGACTGAAACGCTTGTCTATAATTGGATTGTTTAAGGGGGATGCATCATGTACAAAGTCTGTAAATTCGGCGGTTCTTCCCTGGCTAATGCAGAACAGATCCGCAAGGTATGCGATATTATGCTGTCGGACCCGTCACGCCGGGTCATGGTGGTCTCGGCACCCGGCAAGCGGACGCGTGAAGACGCCAAGGTCACCGACCTGCTCATCGCGCTGGCCAACGCCAGGATCAGCGGCTATGACGGCGCCCGTGAGCTGCAGGATGTTTTGGACCGGTTCGGTTCGATCGCCGCCGAACTCGAGCTCGAGCCGTCGATCATGGCAGCCATCACCGCCGACATGGATGGCCGCCTCTGTCAGGACTGCAGCAATTCGCTGCGGTTCATGGATGCGATCAAGGCGGCTGGCGAGGACAATTGCGCCCGCCTCGTCGCCGGCTATCTGCAGGGCATCGGCCGGACGGCCAGCTATGTCGATCCGCGCGATGCGGGGATGTTCCTCACTGAGGAATACGGCAACGCCCAGGTGCTTCCGGAAGCCTATCCCCTGCTCGCCCGGCTGCGCAGCAACCCGGGCATCTCGGTTTTCCCCGGCTTTTTCGGTTACAGCATGTCCGGCCAGGTCGTCACCTTTTCCCGGGGCGGATCCGATATCACCGGATCGATCCTGGCTGCGGCGACCGAGGCGCACGTATACGAAAACTGGACCGATGTGGATTCGGTCTACTCGGTCAACCCGACTCTGGTCAGCAACCCCCATCCGATCATGGAGATCACCTACGACGAGATGCGCGAGCTGGCCTACGCCGGCTTTACCGTCCTGCATGAGGAGGCTTTGCTGCCGGCGTACCGCAAGGGCATTCCCGTCAACATCCGCAACACCAACAACCCGACGGCCCGCGGGACCATGATCGTGCGCGACCGGGTCAATTTTGACGGCGTGGTCACCGGCATCGCCGGCGCCAAGGGGTTCTGCTCCCTGAACATGAGCAAGTACCTGATGAACCGCGAGATCGGCTTTGCCCTCAAGGTCCTGCAGATCCTGGCCGACGAACAGATCTCCTTCGAGCATATGCCCTCCGGGATCGACTCGCTGTCGATCATCATGCGCAAGGACTATTTCACGCCGGAAAAAGAGCAGATCATCACCAAGCGGCTGGCTGCGGAGCTCGGCATCGAGAAGGTTGCGGTCAACCGCAACCTGGCCATCGTGATCATCGTCGGCGAGGCGATGGCCCGGACGGTTGGCGTGACGGCGCGGGCCGCCAACGCGCTCAGCAAAGCCGGTGTCAACCTGGAGATCATCAATCAGGGCTCGTCGGAGATCAGCGTCATGTTCGGCGTTCGCGAAGAATACTGCAACTATGCCGTCAAGGAGCTCTACAAGGAATTTTTCCAGCGCTGACTGCGCCTTAGCGGTCCAGGATACGCCGCGATCCGAAGAAGCGCTCGAGGCCGAACTGGCCGCTGTTGCGCAGCGTGTAGCCGTTGACCGGCACTTTGTCCACATAGATGTAGCGGTCGCCCAGATACAGGTAGGCGGTCGAACCGATCCCGCCGAACAGGACAAAATCCTGTTCTTTGAGGTAGTGCGCCCGTTCGTCCGAACCCGTGATGAACGCGCCGTTCGGGTAGTGCAGGATGCTGACCGGTCCGGTCAGGCTGCCGACCTGCCCGAGCCATTTTTCCGTGTCGGTCTTGATGCGCGCCAGGTCCTGTTCGCGGGCGTTGATGAACCCGTAGGTGGACGAAGCGAAAATCCAGCCGGTTTCCTTGAGCCGCTCCACGATCTCGCGGACCGCAGCCCGGTTGGCCTCGATTTCCTGGTCAGACAGTGAAACAGGCGCCATGCCGTGGTCCTGGAGCGCCTTGTTGCGGTCGTCCAGCTGGTCGCGGTCGGTGATCCGGCCAAAGACACCTTCGTATCCGGTCAGGGAGATGGTGCCCTTGGCTCCGTCCAGGGCAAAATCCGGATGGTCGGCCACGAACAGGTCGAGGATCCCGATCGCTTCGCCGCGGCGGTCGACGACCAGATGTCCTTCAGCGTCCATGTACTGCGCGGCCACTTCACCGCCCTCGTCCAGGACCAGGTCCCAGCTGTTGCCGGTTTCGCGTCGCGTGACGTAGTAGTTGAGCCCCTCCAGCACCAGAACGAGCGGTTTTTTGCCCGCAGGCAGCCTGAGCGTCTGGAGCTGGCGCTCCTCGTCATAGAGCCTGTCCGCATCGATCAGGATAAAGCCGTTGGCGTAGAGCGCCTCGAGCATGGCGGAAAACTCAGAAGTCGTCAGCATGGAATCCTGGGCTGCTGCGGCATAGGCGTCGCCGTCGAAAGCCTTGGCCGGATTGTTGATCAGCGGCTTGACCGTGATGAATTCGATCGGACCCTGGTAGGCCTCGAGCTTGTCGGGCACGTAGGGGGCGCACTGCTCCAGGGCGCGGGCAATCTCGGACTGGTCCGGGAAAACCGCCTGGAGCGATTTCAATTCGTGCTCGGCCGACAAGTAACGGCCGCCGTCCATCAGGGTCCGGACATGGTCCATCAGGGGGGCGTACATCATCTTCTGGCAGTTTTCAGCCTGCTCCAGCAGCTGCTCCCGGGTAAAACCGCCCAAATCGCCTTGCGCCAGCAGCTGCTGCCAGGCCTCCCAGGACGCCCAGTAACGCCCGGCAGCCAGATCCGCCGCCGCCTGGGCTGCTTGCGGCCGCAGCGCCTCCATGCGGTTGAACTCGTCGCTCAGACCGCTGACGCCCTGGCGGACGTTGGCCAGGTTTTCCAGCTGTGAAAAGGCCAGATCAAGCGTTCCCCGCTCGATCTCCATCAGCAGGAAACGGCGGCCCAGGGCACGCAGAGCCGTTATCAGGCGGGACGCCGACAGTTCTTCCAAGCCTTCGGCCAGGGTTATCTCCTCGCTGCTGAGCGCGATGCCTCGGTCCAGCTTGTGCTCGATCTGGCTGAGCACCGCACCGGACTGGCGCTCCATCGCGTCGAGCGCGCTGCGGTAAAACGAATCGGGATCCGCATCGGCACCGTCGGCAAGCGCCTTTTCCCGGACCGACCGGTACACCGAGACGGCCTCGCCAAAGCGGCCGGCCTCCATGGCGGCATCGAACTGCTCCAGGGCTTGTTCGGCGCGCAGGGTACGGACATGCAGAACCAGGCCGACCGGTACGGAAACCAGCAGAGCCAGGGTCAGCAGGCCGATCAGGATCCGGCGGAACAGCGGCCGCTGAACCTCTTCTTCCTGGATGGTGTAGCCGCGTGCCATGTCAGATGCTGTCCAGCCCCAGCTGCCGGTCCTGCAAGGTCTCTTCCTTCAGGTAGGTGCCGACAGCGGGGATCTTGCGGGTGCGGTAGTACTTGTCATCCGCGATGTTCGATTCGGACAGGCGCCGGCAGCTGATCATGGTGCTGCCTTTCTTGGACAGCAGGACCTGGATGCCCTGGCTGGACCGCGTCGCTTTGGCCGGCACTTTGGCGCTGCTGAAGACCAGGACCTTGTGGATGTTGCTGACGGCGACAAAGTCGTCGTCAGCCTCAAGAAAGAAGATCCGGACCACCGGCGATGCCGTGCTGTAGGCCTTGACCAGCTTGCGCCGGTTGGTTTTGGTCTCGTAGGCGTTCAGCGGGATGCGGGCGAATTTGCCGTTGCCAAAGCCGATCAGGATCTGGCCCGCGTAATCCTCGGTGCCGTGGATAAAGACGATCCGCTCACCTTCGTCCATCTCGAGCAGGTTGGGCGTGTATTCGCCCAGGTCGGATGGCTTGTGGTCCTTGATGTCATAGCATTTGAGCTTGTAGACATTGCCGCAGTCCGAGAAAAACAGGACGTCCGACTTGTTTTTGCCTTCAATTTCCTGGACGATCTTGTCTTCTTCCTTCGTCTTCAGCTCACCGGCGCTGCGCAGGGATGTCAAAGCCAGCTTCTTGATGTAGCCGTGCTCGGTCAAGAACAAGCGCAGGTTGAAATCCTCGATCAGCTGATCCGGTTCGAACGATTCGATCTCCTTTTCCTGGACCAGCTTTGTCAGGCGCTTCTGGCCGTACTTGGCCGCGATCCGTTCCAGGCCGGCGCAGATCTGGTCGTCGACGCGCTCCCGGTTGGCCAGCATATTCTGAAGATCGGCGATCTCGTCGGACAGCGTCTGGATGTCGGCGGTGCGCTGCAGGATGTATTGGCGGTTCAGCTGGCGCAGGCGGATTTCCGCGACTAATTCAGCCTGGATGGCATCGATCCCGAAGCCGGCCATCAGGTTGGGGATGACGTCGGACTCCTTCTCGGTCCGGCGGATGATGCGCACGGCCTTGTCGATATCGAGCAGGATCTTCTCCAGGCCGCGCAGCAGGTGCAGTCGGTCCTGCTTCTTTTCCAGGTCGTAGACGATCTCCCGCCGCACGCAGACGCGCCGCCAGGCCAGCCATTCGCCCAGCAGGGCGCGCACCCCGAGCACGCGCGGGGTCCCGTTGACCAGAATGTTGAAGTTGCACGGGAAGCTCGACTGCAGCGACGTGAAACGGAACAGCTTCTGCATCAGGGCTTCCGGATCGGTGGAACGCTTCAGCTCCAGGGCGATCTTCAGGCCGCTCAGGTCGGTTTCGTCGCGGACATCGTTGATTTCCCGGATTTTGCCCTGCTTGACCAGGCCGGTGATGTCGTCGATGATCGCCTCGGCCGTCGTGGTGTAGGGGATTTCGACGATCTCGACCAGGTTGTTTTTCTTGTCGAAGCGCCAGGTGGCCCGCAGCCGGATGCTGCCGCGCCCGGTCCGGTAGATCTGTTCCATCTCAGCGCGGTTGTAGATCAGCTCGGCTCCGGTCGAAAAATCGGGTGCCGGCATGATCGCCAACAGGTCGCAGCCGGGGTCTCGGATGTAGGCGACGGCTGCCTTGCAGACTTCTGTCAGGTTGAACGAACAGATGTTGCTGGCCATGCCGACCGCGATGCCCTGGTTGCTGTTGACCAGCAGCGACGGGAACGCGGCCGGCAGGAGCAGCGGTTCCTTCGTCGTGCTGTCGTAATTGTCGATAAAATCGACGCTGTTCTTGTCCAGGCCCGCGAAAATCTCCTCGCAGAGCTTGTCCAGGCGCACCTCGGTGTAGCGGGCGGCGGCGTACTGCATGTCGCGGGAGTAGACGCGGCCGAAATTGCCCTTGGAATCGACATACGGATGCAGCAGGGCGCCATTGCCGCGGGTCAGTCGGACCATGGTCTCGTAGATGGCCTGGTCGCCGTGCGGGTTGAGCTTCATCGTCTGGCCGACGACATTGGCCGACTTCGTCCTGGCCCCGCCCAGCAGGCCCATGCGGTACATCGTGTAGAGCAGCTTGCGGTGCGACGGTTTGAATCCGTCGATCTCGGGAATCGCCCGCGAAACGATCACGCTCATCGCATAGGGCATGTAGTTTTTTTCCAGTGTCTCCGTAATCGGCTGCTGCTGCAGCCTGTTCTCTGCGGGTATAACGGTCATGTTTCCTCCCGTATTCAGTCAGCGTGCCAGACGCTCAGCCGATGTCCAGTACATCCAGATAGCGGTAGCCGTTTTCCTCGATGTGCAGCTTGCGGGCGGCCAGGTTGTCGCCCAGCAGCATGTCGAAGACATCCAGGGTCTTGTCCGTATCGTCCGCCATCACCTGGATCAGGCGCCGGGTTTCCGGATTCATCGTGGTCTGCCACATCATCTCCGGTTCGTTCTCGCCCAGGCCCTTGGAGCGCTGCAGCGTGCAGCGGTCGGCACCGAGCTGGCTGAGCAGTTCGCTCTTCTCCCGCTCCGTGTAGGCGAAATAGGTCTTCTCCTCCCGCTTCATCCGGTGGGTGATCTCGAACAGCGGCGATTCGGCGATGAAAATCTTGCCGGCCTGGATCAGGGTCGGGGTCAGCCGGTAGAGCATCGCCAGGATCAGGGTGCGAATCTGGTAGCCGTCGACATCGGCGTCGGTGCAGATGATGACCTTGTTCCAGCGCAGGCCGTCCATGTCAAAAGCCGATAAGTCCTTGTTGTGCCGGGTCTGGATCTCGATGCCGCAGCCCAGGACCTTGATCAGGTCGGTGATGATCTCGTTTTTGAATATGGTGGTGTATTCGGCCTTGAGGCAATTGAGGATCTTGCCGCGCACCGGGATGATCGCCTGGAACTCGGCGTCGCGGCCCATTTTGCAGGAGCCGAGCGCCGAGTCGCCTTCCACGATGTACAACTCGCGCCGGCTGACATCGCGGGTCCGGCAGTCGACAAACTTCTTGACCCGGTTGATCATGTCAACCGACCCCATCAGCTTCTTGCGCATGGTCAGGCGCTGCTTTTCCGCGGTCTCCCGGCTGCGCTTGTTGATCAGGATCTGCTCGATGACCCGGTCGCCTTCGGCCTTATTCTCGATAAACCAGACCTCCAGCCTGCTGCGCAGCAGGTCGGACATGAATTCGTAGATGTACTTGTTGTTGATCGCCTTCTTGGTTTGGTTCTCGTAACTGGTCTGGGTGGAAAAGGAACTGGAGACCAGGATCAGGCTGTCCTGGACATCGGTAAAGGTGATCTTGGCCTCGTTGCCCTTATACTTGTCCCTGAGCTTGACCTGGCGGTCCAGTTCGGCGACAAAGGCGATCCGAACGGCCCGGTCGGGGGTGCCGCCATACTCCAGCCAGCTGGAGTTGTGGTAGTACTCGATGCAGTTGACCGTGTTGTTGAAGGCGAACGCGATCGCGGCTTTGACCTTGTATTCCGGCTTGTCAGACCGGTCCCGGCCTTTGCCGCTGCCCTCGATCAAAACCGGCGTGCTGATTCCAGTGCCCCCGTCCAGTTCGCGCACATAGCCCAGGATGCCTTCCGGGTAATGAAAGGTGAAGGTCTCGCTGCTGGCCTCATCGTTGAGGACAAAGGTGATGCCGGCGTTGACAATCGCCTGGCGCTTGAGGACGTCCTGGTAATAGTCGAGCGGGATCGCGATGTCGGTGAACACGTCGCGATCCGGCAGCCATTTTTGCACCGTCCCCGTCTTGCGGCTGCGCACCGGCTCCTTGACCAGGCCGCCGATGTTCTTGCCCTTCTCAAAATGCAGTTTGTGACGGAAACCGTCGCGCAGCACCTCGACATCGAAATAGGCCGAGGCGTACTGCGACGCGCAGGCGCCCAGCCCGTTAAGGCCCAGGCTGTATTCGTATGACTCGCCTTCGTTGTTGCGGTATTTGCCGCCGGCGTAGAGCTCGCAGTAGACCAGCTCCCAGTTGTAGCGGTTCTCCTTGGTGTTGAAATCCAGCGGAATGCCGCGGCCAAAGTCGCGCACTTCGATCGCGCCGTCGCGGTACCGGGTCACCTCGATCTGCGTGCCGTAGCCTTCGCGCGCCTCATCGATCGAGTTGGACAAGATCTCGAAAAAAGCATGCTTGCAGCCCTCCAGGTCATCCGACCCGAAGATGACGCCCGGCCGCAGCCGGACGCGGTCGGCTCCTTTTAGGGACGATATGCTTTCGTTGTCATAGGTTTGTTTGTTCGCCATGGCACGCTCCTGTCATGTAGTGGGCCCGTCTTGCCTGACAGCATTCTGAAGAAAGAAAACCGTTCTCAGTCGAACGGTTTTCTGGCGAGCCTAGGAGGACTCGAACCTCCGACCCACAGCTTAGAAGGCTGTTGCTCTATCCAACTGAGCTATAGACCCAGGATGTCCTG
>JAAYJD010000010.1 GCA_012523135.1 Clostridiaceae bacterium
TGACGCTGTGAAAGCCCCATTGGTAGGCCTCGAGCACCTGCTCGCAGGTCGCCTCGCTGTGGGCAATAGACAGCGGGATTCCGGCTGCGGTGACCATCCGGGCGAAATCCCGGCTTCCGGGCAGTTCCGGCGCCGCGCTCCAGCGGCTGATCAGGCCGCGCCCGATTTCGAGGATGGCTTGCACCTCCCGGCGGTCAGGCAGGCGGATCGCCGACTCCGGCTGAGCCCCCTTCATCACCGGCGCCAGGTACGGGCCTTCGAGATGGATGCCGGCCAGTTCCGCGCCGCCCGTACCCTGCGCCTGTACCTGCCGCAGCAGACCGAACAGGTCTTTCAGTTCATCCAGGCTGCAGGCGACTGTCGTGGGAGCGATCAGGGTTGTGCCGTGCTGCGCGTGCACTTGTGCGATCGCCCGGAATGCCGTAACGGTCCCATCCATGAAATCATGACCGTCACCGCCATGGCAGTGGATGTCGATGAAGCCCGGCACGACGAAGCCGCCCCGGGCATCGAGTTCATGCGGCACTGCGTCATGTTTGCCCGCTGGTCTGATCGACGCTATTCGGGCACCTTCTGTCTCAATCAGCACCTGGCCGGCAGGCCCAATGCCATCCGGCAGGATGCAGGCAGCATTATGGATTAGAATGCGTTCAGCCATATCGCGTCACCTCTGCTGAGCCACGCTGCTACTTGTTGTAAAGCCGGATCTCGGGCTCAGGCGACTTGAGGGCGATGGCTGCGGCGTAAAGCGTGGCATCCGGATGGTTCTGGAACAAGGAAGACGGCACATGGCAGGTGGCGGGTCCGTGCAGCACTTTGCGCAGCGCGCCGGCATTCCAGTCGCGCGGCATGCACAGGCGAACTTTCCTGGCTGCCCATATTTCTTTCATGCCGACCGTGATGCAATTCTCGGGGATGCCGTCAAGGTCGCCGCTGCAGTTCATGAAGGCGTTGATCGTGCGCGTCTCCCGGGCCAGTTTGAGGATGCGGGTGGGCTGGGCGAGAAACGTCTCGTTGCTCATCGTGATCCCTGGTTCCGGCGGTTCGTTGAAAGCAACATGGCCGTTGATGCCGACGCCGCCAAAGCACATGTCCAAGCCGCCGTTTTGCTCGATGAGCTGCCAGATTTTCTCTTCGCGACCGGGTTTGGGGAAGATCCGCTGCGCTTCCGGCACGTTGAGCTCCGGGTCGACCCGGCTGTAGAACTCGCGGTTCATCCCGCCCCGGAACGAGAGCGGATGGTCAATCGGCAGGTATTGCAGCTTGTCGTCCAGGTACTCGTCCATGTTGATGAACGTGCAGTCCCTGAGGCTGACCCGCTCCTTGTTGACCAGCCAGGCCAGGCGGCGGTAGGGGCCAACCGGGCCGTAGGGAACGATCATCAAGGTTTTGCGGCCCTGGGCGTTATTGGCCTTGATCAGCTCGCAGACTTCGAGCGCCATCTTCCAGTAAAGATCAAACTCTGTTTCGCAGACATCCAGCCGAATGCCGCTGCCTTGGCCCAATTCAGATTCAGGTATCCTGTTGATGTTCATCGTGTGACCTCCTTGTATCCACCAGATCGTACGCATCTCCAGCATAATGCCTTTATATCTTGCAGAACAGGGGGTTTATTGGCTAATTCTTCTTCTGGATTGACATTGTGGTCGCGTTTGTTATGCTAGAGCTGAAAGGTGGCGGGCAATTTTGGAAAGCAGCGAGCATTATCATGACTTGTCGGACATCATCGTCGATTTCCTCGACGCGGCCGATCACCGCTTCACGGTTAATCTGCATTACCACAACGGTTACGAGCTGTTCTTTTTTCGCCGCGCACAGGCTCAGCTCCTGGTCAACAACCAGGTGCTGGACATCACGGACGGCGACTGGCTCCTGATCAACCCGTTTGTCATGCATACGGCGTACCAGCTGTTTCCCGGATCCTACGCGCGTTATTACATCAACATCTCTTCCACCCAGATGGACCAGGCGTTGCTGCAGCTCGGGCTGGAGCCGGCCAGCAAACGGTCCGGCAATGTTGCCTTTTTGCATATCCAGGCTGGTTCCGGTACGCAACTGGAGGAATACCGGATGCTGGCGATCCACGATCTCTATCAGAAAAAACCGGATCTCTGGCAGGCTCGCCTGATCACGGAATTGGCGCTCCTGCTGACCGATCTGACCCAGCTTGCTCGTCGCAGGCTCGCATCAACGCAGGCCATTGCCCAGGACCATTTCCGCCAGCGCCTGATTTACCGCCTGCTGGCTGCTGTCGATGAACATTTTCGCGATGGTTTGTCATTATTGGAACTGGAACAGCAGTTATTCGTCAGCCGATATCACATCTGCCGGCTCTTCAAGCAGGAAACCGGCCTGACCCTGTCGCAGTATGTCAACCGCAAGCGTGTCAGCCTGGCCCAGCAACTGCTCAAAAATCCCGAGCTGAGCAGCGCGATGGTGTGCCGCGAAGTCGGTTTCCTCTACCCCCAGCATTTCACCAGCGTATTCAGGCAGATCACCGGCATGACTCCGAGCCATTACCGTAAAACAGGCGAAAAGACTGGCCGTTAAGCAAAGCCTAGCGGTCGCCCGATCCTGCCTCCGCTTTATGGTTCTTGAACACCTTGATCCGGGCGGACGAACTGTAGACAAATTCGCGCTGGATGACAAAGCTGAAAATGCTGAGGAAGATATCCGTGATCACTTTTGACAGGTAAACGTTCAGACCCAGCGGGACCGATAGCGTCCAGATCAAACCGTAACTGGCCAGCATCACGAAAAGGACCAGGGTGTAGTAACGGCCGGCCGCGTGGGCCATCGTACCTTTCTGGCGGAACACGATGTTGCGGTTGATCAGGAAATTGACCAGCGAACTGAGGATCCTGGCGCTGACAACGCTGATGATCAGGGGATTGGGGAAACGGGTGTGCACGAGGGCAAATACGCCGTAGTCGACCACCCCGGCCATGATCGACGAAAGGATATATTTCAGGATCAGGCCGTAAATGCGGACCGAGTCGATGAACGGGTGGTAGTGGGAGGATTTGTTTCCTTCGATATAGACGGTATCGATCGGCACCTGCACCATTGGCACGTTGTTTGGCCTGGCCTCGAGCAGCATGTTCATCTCGTATTCATAACGCTCGCCTTTTAGCGCCAGCATCAGGGGCAGATGCTGGCCGGGCAGTCCGCGCAAACCGGTCTGCGTATCCATGACGCCGTTGCCGTTGACCATGGCAAAGACACCGCGGGTGATGCCGTTGCCCATCCGGTTGCGCAAGGGAACGTTGCCGGTGAAACGGCGCACGCCAAGCACCAGGGCGTCTGGGTTCTCCGCCATGGCGGTCGCGACACGCCGGATGTCGCCTGGCAGATGCTGACCGTCGGCGTCGGCCGTGATGATGCCCGGCTCGGCAAAACCGCACAGCATCGCTTCGTTGATCCCCGTTTTCATGGCACGGCCTTTGCCCATATTGACCGCGTGGCGCACGATCCGGCAGCCCATGGCCCCAGCTTGTTCAAAACAGGCATCAAACGCCGGTCCGCTGCCGTCGTTGACGACCATGATCCGGGAAAAGCCCAGCTCGAGCAAATCCTGGATCAATTGAAGCATCTTATCATCCGGCTTGTAAGCCGGTATCAAGACAGACGGTAAATCCATGGCGAGGCCGCCTTTCGCGATTGATGTCAATATCATAAAAGCAATCTATCACAAGACAGGCGGTCCTGCAACCGTCAGGCCTGCAAACAGGCTGTTTTCAGGCTTGTCAACATAGCCGTTACCGGGCTGGAATCGTGTCTCAAACTGGTTTTTCCCGTAACACCGCCGTGTTATAATAAGCCGTATGACGCGAAGCCAGGCGAGGTGCATGAAGCAGGCATGAGAATGGGTAGAGCCGATCATCAAAACAAGGAATCAATTCAGCCGGAAAACAAACCGCGCTTACTGCCCCTGCCCTGGGTCATCCTGATCGACCTCGTCCTGATTGGCGCCGGCCTGATCGTCTTTGCCATGTTCCATCATGTCATGCCCCGGGATATTCAGACGAGCGGCTTGTCGCTGCCGCGGCCAACCACCACACGCACCGTCACCCCAGATGTGACGACGAGCACAGCCAGCCCGACCACGGCTAGCGAAAGTCAAAGCACAGCGACAATGGCATCGTCACAGGCAGAAACGACGTCAGCGCCGACCGAACCCAGTCTCGATCCGGACAGTTGGCAAGCAAAATTTGCCGACCAGTTCACGGACGGCACTGTCATCCGAACAGACCAGGAGTACCGCAGCGCCAATCTGGCCATAACGATTCAGCAGCAAAAGCGCGGCGACGCTGTTTACTATCTGGCTGACATTTACATGAGCGATATCGAGCAGTTCCGCTCAGCCTTTGCCGCCGGCGTTTATGGCCGCGGCCTGACCGACGATGTCCTGGACATCGCCGTGGAAAATGACGCCATCCTGGCCATGTCCGGTGATTATTACGGCATCCGCGACCAGGGAATCGTCATCCGCAACGGCGAACTGTACCGGGACGTGCTGTTTGACGATGTCCTGGTGCTCTACTACGACGGCAGCATGGAAACCGTCGAAGCAAAAGCGTTTGACATGGATCGTATCCTGACGGAAGGCGCCTGGCAAGCCTGGTCGTTCGGACCGATGCTGCTGGACCAGGGAGAACCGATGACCACGTTCAACAGCCGGGTCAATCCGGATAATCCCCGCAGCGCGGTCGGTTACTACGAACCGGGGCACTACTGTTTCGTGCTGGTCGACGGAAGGCAGGCAGGCTACTCCAGCGGCATGACCCTGACTGAACTGTCTCAGCTGTTTTTCGATCTCGGCTGCAGCGCAGCTTATAACCTGGACGGCGGTCAATCCGCCATTCTGACCTTTTTCGACCAGGTCGTCAACCAGCCCTACAAGGACGGGCGCAAAATCAGCGATATCGTCTACATCGCCGATCCAGGCACAGACTGAGGCGGTCCGACCGCCGGAAAGGAGATCAGATGATCCGAAGAGCCCTGCCCCACCTTTGTCTGGTCGGTTCGATCATGATGCTGACCTTCATCGTGATCGACTTTTTCAACCGGGCCATGCATTTTATCGGCGGCAACGAGGTCTTCAACACGTTCTTGCTGATCTTCACGCTGCTTGTCCTGGTCAGCTCAATCTGGACCATTTGCGACCACCGCCGGTCGCAGCGATGACCGCCCAGAATCCGATTCCGCGTTCGTATTTGACAAAAGACATCGGAATGAGCATTTACTTGGCGCCTGCCACCTGCCAAGATAAAAGGGCCGGCACAACCTGTGCCGTTCAGTTTTATGCTTTCATCAAACCTTGGAGGACCGCCACATGTTTCAAACCTGGGAAGAAGATCTTGCTTATCTGAACAATAAATGCCTTGACCCTGATTACAGCCAGGCTGAGGGGCTGACGCATGACGAAATTATCGCCGGTCTGAACCGTCTCTATCAAGACAGCGAACACATGTCGCGCCCGCTGGCCAAGGCGATTGCCTTCAAATATGTGCTCGACCACACGCGTGCCGATGTCAGTCCGCACGACTGGTTTATCGGGATCGAGGAATACGATAAAAAATCGATCCAAAAGGTTTTTTGCAGCCGCTGGGAGCGCGAACTCATGGAGCAGGTGCTTCCGGAAGCCAACCGGAAGAAAGACATCAACAACAAGATCGGCCGCCTCAAGACCTACATCGACTACTGCCATAGTGTTCCCGACTACGATGCGATCTTCGCGCTCGGTTTTCCAGGCTTGCTGCGCCGTTCTGAAGAATACCGCCAGATGCACATCGAAAACGGCAGCATGACGCCGGAAAAGAAGGACTATTTTGACGCGATCAAGATCGAGTACACCGCTATCCTCGCTTTCCTGGATCGCCTGATCACCATCGCGGAAAGCAAGAATACACCACGCAGCCAGCTGACAACCCAGTGCTTGAAGACGTTGCGCAACGGTCCTCCCCAGAACACGTATGACGTCTTGCAGATCATCTGGATCTTTTTCCTGCTGTCTGAATACATCGACATCCTGCAGGTTCGTTCCTTTGGCAACCTGGACCGGATGCTTTATCCATATTACCTGGAGGACATCCGGGAACAACGCTTCAACCAGGACCAGATCCGCGAGTTTTTCCGCTATTTCATGATGCAGGCCAGTACCATGAATTATTACGTCGGCCATCCGTTCTATTTTGGCGGCACCGATGAGAACGGCAACAGTGTGATCAACGAGCTGTCCTACCTGATCATGGACGAATACGACCGGATGGGGATTTTTGATCCCAAGCTGCAGGTCAAGCTGGCTCCGAATACACCCCAGGCGTTCATCGATAAATGTCTGGACATGATCCGCCGGGGGCACAACAGCATCGTCTTCGTCTGTGAGCCGGCCATCCGTTCGGCGCTGATCAAAAAGGGTGTCAAGGACCTGGACGATATCCGGCTGTGCAACGTGCACGGCTGCTACGAGGTATCACCGGCCGGCAAAAGCGTTGCCACAGCCGGCGGCGCGATCAACATGGCCAAGGTGCTGGAAATCACATTCAACAACGGTACAGACCCGGTCAGCGGCATTGCCATCGGGCCCCAGACGGGCAATTGCGAAACCTTTACAACCTACGCCGATTTCTACCAGGCATATTTGAAGCAGGCGGAAGCCGCCCTGGCCGACCAGCTGGAGATCACGCGTTCCTACGACGACCATTACCTCGACATGAATCCGACGCCGATGTTCTCATCCACGATCAAGAGCAGCCTGGTCAACGCCTTCGATGCCTATGCCGGCGGAGCCGACTACTATTTTGCCAGCGTCATGATCATGTATGTCGGGACTGTCGCCGATGCCCTGATGGCGGTCAAAAAATATGTTTACGACAAAAAAGTCATTTCAATAACCGAACTGAAGCAGGCACTCGAGCAGAACTGGGCAGGTTTCGAGAAACTGCGCCTGGAAATCCGCAAGGACCAGGACAAGTACGGTAACAATCGGGATGAGGTTGACCGCATCGCCAAGGAACTAGCCGAACACATGGCCCGAAAAATCAATGGCCAGCGTTTGGGCACCCTGCGCAAGGCAGCCCTGACCGCATCGCTGCACTGCACACAGTTCTTCCGCTCCCATTCGCCAATCACCGGGGCGACACCGGACGGTCGGGTCTTGGGCGACGAGCTGTCTAAAAACATTTCGGCATCTTCTGGCATGAACCATGCGGGCGCGACCGGATTGATCCTGTCTGCGACCAAGATGGATACCTCGCTGTTCCCCTCCGATTTTCCGCTCGATGTCACCTTGCACCCGTCGGCCATTCGCGGCGAGGACGGCCTCAACGCCATGCGCGGCCTGCTAATGACCTACATGCAGCGCGGCGGCCACGCCATTCATTTCAATGTCTTTGACGGCAGTTCACTCCGTGAAGCCCAGCAGCATCCTGAGAAATACCAGGATCTGCAAATCCGGGTGTGCGGCTGGAATGTTCTTTGGAACAATCTCGAGCGCTGGGAACAGGACAACTACATCCTCCAGGCAGAGGCGCACAACTGAGATCAAGCGAACAACAAAAAAGACTGGATACGGCAATCAGCTGTGTCCAGTCTTTTTTTTGTGGCGTTAAGAGGGGGGATTAGTCAGGGGGCGATTCGCTCGCTGCGCAGGATATACGCATCCTGCTCCGTCTTGCTCATGTTGTTGAACAGCACGTTCCAGCCACAGACGCGAACCTGCAGGTTCTTGTACTGCTCCGGATGGACCTGGGCATCGCGCAACGTCTGGCTGTCGAACACATTAAACTGGATCGCCAGGCCATTGCGCTTCATGTAGGTATCCAGAACCGCCTTCATCGCGGCCAGGCCTTCTTCCCCGCTGACCGCCGAAGGATGCAGCATCACGTCGACGTTGAAATCCTCGGTGTACAGGGAAGGATCCAGCTGGGTCGCCGAATGGACCAGGGCGGTCACGCCCTGGGTGTCCATGCCCATGACAGGTGAGATGTTCTTGGACATCTCTTCCCCAATTTTTCTGCCATCGGGCGTCGCCTCGGTCGCATAGCCAAAATCGATGAATTTGCGCGCCGAATGCATTGCAGCCTTGTAGACGCCTCCGCGGGCGTTAGGGCGCAGGTTTTCCTTCATGCACAGCCAGCGCGACAAGGCGCTGGCGTACAGGTCGGCCAGGCTGTCGTTGTTGCCGAACTTGTGCGGGCAGTTGAGCGCCTTGGCCCGCAGGATTTCATATCCGTTCCAGTCCTGTACCAACGCGTTTTTCAGTTCCGCCAAGGTGACCGACCCGGTATCATAGACGAGATGCTTGACGGCCATCAGGGAATCCACCGCGCTGGCAAAACCGGTGTGCAGAACGACCGTGTTGTTATACTTGGATCCTGTTGCGTACGCGTCCTTCATCCGCTTCAGGCTGCCTTCGATCGTGGCGGAAAACATCGGTGCCGGATTGATCACGTCCAGGTATTGCTCGAACTGGTCGGTGATCCGCATGCCGTCCTCCAGGATGGCGTCGAGCTGGCCCATAAACGCTGCGTAGAAGGCGTCAAAGGAATCCAGGTCATCAAGGGTGCCTGTCTCCGGTCCGATCTGAACATCCGTTGCCGGATCACGGCCATTATGGAATACGAGCACAATGGGCTTAAGCAGATTGAGGTAGAGCGGTGCCGTCGACACTTCACCGGCTTTGACCGCGAATTCATAGCAGCCCTTGATGTCACAGGTTCTGGCTTCGTCGTAGGTGACCCCAAGGCTCATCATGGACTTCACGATGCCCGGTTCACACAGGAAGACCAGGCTGTTGTGGCCTCGCCGGATCATGTCCATGATCTTCTCGACAAACGGCACCGGCGTGTTGTGGTTGACCTTGACCTGGATTTTGGGATTGTAGATGCCCAGATTATCGTAAATGTCCAGGATGATGGTGCTGAGCTCGTTGATCAGGCTGTTGCCTTGCGCATCGGTTCCGCCCATGTAGAAGGGATGTCCCCAGTAGTTGCCGATCGCACTGAACTGCATCAGGAAATAGCCGATAAAATCATTCAGCTGCTCCCGGGTGAAGGTTTTTTGTTCCAGGTCACGCTTGAAATAGGGGTAGAGCATGATGTCGAGGCCGCTGGCCAGCGAGCGAACCTGGTAATGGTCGACGCACTCGCAGATCATGAAATAGATATAAACCAGCTGCAGGGCTTCGTAGGTGTTGCGGGGCGCACCGTCACGAAGCTGCGTCAGGCATTCGGCTGTCAGGGCAGCCTTGGCATGTGTTTGCTTTTTGGCATACGCGGCCAGCCGGTCCAGAAATCGGATGATGGCCGTGTACTCGATCTCGATGCCAGCGAAGAAAGCCGCCTGGTCTGGCGTCAGGGGCGCCGCCTGCTCATGGTCCTTGCGGTACTGGCGCGCCCGTTCGCGTATGCCGGTGAAGCCAAGTGCAAACAAAGCCTCCCAATCTGGAACGGAGTGGTCGTAGTCCGGGCCGGAATGGAAAGTGCCCGCGCGGTGGTGCCGGCGCATTTCCTCCTGAAGCCCCGGAAGGCTTTGGGCAAAAACCTCGTCCCGCCAGCTGTTGATGGTCGTTTCGGCGATCAGGCGGTTCCAGCTGTACAGCCCGATGTAGTAGTCGTGCGCATTCACATCGATGCGGGTATGGTCCAGCACATAGGCGACAGCCTGGGCCTTGGCGATCGGGTTCGGCACGTCACGGCTGACTTCAGCCAGCTTGCACAAGCCTTCCTTTATCTGTTCGTCATCCAGGCCGGTCTGGGCATCGTACTCATAGCCGTGATAAGCCATGCGCTTGAAGGAATCATACGGCTGATCCGTACGGTGGTATTTATTTTCCAGATAGTCCCGATCTTCAGGCAAAGTTACAAACATGGGATATTCCTCCGTGATGACTGCAATCGTCTTTCCACAGTAATTCTATGACGTACAGCGGCGTGAAACAATAGCTAAACCGCGCTGATTTGGACAATTCAAAACTGAATCGGCCCTTACAGCAGCATGTCCCGGTACAGCAGCTGGCCGTCCAGAACCGTCGCCATCACCTTGATCAGCTGCTGGCCGCAAAGCTGCTGCCCGTGCGCGTCTGTAAAGACATTCTCCTGCTCGATGAGCCGGATCAGGGCAAACGAAGCCGGCCGGCCGGTTCCGATGTGACCGAACGTGTCTTCCAGCTTCATTAGCCTGGCGGGATTTAAGGTGCAGCCGGCGATCACGTCGGACAGCGGCAGGCCAAGATGGATCAGCTTGGCCATGACATAGGGCAGACTGAACGACTTGTCGCGCTTGTACAGGCCGTTGACCGTCAGATCCGTCCCGATCAGGTCCGGCTTGAATCCCTGCTGCAGCGCTGCCTCGGCTACCTTGAAAGACAAATGGTAACCGGCGTCGCCGACATCGAACAGGACACCGCGCTGCCTGGCTTTGACGGCAGCGTCCAATATGCGGCCATCCGCATCCAGGATGGTATGGCCGTGACCATGCAGAAAATGGGTCAGGACATCGCCCGCATCCAGCAAATCCAGCACGTCGCCAAGGTCAAACGGCGGGTTCGTCCCGTGCACCATCAGCCCCACCCCAAGCGTCCTGGCCAGTTTCTTAGCTGCGATGAGGGGTTCCAGGCCCATGTCCTGCACCGTTTCCCGGCCAACCCTTATCTTTAAGCCGAGCAGCCGATCCGGAAACAGCTCGAAGAGCTGCCGAATCTGGCGTTCCTGAAAATAGCGGGGGTTGATGTTCTCGGGGTAACCATTCAGGGACGCAAGGCCCGTCGGGCTGACATTCAAATAGGCCTTAACATGGACCCGCATGTTGGCCAGATGCGGCAGCAAGCCTGCGGCGGCTCCGCTGCCGGCACTGCCGGCATCGATGGCCGCACCGACGCCGGACGGCAGGCAGACCGCGTCGACCGGAACACCTAGCGCCGCCAGGGGGGCTGCGTGCAGATGGGCATCGATGAGGGGCGGTACAACCATGCAACCGGCCGCATCGAGAACCTGCTGCCCGTCTGCAGCCGACAGGGATCCCAAAGCGGCGATCCGGCCGGCGGCGATGCCGATGTCGCACTTGGCCGGCTCAGCAGCTTGCGGATCGAGCACAGTTCCGTTTTTTACAATCAGGTCATACATGGTCAACATCCTTTCTCAAAGCGATGCTTTAGAAAAAGCTGAGCAAAAACGCACCCGTCAAGCCCAGCAGCAGCGTGAAAACGCCTCGTTTCCTGACAGGCTCGCGGTAGGCGATGGCTGCATACACCCACAGCAGCAGCAAGACGCCGCCGGATGTCAAGGGGAAAACAACGACCCCGGGAACCGTTTCCAGCGACAGCATCTGGAAGAGGGATGCCAAAGCCGTCGACAGCCCCACGGCCAGGACAAAGCGGGCCATAAGCCTGGGGTGCGCCGTCCACGTCGAAAAATCCTGCTTGCGCCATTTGAAAACAATGACGACCGACCAGCAGATCACGGCGGCGAACGCAAAGCCCCAGAACGTGAAAGACGCCGTATCCGCTTCAGGAAACTGCCAGGACAAGCTGCGCTTGACGATGGTCAGGACACCGTTGCTCGCGGTCGCCAGCAGCGTCACGATAAACCAGCGGAAAATATCTTTTTTCAGGCGGTTGGGGTCAGGATCCTTGTCGCGCGGCACCGATAACACCGTTACGCCAGCCATGCAGACAATGCCGAGCAGAATCGGCAGCGTGAGGGTTTCGCCGCAGAAGAAAATGCTGAACAGAACCGGAAAAACCATGTAGAAATTGTAAAGCAGCTTGGTTGCGCCCATCGGGCCCAACGCCAAAGCGTTCTGAAGCAGGATGATCGTCGAAGCGTACGCGACGCCAAAGCCGGCCGCCAGCAGCAGCACAGCGCCTGAAACCCGGTGCACCCCGCCGATCAGGCCAATGACGATCACCACGACGGTCATGGCCATGGCATCCAGGAAAACGATGCCGCGCAGCTTCACAGGAAAGGTTTTGCCGAACTCCTTGTTGGCAATGTTCTGAATGCAGTAGAACAACAGGGCAAGTCCCAGGTATAGCAAGTGCGGTTCCTCCGGACATGTTTATTTTTGTCTTAACTGCGGCTGTCAGACCGCCGCGTGCCTGGCCTGGCGGATGAACTCATCCTGCTCAGGCTTGCTGAGATTGACAAAATAAACATTCCAGCCGCAGACACGCACCTGCAAGGTGGCATACTGCTCCGGGTTTTTCTGTGCGTTCAACAGCGTCTGAACATCGAAGACATTGCCATGGATGGCAAAGCCACCCTGGGTAAAATAGGTGCGGATCAGGGCCAGCAGCTTGTCCAGGCCTTCCGTTCCCTGCACGGCGGACGGATGCAACAGGATATCCAGCACGGATCCATTGGGAAACAAGCCGTGGTCAATTTTTGTGACAGAATCGATCAGGGCCGTCACACCGGCCCGGTCCATAGCCGTCATCGCGCCAAAATTCTTGGACAAGGGTTCATGAGCCAGGCGGCCGTCAGGTGTCGCACCCATTTTCATCCCGTAGGTATGGTAATGGTCGATCGAAATCATGCCTGCCTTGAATTGCCCGCCGCGGCCATTGGGTTGGCCATTGATCAGCCCCGCGGCGTACGCCGTCAGCTCACAGGCAAGCAGATCGGGCTTTTGCCGATTGTTGCCGTATTTTTCCGGATACTGGCGCATCCGCAGGCGCAGTTTGTCCTGACCGGACCAGTTCTTCGCCAGCAGGCCGCGCAAAGCATCCAGCGACATGATCCGGTCGGCATAGACGATCTTCTCGAGGGCCAGCAGCGAATCGACCAGGCTGGCGATGCACGCGCAGTTGACTGAGCTGTTGTTGTAGCAGGCGCCGCCGGCATAGGCGTCTTGACCCTGCCTTACGCACGCGTCCAGCGTACCCGAAAACAGCGGTGACGGATTTATGTCCATATAGTGCTTTTCGTATTTGACCACGATGCCGATGGATTGGCGGATCATGTCGCTCAAGTGCTCTTTGACTACGAAGACAAACTGGTCAAAGGTCTGGATCTGTTCAAGCGGCACCGTCACCGGACCAACTTGCTTGCCAGTCAGGGGATCCCGCCCCTGGTTCAGGGCCAGCTCGAACGCCTTGGCCATGTTCACGCCGGCGGTGCCCGTGCAGGGGACCTCGAGACCCATGACGGACGGCTCATAACAGCCGATCGGGACATACTCCCTGGCTTCCGCTTCCTGCGCGTACTGCCGGCATAGGGCTGCGATCGCAACCGTATCGTTGATGAAGACGATGCTGCTGTTGCCGCGCCGGATGCAGTCGAGCGCGCGCTTCAGAAACAGGTCCGGGCTGTGGGGATGGACGCGGATGTGAATCTTGGGATCGAAAATATCCAGCTCGTCATAGGTTTCCAGGATCAGCCATGACAAATCCGTGACGGCATCCGTTCCGTCCGGCAGGAGACCGCCCAGGTAGAACGGCTGATTGAAAGGCGTTTTCCGGGCGTAGATCTTGAACAGGAAGTATTGGACAAATTCTTTTTCCTGCGTACGGGTATAGCGGTTGCAGGCCAGGTCGTCCCGGTAGAAGGGCCCAAGCAGCCGGTCCAGGCCACCCAGAGAACGCACGCGCTCCCCTTCGACCCACTCCTGCAACTGCCAGAACAGGACCATCAGCTGCATGGCTTCCGGCAAGGTTTGCGGCGCGCGCCCGGTCAATGCCTGCAGGGTGTGGGCAACCCGTTGCATCTTCGCGCCTTGGGCGGCTTTGACCTTGGCCTCCGCGGCCATCCGCCGCAGCAAGCCGATCGTCGCCTCGTAGACAATTTCCGCCGACGCGTAGAACACAGCCTGGTCCGCGGTCAGGATGCCCTGGACCTGCTTGGCCGCGCGCTCATCCCGAATACGCTGCAGCAGGCCCGGGAGGCCAAGTCTGAGTACGGCCTGCCAGTCAGGACTGGTATGGCTGAAATCGGCGGTTGTGCTGTAGGCTCCAGTTTCGCCGGCCACCTTGCGTTTTGGTTGTTCGGCTGCCATAGCCGTTTCGTCGATTTCACGCCACCAGGTTTTACGCAATTGGTTGAGGAGATCGCCATGGTTCAGCCGGTCAGAAAACCAGTCAGCCGGATCCAGATCGAGCTGCCCGTTCAGCAGGACCAGCTCATAGAGCCTGGCTTTGATGATGGGTTTGGGCTGACCGGCCAACGAGTCAAGCAAGCGGTTGGCCGCCATATTCAGCTGCTCGGGCGTCATGCCGTTCAATTCATTCCAGCGCGGCTGGTCATACTGGTGCGCGAGATGTTCCCGGTCTTGTTCAAACTGCTGCCACATCATTGCTGCTCCATTTCCCATTTCAGGCATCGATGGCGTGTTCCGCCTGGCGAATGAATTCATCCTGCTCCTGGCGGTTCAGATTAACGAAATAAACGTTCCAGCCACAGACCCGCACTTGCAGGTTGGCATAGTCCTCTGGATGCTCCTGAGCCGCGCGCAACTGGCGGGCGTCAAAAACGTTGGCATGCACGGCAAAACCGCCTTGCCGGAAATAGGTCAGCACCAGGGATACCAAGGCGTTGAGACCATCCTCGCCCCGGACGGCCGACGGATGCAGCAGGATATCCAACACCGATCCGTTGGGAAACTGGCTGAGGTCGAGTTTGGTGACGGAGTCGATCAGGGCCGTGACACCGCCCCGGTCCATGGAGGTGACCGCCGACAAATTTTTAGAGAGCGGCTGCCGGGCCAGGCGTCCATCCGGCAAAGCGCCAGTCCTGGCTCCGAAATAGAAGCAGCGGTCGATGGAGTACAGTCCGGCCTTGTAGACGCCGCTGCGTCCGTTGGCACGGTTGTTAAGAAGATGCGCCAGGCTGTCGGCCAGTTCCGTGGCGATCGCATCCGGTGCCTGCCGGTTGTTGCCCCATTTGTCCGGATCGTTGAGCATCCTGCGCCGCAGCAGCTCCTCATCGGCCCAGTCGCGGGACAGGATGGCCTGCATCTGTTCGAGCGTCTTTGCTTGCTGCTCGTAGACCAGCTTCCGGATCGCCATCAGGGAATCGACCGCGCTGCCGAAGCCGCCAAAGTTAACGGAGCTGTTGTTGTACTTGGCGCCGCCGGCATACGCGTCGCGGCCAGCCGCCACGCACTCGACCATGGTCGCGGAGAAAAGCGGCGCAGGATTCATGAGCATGTAGTGACGCTCATATTCCGTTAACGTCGCGACAATGGTATCCAGGAAATAAACGATCTGCTTGATGACAGCCGCAAAAAAATCATCATAGGTGACAAGCGCCTCGAGCGGTCCCGTATCCAAACCGATTTTCTGGCCGGACAATGGATCCTGCCCGCGGAACAACACCATCTCAATGGCCTTGGCCAGGTTCATGGAAGCGCTTCCGGTACAGGGCACTTCGCGCCCCAGTACTGCCGGCTCATAGCAGCCGATCGGCACATAATTGCGCGCTTCCGCGACCGTCACGCCGGTCTGACACAACGCCGGGATAACCACATCGTCGTTGAGAAAGACGAGGCTGCTGTTGCCGCGGCGAATCATATCGCAGCAGTAGGCGATGAAATCGACCGGGGTATCCGGCGAGATCCGGATGTGGATTTTCGGATTAGGCAACGACAAATCGTCATCCGCTTCCATGATCACCCACGATAAGTCGCTGACGACGCAGTTCCCCTCCGGATCCATGCCGCCGACAAACAGCGGCTGGCCATAGAGCTGGTCGCCGGTCAGGGCAAAAAACTTGGCGAAATAATATTTGAAAAGTGTTTTCGCCTGCTCGCGTGTCAATCGACCTTCCTCAAGGTCATGCTCATAAAAAGGACGGTACAAGCGGTCCATGCCGCCCATCGAGCGGAGTCGCTCCCCTTCGATTTCTTCCTGGAGCTCGTGGAAGATGAAAGAAAGCTGCAAGGCTTCATACAAGGTCTGGGGGGCCTGTCCGGCCAGGTTTTTCAGGCAGATCGCGTTCAGCAGCATCCGCTCAGCGTGCTTCGCATGCTGCTTTGCCGCGGCAGCAGCCGCGTCGGATAGGCGCAGCAGAAAATCGGCAAATGCCTGGTAGACAATCTCTGCGGATTCGTAGAACACAGCCTGGTTGTCACTGAGGGTTCCCTGATCGGCCTTCTCCTGTCGGGCCACGCGGATTCGTTCCAGCAAGCCGGGCACACCCAAACGCAGAACATCCTCCCAGTCCGGAGTTGTATGGCCAAAATCGTATTCGGAACGAAAGGCCCCCAATGACCAGGCTTCGCGTTCCCGGGCGCGTGCGTCCGGCATGTGTTCGGCAATGAACGCCTGGACCCAGCGGCTGCGCAGTTTGATCAGCAGGCCGCCATGGTTCAGTCGTGCTGTGAAAAAGTCCCTGGGGTCGACATCGATCTGGCCTTCCCTCAGAATCAGGGCAAAGAGCCTGGCCTTCACAATCGGACGCGGCAAGTCGGCCATTTCATCGGCCATGCTCATGACCTTAGGCGTCAGATCATCCAGCGACAGGCCGCTGGACGTGTCCCAGGCTGGTTGCTGGTATTGCTCCAGAAGGTGATTCCGATCGAGCTCAAACGATGTCCACAGCATAAAACGAGCGTCCTTTCATGGTCTGATCATAGCCTGCTGCTCGATCATAACGATTGGTAAAAATGAACGAACTGCTGAAAACCTGCCATCTTGGCGTATGTGACAGCAAAACGTGTTCCAGCCGCTATCATCATAAAATAGGTGGCAGCTGCAAGCAATGTGCTTTGCGGATATTTTTGTCATAAACGAACCCTGGCCAATTGCTTCTTACTGTGGTTTCGGGTATGCTGAAGCCAGCAACATCCTGAACGGGGTAACCGTCATGCACGTATTTCAGAAGTCCGAAATAGCCATCACCAAGATCCATTTTGCCGCTACTGTTGGCAGCACGGGCCAGCTTAAGCGCTTTGGTCCGCGCAAGTATCACGGACTCGTATACAAAGTGGGCGGGAAGGCCACCTACAACATTTCCGGCGTGGAGTTCATCCATGCGGCGCAAACCATCATCTACCTGCCCAAAGGGCGTGAATACAGTGTGCTGACTGAAGACGACAGCTCATGCATCGCCATTAATTTCGATTTGCTCGAGGATGTTGCGCTGGAAAATGGCGCCTTGATTGAACCAGACAACCCGGAAATATACTTCGAGCTGTTTCAGGAATTGGAAAAGGAGTGGCGCAATCGCAGAACCGGTTATTATCTCAAAAGCATGTCCATTTTATACAACATCATTGCGTTGCTTGTCACGGCCGCCAGCATGCAGGATATGCCGCAATACAAGTACAAGTGCCTTAAGAAGGCGATCGCCTACCTTGAAGACCACTATACGGACAACACCTTGAATATTGGTGCGCTGGCAGCAAAATGCAGCATGAGCGAAGCATATTTCAGGCGCTGCTTCAAGGAAGCCTATCGCATGTCCCCGAATCAGTACATCAAAACGATGCGCATGAACCGCGCCAAGGATCTTTTGAAAACCGGTTTGCTGTCGATCAGCGAAGTTGCTGAGCAAGTCGGATTTTCTGATATCTATTATTTCAGCAAGGCTTTCAAGCGATTTGTCGGTATGAATCCCACCGCCTATAAAAATCAGGCCGGCGAAATTTAGCCGGTCGGTTGTGTGCAAAACCAGTTGAAGCCAGATAACAAATTCAGTTTCGAAAAGTATAAATGGCTGTTTTTTTCCATTGCCGTTCAGTGCGGTTGTTTCTATAATAGCAACCAGTCTGGCGTTTACATTTTGATGAGAGAATCATGGGTCGGACAACAAGGAGCATACGATGACTGGCAGAATTGTTGACATGAAGCGATTTGCGGTTCATGACGGTCCCGGTATCCGGACAACTGTTTTTCTTAAGGGTTGCAGCCTGGCTTGCTTATGGTGCCATAACCCGGAAAGCATATCCGGGCGTCCCGAACTGGCATACTATGAACAAAAGTGCATCCATTGCGGATCCTGTGTTTCGGTTTGCCCGGCGGGCGCACATCGCATGGAAAACGGACGGCATGTCTTTGATCGCAGCAAGTGCATCGGCTCGGGCGAATGCGCCAAGGTTTGCCTGGGTAACGCGCTGGTCTTCTACGGAAAAGAAATGACAGCCGAAGAGGTTATGTCCGTTGTCCTGGAGGATGTCTCGTTTTATGAGCATTCCGGCGGCGGATTGACGCTTTCAGGCGGCGAACCCCTTTTGCAGCATCTGTTTTGCCGCGAGTTGCTCCTGCTGGCAAAAAAACATGCCCTGCATACGGCGATCGACACCTGCGGCGCGATCCCCTGGAAAAATTTTGAGTCTGTCGTCGATCTGACGGACCTGTTCCTCTTTGATGTCAAGCATATGAACTCAGCAGCGCATCAGCGGGCAACCGGTTCAGGCAATGAGTTAATCCTTGAAAACCTCACCAGGCTCTCTGAGACCGGCAAAGCGATTGAGATTCGGATCCCGCTCGTTCCCGGAATCAATGACAATGAGGAGAATATCGCCCAGACGGGTCGGTTTTTAGCTAAATTGAAAAATATCACCAAGGTTCGTGTCCTGCCATACCATGCGTTTGCCCGTTCGAAATATGTGGCGCTGGGCAAAACCGATACGATGCCGGATGTCGCATCGCCTTCAGATGAACGGCTGGATCAAATCGTCGCCCAGCTGCGCACCTACGGTGTACAGGCAATATCCGGGCGCCGTTGACGGGCCAGATTATTGATCATGCATAAATGACCACGGATTATGACCCGTTTCTTTCTTGAACGCTTTGCTGAAGTAATTCGCGTTGGCATATCCGACCATCTCGGCCACTTCAGTGACAGCATACAATTGGCAGCGCAGCAGGTCCTTGGCTTGCCGAATGCGCAGTAAAATCAAGTACCGTTGGGGAGAAACACGGAATATTTCCTTAAACAACCGTCGGAAATGAACGGCAGTCATGCCGCCAGCCAATTCAGGCAGGCGATCTACAGATAGCTCCGGCTCAAAATAGTGATTTTCAAGATAACGAACGGCAGGTTCGATTTTTGCATATTTATCTGACGGCTGGTAAGCGCTGCGTTGTTCTTCCATAACCAGCGCCAGAACTTCATAGAGTAAGCCTTTAGCTCTGAGCCTGTGCGATGTCTGCTTTTGCTGCCAGCATTTTTCCAACCTCAAAAAAATATGCTCAACGGGTTCTGGTCTTGTCAACGTAAACGCGGCACTGCTCAAGTTCAGGCGGATGGTCCACAGCACATCAAAGTCGACACAGAAAAAGGCATAGTTGTCTGAGTCGGTCGTAATGGCATAAAAGGACGCTTTGTCTAAAAACATCACGGTGCCGGGCTTGACGCTAACATCGCCGGTATCGAAATGATACGTAGCGGATCCCGCAACAATATAGGCCAGCCCGTAGTGCGGACGGCCAAAGGATTTACGCGGAATGGTTCCCCTGACAAGGGTTCCTTTGTACGCAAGATGGACTTTGTCGATGCAAATATCCGGCTTCATTTCCCAATTGCCAACATCCATTGCTTCACCCTCAGAGCCTGGTATCATACACGCATTATACCATTGATTCGCATGGACATATGCAAATTACGATGTTTTATTTTTACCAATTGTCTGTTCATTGCATTGTCATTGCCTCGTGATTCGCTTAACATTATGACGTGTGTTACACAAAATGCGAAGGGGTGGACGTAACCGATGGATAAGTGTGAACGCTTCAACGGCAAGACAGCAATCGTCACAGGCGGAGGCGGCAATATCGGCCGTTATACCGCCTTACGCTTGGCTCAAGAAGGATGTTCCGTGGTCATTTGCGACCTCAACGAGGAGCGAGCGCCCGCTGTTGCTGACGAAATCCGGCATAAAGGCGGCCAAGCCGTCGCCATCCGGACCGATGTCAAGGATTCTGCAGATGTGCGAAAATCAGTCGCACAAACCATCAGCCGGTTCGGTCAGATTGACATTCTGGTCTGCTGCGCCGGTGGCAGCACGCGAGAAAAAATGTGCTATTTCTGTGATCAGACTGAAGATGTGATTCTCGACAACATCGGCGTCAATCTATTTGGTGCCTTGTTTTTCGCCCACGCGGTCTGCAACCACATGATCGAACGCAAGCATGGCCGAATCGTTTTTATCGCATCGGTTCTGGGGACACAAGGGCAGCGGGGCACCGTCGAATATTCCGCATCCAAAGGCGGTGTGCTGGCCATGACCAAGGCGTTGTCGATGGAACTTGGCGAATTTAACGTCACCGTCAATGCCGTTTCGCCTGGTCTGGTGGAACGCGGCAGCCAGGATGTCAGCGACAGGAATTACATCGGGCGTAATTGCACGGCCGATGATATCGCCAATGCAGTCGCGTTCCTGGCTTCTGATGAAGCCAGTTTTATCACGGGAGCTAATCTGACCGTTGACGGCGGATGGGGCCTTGGTGTGCAAAGCGGCATCACGCCTGGCAGGAACAATTTCCGTGTCGTCCGGGAACGTCAAAATGACGTTTGACCCACAGGACGGGTAACGATTGCAGCGAAAGGGGCAGTTTATGAAACGTATTCGCATCGGTCAAATCGGCACTGGGCATTTTCATGCGGAAGCAACGCTGGCTACCGCTCTCAAGTATCCCGATGTTTTTGAAGTGGTCGGCATCGCGGAAGTGAGTCCTGAAGCCTACAAGACATACCGCAACAAGAAAACGTACCAGGGCCTGACCTGGATGACACCAGAGGAACTGCTGGCCAATCCTGATCTTGACGCTGTCCTGGTTGAAACAAATGAATGGGATCTGGTGCCAGTCGCGCAAAAATGCATGGATGCCGGCGTGCATGTCCACCTCGATAAGCCAGCCGGCGAGGATATCGACGCCTACGCGAAATTGCTGCGCCAGGCAAAGCACAAGCAGCTGCTCGTTCAGCTTGGCTACATGTACCGGTACAACCCCGCCATCCAATATTGCTACCAGGCGCTGGCCAACCAGGAACTTGGCGAGATTTTCGAAATCGACGCGGTCATGAGCACGGAACATGTCCTGGCGGTCCGCCAGTACCTGAGCCGGTTTCGCGGCGGGACCATGTATATTTTTGGTTGCCACCTGATCGATCTGCTCATCTCGTTTATGGGTAAACCGGAGCGGATTATTCCTTTCCAGGGCCAAACAGGCTTTGATGGTGTCGCCTTTTACGATAACGGTCTCGCCGTCTTCGAGTATCCCAAAGGGGCATGCTCCATCCGCACATCATCCCTTGAAGTCAAAGGCTATGACCGGCGCCAATTGGTCATCTGCGGCAGTAAGGGTACGATCGAGATAAAACCCCTGGAAAATCCGACTGTCATGACGGTTGCCATGGCAGATCACTCCAAGGGTCCGGCCGAATACTTGCACGACCACCATGCGATCAAGCGCACGATCGATCTGCCTGAACTTCCTGGCCGCTATGACACCCAGCTGCTTGATTTTGCCGCCATGATTCGGGGCGAAAAAGCAAACCCGTTCACATATGAGCATGAATTGCTGGTTCAGCAGGCTACATTGAAGGCAAGTGGATTTGACATAAGCCTTGACGAGATCCCCCTCTAACGTTCCCCGCGCAGCTGATATCGCTTCAAGATGATCAAGACGCCGGCTGGTTAATTTCCAGCCGGCGTCCTCTTTACGTTCGTTCTATCTCAAGTGTCTTGTTTGGTTTTTTGTGCTTTACTGACCTACATACCAGTCACTGACGGCTTTTACGATGTCTTCGCCGCCCAGGGACTTGAACTCAGCCTGAAAACCATCCCAGCCTTCATCCAGGCCAACGGCACCTGTCGCAATCTTAAGGAACCACTCAGCGCAGGCAGCATTGATGTCGGGCATGCCTTCGTTAACAAGTTCGATACTCGGCATGTTGTAAGCAGGATTAAGTTTGGTTTTCATATCCAGACCATAGATCTGGTGACGGTCAACACGAACCTGGTCGCCGATGGACATGAAGCCAAGGCGCTCGGTACGCTGGGCCATGTCTTCGTAAATGTAGTAGTAGACATAGTACTGCAAACCGATCATCTTGCGGGTGTTCTCCGGATCGTCCAGCGGGATACGCTTGCCTTGGGCGTCAAACTCGAACTGCTTGCCTTCTTCGCCGTAGAACAGGAATTCATAAGCTTCATCAGATGTCAGTGTCACAAGGTAGTTCATGCAATGTTCAACAACATCACTGCCCCTTGGAACAACGATATAATTCAAAACGGTGGATTCTAGATCTTGCCCGGTCATGCCGTCTTTGCCGACAGCCTGTCCCAGAATCGGGAAAATAGCCGTGTTTGCGTCAACATTCGTTACGGCAGAATCGCCCGGCCAGTCGTACCAGCTCGCACCCAAGAAAGCGGTGCTGCGGTTTGCCATGCGCTCCTGCAGGATCGGGTTGTCGACGGTCGCGTATCCGGGATCAAGATAGCCTTTGTCAAACATTTCGCGGATGAAAGCCAGGCAATCATACATGTCCTGGGTTGTAGCACAAAATTCCAAAGTGCCATCGGCCAGCTCGCGCCATGTCGTATCGATATCATACGCAGCATACAGCCACCTGAAATCGGCTAACTTGTAGTAACTGGTTCCCTTGCCGGCACCGGTGTATGTGATCAGGTCCGGGAAGGCGGCTTTTGCTTTGGCAAACATATCCATGATGGATTCCAGGGACATGTCAGGCTTCTTCACGTCGATGCCAAGTTCCGCAGCAACTTCGTAGTCAACGCACAGTGCGTCTGG
Source organism: Clostridiaceae bacterium (assembly GCA_012523135.1). Taxonomy (GTDB): domain Bacteria; phylum Bacillota; class Clostridia; order Saccharofermentanales; family UBA5734; genus JAAYBY01. The sequence continues at coordinate 22,697 of JAAYJD010000010.1, forward strand.
TGCGGGCGAGCCATTGGATGGTGTACAGATGGCGAATGGTTTGCCGTCAACCAGGCTCATGTTATAGACTTCTTCTTCAAAGCACTTTGTCGCTTTCAGCGCGGGTGTCTTTTCAATTGCTTCGGTCAAGTCGGTCAAATAGTTCTTGCTGACATAATCAAGATATGTCCCGCGGCCAAGCGCCATCAAGTCCGGTAAATCCGGAGAAGCCATGATCAATGCACGCTTTTGCTCAGCGCCTTCACTAGGCAGAATCTGGTAGACCAGGTTGTAGCCGGATTTTTCCTTCAGCCAATTGATGAACTCGTTGTTGTTCTCATCTTCGCCGTCCTTAAAGGACTGCACATTGGCATTGGCCAGGTAGTTGATCGTGATCTTTGACCGGTCAACGGTTGTTGTCGAACCGGACTGACCCGTTGTGCTGGTCGTTGCGTTGCCAGTGCAGGCTGTTACAACGGACAGCAACATGACAAGGGACAGCAACATGATAATTGCTCTTTTCATTTCTTTTCCTCCTACTTTTTTTCTGTGACTGTGTGATCTATGTTTTTCGGCTTTGTCATCCTTTGACAGCGCCTAATGTCACCCCCTTCACAAAATACTTCTGAAGAAACGGATAGACGCATATGATCGGCAGCGTACTGCAGAAGATAGCGGCACCTCTGATCGAATCATCGGCGAGGCTCCCAGCCAATTCATCCAGGAAACCGCTTAACTCGGCTTGCATAACATTCGTCATGATGTCCCGCAAGTACAACTGCAGGGTTTGCTTCGTCCGCGCATCGATATAGATCATGGCATCAAAGAAACTGTTCCAGTAGCCGACAGCTAAAAATATGGAGATGGTCGCGATGCTAGGCAATGATAACGGGAAGATAATGTGCGACAGCATGCGGAAATGGTCTGTACCGTCAATGGTTGCCGATTCCGTAATTTCATACGGTATGCCATTGAGAAAATTCCTCATCAGGATTACGTTGAAAGGACTGACCAGTGACGGAATGATCAAAGCCCACAATGAGTTCCGCATGCCGGCATTGATAACGGTCAAGTAGGTCGGAATGAGTCCGCCGCCGAAAACCATCGTGATGATGTACAGGATCATGATCAGCTTCTTGCCTGGCATGACCGGCCGGGTAACGGCATAGGCGACAAAAAGCGTAAACGTCAAGTTCAAGACGGTTCCGATCACGGTTACAAAGACGGTGTTCCATGTCGAACGAAAGAACCGGCTGCCCCTGAAAATAATCTGATATGACTCTGCAGTATATTCGACAGGCCAAATGCCGTTGACTTTTCCAGCAATGACGGAAAATGAACTGCTGAATGATTTTGCCACGATATTGAGATAAGGGTACAGGCAGATCAGGGCGATCAGCGTGATGGCAACCGTGTTGATTGCTAAAAATAGCTTGTCGAAGTGACCCGTTTTAATCCGATCTCCGCGCACGCCTCTCATGGCATTCTTCCGGCTTACCATAATCCTTTTTCCCCCATCGCCAATGCGCCTCGATGTGCGATCAACATCAATGCCATATTCACAACGGCCTTGAAAAAGCCAACTGCCGTCGTGAAACTGAACTCCATGCGGCCGAGTCCGACACGATAGATGTAGGTGCCAAGCACATCACCTGTATCGTAAACCGTCGGGCTGTAAAACTGCAGGATCATCTCAACGTTATCACTCATCATGGCACCGATCCGCAAGATCAGCAGCACAACAATAATCGGTTTGATACCAGGCAGCGTGACATGCCAGATTCGTTTCAAGCGGCCGGCGCCATCGATAAAAGCGGCTTCATGCAGGGCTGGATCGACGGATGTAACGGCCGCCAGGATGACGATGGTTCCCCAGCCCATTCCCCGCCAGATGTCAGCGACAACAACAATACTGCGGAATAGTGACGGGTCAGACAAGAACGCGCGTTCCTGACCGCCAAAAAGCGAAACGATCTGGTTCACGATACCCGTATTCAGCGCCAACATGTTGTTAAACAGGCCGGCAATGATAACCCAGGAGAGAAAATGAGGCAAATACGATACTGTTTGAATAACGCGCTTGTATCTGCGGTGCTGACACTCGTCGATCATGAGCGCAAAAATGATCGGGATCGGGAACTGGAAAATAACCCTGTAGAAGTTGATAATCATGGTGTTGCGCAAGGCTTGCCAGAATCTCGTTGTCCTGAACGCCCGTTCAAAGTGGCGGAAAAGCGGATTAGCCCATTCGCTGGCTGTGATGCCATCGAGCAGGTTGTAGTCTTTCAGCGATATGACGAGCCCATACATCGGTATGTATCGAAACCAGAGTAATATGATGATTGCTGGTGCGATCAACAAATAGATTTGCCAGCTGTTTTTCATGTTCAGAACAAGTTTCTGTCTGTCTTTCAGCCGCCTTTGGCGTTTTTCAGCCGACGCCATCACACTCATAAATACTATCACTCCTAAATATTATTGCTGCCGTGTATCA
>JAAYJD010000011.1 GCA_012523135.1 Clostridiaceae bacterium
TGAGCGATGTCTGGATGGCTCGTTCTGTTTCGGTATCGACGGATGCGGTTGCCTCGTCAAGCACCAGGATTTTCGGGTTGGCCAGAATGGCCCGGGCGATTGAAAGCCGCTGCCGCTCACCGCCAGAAAGCTGCCGCCCGCCTGTCCCGACCAACGTATCGTAACCATCCGGGAGTTTGCAGATAAACTGGTGGGCATGTGCGGCAATGGCTGCATCCACGATATCCTGACGCGCAGCCTCCGGCCTGGCATAGGCAATGTTCTCAGCGATTGTACCCATGAAAATATACGTTTCCTGGCTGACCATGGCAACTGCACCGTGCAATGACTTGAACGAAAGGTCGCGTACATCATGATCGTCCAACAGGACCTGGCCTTCGCTGACGTCATACAAGCGGGCGATCAGATTGACCAGTGTCGATTTTCCTGCACCCGATTTTCCGACAATGCCAAGCATTTCTCCGGCTTGTATCTTGAAATCGATATCCCTCAGGATCGGTTTGTTGATCTCATAGCCAAAGCTGACATGGCGCAGTTCAATGGTGCCGCTTAGGTCTGTGTCGAGCGGATGTTCTTTTTCGACAATATCCGGCCTGGCATCGATGATTTCGAACATCCGCTGGGCTGCGTTCATGCTTTCACTCCAGATGACAAATATCATCGAGAAGAATTGCATGGGACCCTGCATCATGGCCAGATAGCTGATAAAAGTCAGCAACTGGCCATATTCAAGGGTCCCTTCCCTGAAGATGATCAAGATGGCGCCTGTGACCCAGACCAGCAGGTTTGGTATGGCGCGGCCGAGATTATAGGGAACCTCATAGCGGATATGAGCTTTCATCACATTGATCTCGGCATCGCGCAGATTTTGATTGACCTTGTCAAAATGCTGGTTCTGTTGTTCTTCCTGGCCAAATGCACGAACGACACGCGCGCCGGTATAGGTATCGTTAAGGATGGAGTAGACACGACGTCTTGCCCTGGATCGGCGGCCATGTGCCTGCCAGGTCGTCGGGATCAGTCTGAAGCTGATGACAAACAAAGGTGGCAGCAAGAACAGCGCCATGATAGCCAGCAGCGGATTCATGCGGAACATGATGACCGCTGTCACTAAAATCGTCAGGACATTGAAAAGCAAGTAGGGGAGGCCATCTATAAAAAAGGAAGTTACTTCCTCCGCGTCCCCGTTGATCCGCTGCATCAGGCTGCCGGTCTGCCTTCTGCTGAAAAAACTGAGCGAAAGTTTCTGTAAAGCGTCAAAGGCGTCCGATTTGATCGCAGCGATGACGCCCGGCACGATGTAGGCGGTCTGACGTCCATGCAGGATGCCGGTGAGCTGCTGCAGGAGCTTTGTCAGCGCAAGGACAACTGCCAGCAGCAAGAGCAGACCCGTTGCCCGCTGCTGCAGGCCCAGTTGCCCGAGTGCCGCCAGCCACTCAGGATCCTGGCCCAGCACCCTGTCATAGAGGATTGTTCCGGTCAGGTAGGGGATAAAGGCGTTAAAGGCGCCTGCAAGACCGATCATCACCAGGAGAA
>JAAYJD010000070.1 GCA_012523135.1 Clostridiaceae bacterium
GATCGATGAAGCTCTTGTCGATTTTGATGGCGTCCACAGCCAGGTCGCGCTCCCGGGACAGCGAGGAGTAGCCGGTGCCGAAGTCGTCGATGGCGATGCGGATGTTTCTGGCTTTGAGCTGCATGAAGCGCTCGTTGATCAGGTCGATGTTGTCGCTGAACACCGACTCGGTCAGTTCGACCCCCAGGTTGGCTGAATCGATGCCAGTTTCCCGGACAATGGCATCCAGGTCCGGCACAAACGCGTCCCGCAGCAGCTCCAGCGCCGAGATGTTGACCGAGACCCGGATCTGCCCGAAACCGGCCTTGGTCAAATCGGCGATAAAGCGGCAGGCCAGTCGCAGCACCCGTTGGCCCAGCGGTACGATCAGTTGGGTCTGTTCCGCGATGGCGATAAACTCCGGCGGCGGCACAAAACCCAGTCGGGCCGTCTTCAGTCGGGACAAGGCCTCGAAGCCGGCAATCCGCATGGTTTTCAGATCGACGATCGGCTGGTATACGAGCGAAAACTGCTCCAGTCCCTGGCCGACGCTCAAGCTGCGCAGAATCGTCTCGATCTGGTCTTGCCGCTCGAGCGTCTCCTCCATGGCCTGGTCATAGAAATAGCAGGCCTGGCTGTTCTGCCCCGCGTGATGGCGCAGCACCAGCGACGCCTGGCGGATCAGCTTATCCGGTTCAAGCGGACCGGGATGGCATTCAACCGCGGCGATCGCCAGCTTCAGCTTCTTGTCCGGATACAGGCGTGCTGCAGCGGCTTGGATGTGATCGCACAGCGAAACGAGCCCGTCACGTCCGGAAGATGGCCGGATCAGGGCGATGAAACGGTCGCTGATCAAGTGAGCCAGCTGGTCTGGTTCCCGGATCAGCTGCTTGAGCTCGTTTGCCAGATCCCGGATCATCTGGTCGCCGAACGCGTAGCCGTAAAGGGTGTTGACCAGGCTCATGTTCTGGCAGTTGATCAGGATCAGGGCGCCGTCTGTGTCGGCCTGGGGGGCGCTGCCCAGAGAAGCGTCAAGGTAATGGCGGTTGGGCAGTCCCGTCAGCGGGTTGAAATAGTACCCCTGGAACAGCAATCGGTTGCGCAGACGGACGCCGATCAGGGTGGCCATGACCAGCAGGAAGATAATACCGAGCGCGGCCAGCCAGGCGGTCGTCACGTTCCTGATCAGGTTGTTGGTCGCATGCATGTCATGACCCAGGACCAAGGCGCCAAGCAGCTCTCCGTCGACCAAGACCGGCGCCAGTTCGAAATACATGGGTATGCCGGCGACCGTCTGCGTCGCATGGACATCCTCGCCAGCCTGGATGGCTTCTCTGGCGTCAGGGGACATGAGTCGGGCCCAGTCAAGTCCCGCCGGGCTGTCCGGCGGCGGGTTGAACGCGGCGTCGGCAAGGCCGATATACTGGATGTAGTCGCTTTGGGCCAATTCCCCAAGCATCTTTTGCAGCTCGAACTGGCTGAGCAGCGCCTGAATCTTGTCGGCCAACACGCCGATCTGAATAAAACCGCCGTCTGATGTGCGGAAATAGCCGTACTGGTAGTAGACGCCCGATTCCGTATCCGGACGGATCGGGCCGATCTCACTGGCCTGGCCGCTCACCATGAAGGTGTGGACAGGATGATCCGGCGTCGCGGTCCAGCCGATGGTGCGGCCGTTGCTGGCATGGCGGATGACCCCGTCGGGCGTGTAGGCGTAGATCTCGTCGACACCCAGGACCTCAGCCAACTGGCTGAGCAGGGCATCCGAATAGGGGCGCTCGGTCTGCACGATGACATCGCCGGCGACTTCGATTTTGGCGGCCAGCAGACTGGCGACGATCTCTTCGGCTTGCGCCGACACGACAACTTGCTGGCTGTAGCTGCCCGCCAGGCGATGCGCCTCGGCGGCCATTTGGGACAGGTAGAAATTGCGGGTGCGCTGGACGACCCAGTAACCGGTAATCAGGAAAATTGCGGCGATGGCCAGAAAAACCAAAAGAGCCAGGCGAAAGTCGAGTAATCGGATGTGATGCCTGCGGAACACGAAAACCTCCGTTTGGAGATGATTGGCTGTATATCTTAACGCCTATAGGCATTTTAACATAGCCTCCTGGCCCGATAACCCTTTCAACTGATAAAATGATGCGCTATGATACAGACAGAGGCCTTTCA
>JAAYJD010000071.1 GCA_012523135.1 Clostridiaceae bacterium
GCTGCCTAGCTTCCTTTTTTCAAGAGTGAGCGGTATCGTGTTCAAAATAATTCACCTAGCTTTCCTGTAAGGGTTTCCTATCATTATACCCTATTGCACAAGCCTGGTCAAAAAGAAGCCAGATAATCTTTCGCTTGCAGCTGGTACAAACGGCTGTAAAGGCCGCCAGAACGCAGCAGGGCCAGCGGTGTTCCCTGTTCGGCGATCCGTCCGCGTTCGAAAAGGATCACCCGGTCGGCGTGGACAGCCAGTGACATTTTGTGGCAGATGAACAGCACCGTTTTCCGGCCTGCAGTGCGACGCAGGCTGGCGAAAAGTGTGTGCTCAGCCTCAGGATCGAGTGCGCTGGACGGTTCGTCGAAAAGCAGGATCGAGCTTTCCTGGGCGTAAGCCCTGGCCAGAGCCAGCTTCTGGTATTCGCCGCCGGACAGCTGAATGCCGCTGTCGGAAAATTCACGTGTGATTGCCGTCTCCAGACCTCGCGGCAGCTGCCCGACCCGATCGTCCAGCCGCGCCTGGCGGACGGCTGTCTCGATATCCTGTGCCAGCACGGCAGGCCGCCCCAACGCGATGTTCTCGGCCAGGCTGAACGCGTAATGCTGAAAATCCTGCATGACGACCGCGAAACAGCGCCGCAGTGCGCGGATGTCATAGCGGCGGATGTCCACGCCGTCGATCAGGATCCGGCCTTCCTGCGGGTCATAGAAGCGCAGCAGCAAGCGAACCAGCGTCGACTTGCCCGCTCCGTTGTGGCCGAGCAGCGCGACCTGTTCGCCGGCGGCGATCGTCAGGCTGAGATCGCGAAACACCGGCTCGCAGCCGGGATAGGCAAAGGTGACATGGCAGAATTCGATGCTGTGTGCCCGGGACGCTTCCAGCGTCAGTCCTTCTGTGACCTCAATGTCCGGATTTGCCTGCAGAACATCCTGAACGGTTTCCAGGTACAAGCTATGCTCGTAAAGCTGCGGCACCCGGGCGAGCAGGCTGTAGAGCTGGTCGCCGAACTGGAAGATACCGTTGAACAGGGCTGAGAATCCGCCGATGCTGATGGCGCCGGCGAAGAAGCGCGTCACCAGGTAAGACAGCGTGATCACGACGAACAGGCAGTCGTTGAGCAGCTTTTCCAGGCCGCTGAAGACCCACATGTGAAGACCCTGCCGCTGCAGCGTCTGCCGCAGCGAGCAGGCGGCGTTCCGGTAGCGGCCGACCAGGAAGGGGTTCATGGCGAACAGGCGCAGTTCCCGCGCGTACTGCGGTTCGTAATAGACACGCTGGATATACGTGACCTGGCGCTCCAGAACGGTGCGCTCAAGGTATTGCTTAAAGCCCAGGCGGCTGCGCTTCAGGTTGAGAACAAACATCAGGGCGGCACCGCCCGAGGTCAGCAGCAGGACAAAGGGGTCCAGGCTGAGCAGGATCGCCGTCAGGGTGGCGAGCGACAGGAGGTTGCCGACCAGGCCGCAGAGCGTCTGGACAACGCCTTGGGGCCGGGTGTTGGCTTCGCTGACCGCCCGGCTGCACCGGTTGTAGAAGGCGCTGTTCTCAATGGCCGACAGGTCAAGCAGACCGATGCGTTCCAGCAGAGAAGCGCTCAGGGAAGCACCGATCCGGGTCCGGGCCGCCGGCTCGTAAACGGTGTTGTACCAGGAACGAAAAAGGGCTGTCGCTGCCGTCAGCAGGGCGAACGCGAGGAGGATCAGGCCGGTCGAGCGGGTATCGCGCGCGATCAGGGCGTCGATCAGGAGCTTGATGCCCAGCACCCCGGTCAGCGGTGCCGTCACGCCGGTCAATGCGGCCAGCAAGGTCCAGGGGATATACGAGGGACAGGCGCCGCGGACCAGATTCAGGGCATACAGGCTGTTGCGCAGTACCTTCACGGGCGGCACAGCCCGCCCATGATCAGGTCGGCAGCTTCTGCGGCCATGTCGGACAGGTTCCGGCCGCGCGCCCGGCCCGCCCTGGAAAATGCGTGCAGGAACGCCAGGTAGGCACCGGCCATGCCCAGGCTGTCGCCGCGCCGCAGCAGGCCATCGCGCATGCCGTCCTCGAGCAGGCCGGCAATGTATTGCACGTAGGTCTCCCGGGCCTGGCGGACCCGGTCGGCTGCCGCCGCGTCCAGGCCACCCGACTGATCGCGCATGATCAGATCGACCAGTTCGGGATAATCCTGGCATGCTTGGAGATTTTCCCGGACCAGGCCGTCCAGGACCTGCCGGACGGTGCTGGAGCGGCTCAGGATGCGCTCGATCTGCCGGTGCAGGTCGTCGATGCCTTCCGTGACGACCGCGGCAAAGAGGTCGGACTTGCTGCGGAAATTGTAATACAGCGAACCTTTAGCCACACCGGCCACCTGGGCGATTTCGTCCATGCCGGCCGCGTCGAACCCCTGCCGGGAAAAAATCCGGACGGCGGCTGAGATAATCTGATCGCGAACCATACCATCACCTCATTTATACTGACTGGTCAGTCTAATTATAGTGGGCAGCCATTTATTTGTCAAGCGCGCCCGCCGCGGCAGCAGAACTCAGTCGTTGTGACGACAGGTTTGTCCGGCGGCGGGGTCGAACCAGCTGGCGTCGTGCAGGCCTTGCGGGATCTGCTCGCAGGAGTTTTCGGCGTCCTGACATCGTCGCCGTCGTCACCGCGCACATCGCCGCCGGTTACCCAGATGATATTGGGCCGCTAGCCATAGCGTTTGGCTAGAAATGCGGCGTAAACCCGAACGGTTCCTTGGTTGAGCAGTCCGTTTTTAACTATAAAATCCCAGCAGGAGCGGCGCCATGTAAAGGCCATGTGTTTCTGCCAGGCTTACGATCTGGTCGACATGGCGCCAGTGGGCTTCGTTTTGCTCAGGACGGGAAAAATCGAAACCGGCCAGGGCGAGTCCGGTTTATCCAGGCCGGGAATGAAATGAGCCAGTGTCGCCCAGTCAGAAAAAAGGCCGGTCGCCGTTTTCCAGGATGCACCGGTTTGGTGCGACGCGCAGCAGACCGTGGGTCCAGAGATGGTCGGTGGACATGGAATCTCTTCTCGGGCAGCGGCGGCTGCCATTTGGGTCCAGCAAAACAGGAAACCGCCTGCCTGTCAATATATGAACCGATAACAAAGGCCCTTCCGCCAAGGCGGAAAGGCCAGGATGTATGCGTTGATGTGTTTGATCAGAACAGCTTTTTTACCTTGCCGAGCAGCCCGCCGGCGTCGTCTGCGGCCATTTTGGCCTTGATGCCGTCCACGACCTGCTTGAGTTTGTCATCCGGCAAATCAACACCGATCACCGATTCGACAGCCTTGATCGGGTCCTCTTTGAATTTGGCGGCCAGCGTCTTGTCTGTCTTGATTTTTCCTACGATCTCTTCGATTTTTGCCTTGATATCCATCGCTTTTCCTCCCAGGTCGATTAAGATACTTCTATTATCCTCCCGGCATCCGGATCTGTAAAGGCACATTGTCACACAGGCGCGATGCAGGGCTGATTTTGAGAGAACCGTTGATTCTTGCCACAAAAAGCATGAAGACTA
>JAAYJD010000072.1 GCA_012523135.1 Clostridiaceae bacterium
ATTTGCAGCCTGAGCCGCCGTTCGGGGTAGGAGAACGCGACGGCCAGCTCCGGGTACTCGCTGTCCAGAAGCAGGTTTAGCGCGATCTCGCTGCCGGATCGGGTTAGCGCGCCGTGATAGGCCGCGCACAGCCCGCTGACGGCACCGCCGACAATATCCCAGTTGAACATGATCCGGCTGCCGGGCGAGTCCTCGTGCCCGTAGGGGCTGGGAAAGCCGAAGGCGCCGCGGACCCGTTCGTGCAGCCGGTAGCGGTTGGTGTCGGTCGGGTCGAGGTGGCGGGCGACAAAATGGGTGTCCAGCAGCTGGGCCGGCAGCAGGTGGCCGCGCAGGATGCGCTCCGCCCGGGCATCGTAGCCGGGATAGCCGGCGCGGGCCAGGACCAGGCAGGTTTCCATGATGTCGGCCGTGTTGTTGATCTCCCCCATCAGGTCGGTGCGCAGATAGCCGACCAGGCACCAGCCGAAATCGAGCGCACAGCGGCTGATCCCCTTTTCCAGGAACCGGCGCACGCGCTCGAGCAAGGTCCGGTCGCCGAGCGTCTCGCCGAGCAGGGCCAGCGAGGACAGCATCGAGGTGACGGAGTGGGTGTGCTTACCAAGATTCTCGAGGACATAATCGTCGTCCGGCGCCAGGACGTGGCTTAAGCAATAATCTTTCAGCTTCACCGCCAGATCCAAAGCGGACGGGTCTTGTGTGACCCGGTAGAACTTGACCAGCGGCCCGATGGCGCGGCCGAAGGTCAGCGGGAAGGGGTCCGCCCCGGTGATTTTACCGCCGGTTTCCCGGAGCAGCAGATCGTCGTCAAAACGAAAACCCGGGCGGACATAGTAGCGCTCGACGGCCCGGATGACCGATCGGGCCCGTTCCCTGGCCCGGTCGTCGGCGCGGTATTGGACGAGCGCGGTAAAGGCGTGCAGAACCTCGCGCAGGTTATGCAGCTGGCTGACCTTGCGGATCTCATTTGTTTCCAGGTCGAGCTGGGCCGGCAAGTCCATTCCGGCGGCTTCGACTGACGCATAGGCCCAACGGGCGAGACGGGCGATGACCTGGTTGTCCACCGCCATGCCGGGCAGCGATTCGGCGTTCAGCAGCGCGTCCAGCCAGCGCCCCGGCACGTGGGACAAGCTGAGATGGCTGTCGTGGCTGTTGCCGATCGGGTCGACACCAGCCAGGTCGTTGCCGAAATAGGGCAGGCCCTGCCGGGTTTCGTCGGCGATCGTCTGCATCGGGCGCAGCCCCTCGCGGATGGCCAGGAGCAAATCGTGGTCGTTGACCGCGACCGATTTGCCGAAGGGCATGGTTTCCTTGTTCATGCTGTTGCCTTTCTCCGGTTAAGAAGGGGCGCCGAAATCCGAAGGTTCCGGCGCCCTCTTCAGGCACGTTATGCGGGACGGATCAGAACGAATCAGCCAAAGTTCTCCGCGTACCACGCGTTGATGGCTTGCTCCTGCTCGAGTCCGCCGCCTTTGTCCCATTCGGCGATGATGTCTGCCAGGGCGACCTCGGCATCGGTGCCTTCGGCGATCGCCTTGATCAGCTTGTCATTGATCATGGTGTTCAGAGCCAGCTGGGAGTTCATCACGGCCGGCAGGGAAGACGCGTAGGAATCGAAGAAGGGCTGCAGCACATAGGCGTTGACACGGGCGTTCATCTGGTCGTAAGCCTCTGCCATTTCCGGGGTCTTGCGGGCGCGGGCCTGCCACATCTGGAAGACGACATCGCCCTGGACGACGCCGGCGAACTTGTCGGCGTTCTGGTATTCGTCAAACTTGGGGAAGATCGGGTAATACTTGCTGTCCTTGACCTCGTAGGAGACGCCTTCCTCGCCGATGTAGATCGTGCGGAAATTGTCCTTGTCGGACATGATGTTGAACCAGATGATCGCGTGCTCGGGGTTCTTGGCGGTCTTCGGGATGCAGGCGATGTTGCTGATGCCCTGGTTGATGAAAACGGTCGGCTTGGTGGCCGCATCCTTGGCCAGGAAGGTGGCGATCAGGTTCTTGGCGTTCGGGTTGTTGGTTTCAAGCGCCGCCTTGAGGGCCGGGATATCCCAGAAATACATCGGAATGGCCATGGCGTTGTTCGAACTGTATTTCTCACGGGCGTTGGCGGTGGCGTTGATCGGCATGTCGTTGTCAAGCAGGCCTTCCGCGTAGAGCTTCTGGACATATTTCAGGTAATCGATCATGCCCGGGTGCTTGATGCGGTGCACATACGTGCCGTCGATCTTGTACCAGCCGGCATCACCCATGCCGAAGCCGGAGAGCAGGAAATTGTACCAGCCGGTCGCGTTGGAGGAAAAGGGGACCTTATCTGTCTGGTCCTTGTAGG
>JAAYJD010000073.1 GCA_012523135.1 Clostridiaceae bacterium
AAACATCCGGTCGATGTTCACTTTTGCATCGCAGCAATTTCCTGCCGCAGCTTGCGAAGCTGGCACGAAAACCGTTCTGTCAGGGGCGGTATGTCTTCCTCGTTGGTGGCCTGCAGGGCACGCTGCAAGGCAACAGCTGTTTCATACAAAGGTTTGGCCCCGATGCTGCCGGAACTGCTTTTGACCTTATGGACGATTTGCCCGGCATCCGCGTAGCGCCTGTCCTGGATGGCCTGCACGAGCCGGACCTCGGTGTCCTGGTTCTCCTGGCTGTACGCGTCCAGAACCTGGTGGTAGACGGCCATGAAGCCGCCCATGTTTTTTGCACCGGCGGCCGGGTCCAAAACCGCTTCTTCGACTGTTTCTCCCGTGTCCGCGCGTGTCTGTAAGAGCGAACGGATCAGCTGGAGAAACCGGTCTGGATCGAATGGCTTGCTGAGGTAATGGTGCATGCCGCTTTGCTCGCATTTCTCCCGGATCCCCTGGACCACATCGGCGGTCATGGCGACAATCGGCACATCCGGCGCCGCCTTCCGGATCTCCTGAGCGGCTTCATACCCGTTCAGGACCGGCATGTGCAAATCCATTAAGACCAGCCCGATCGCGTCCTGATGCCGGTGAAATAGATCCACCGCTTCCTGGCCGTCGTTGGCTGCGATCGATTCGATACCCGCTTGTCTGAGCAGTGATTGACCAATCAGCTGATTGGTCTGGTTGTCGTCGGCGAGCAAAACGCGGCACGCCTGGCTTAGCATGACCGGGCTGGCGGCTTCTTTCTCCGCCGGCTGCAAACCGGGTATGGCTTTCAGCCTGAATGTATCCAGGACAGCGTTCAGCAGCATGGATGGGATGACCGGCTTGCCAAGACCGGCCGCGACGCCATGGTCGCTGAGCCTGTCGAACAAATCCAGGCGCGTGACGGGCAGCAACAGGATGATCCTCGGCATCGTGGCAATCCGGCTGTTGCGCCGCAAGGTGTCGACGAAGGCCAATCCGCCTTTTGCAGGCGTATCATGATCCAAAACAAGCAGATCAAAGCGGCTGGTGCCATCGCCGGCGGCCTCCAGCATATGCATTGCGTCCTCTTCCTCGCCGACCAGCTCAAACCGCATGCCGAAAGCGTGCAGGTAACGACCGATCACATCGCGTTCGGCGCTCGACTTATCCAGGACCAGCGCCCGGATTGTCTGGAGCGGCTGGCCGTCCAGCACATCGGCCGCCGCCGATTCGTTTCCCTGGTCCACATCCAACGGCAGCTGAACGATAAAGGATGACCCTTCCCCTGGCGTACTGGCAACCTGGATGTGTCCGCCCATCAAATCAAGCAGGTTCTTGACGATGGCCAAACCGAGCCCGGAGCCGCCAAAGCGCCGATTGATGCTGCTGTCTGCCTGGGTAAAGGGTATGAAGAGTTTTTGCACCTGTTCTTCGGTCATGCCGATGCCGGTATCGGTAACGGTAAAGGACAGGCGGCATTTTTCGTTTACCCTGTCCTCGAGCCTGATATCCAAAGCCACGTATCCCGAGCTGGTGAATTTAACCGCGTTGTTTATAATGTTGAGCAGAACCTGTTCGATCCGCTTCCCGTCTCCGAAAAACCAGGTGGGAACCAGCGGGTCTTTGGCCATTCGCAAACCGATTTTCTGTTCTTCCATCTTGTAGGACACGATGTTGATCACGTTCTGAATGACCTGGTCCAGGCTGAAGGCGGCATGTTCCAAATCCACTTTGCCGGCTTCGATTTTCGAATAATCCAGAATGTCGTTGCTGATGCTGAGCATGTTGCTGGCTGCCTGTGTGATCCGATCGACATACATGGTTTGCGTTAGCGTCACATCTGTCTTCTTGAGCAGGTAGGACATGCCGGTTATCGCATGCAGCGGGGTACGGATCTCGTGCGACATCCTGGCCATGAAGCTGGACTTGAACGCATTTGCCTGCTCCAAATCCTGCTGCACCAGGATTCTCTGCTGCACTTCCTTGCGCAGGCGGGTGATCCAGTATGCTGAAACGGCAACAACCGCCAGAACAAACAAGCCGCCGATGATGGCGCCGCGCATGATGGGGCCATAATCGACCGGTGCTTTGAGAGCAATCCACTTGTTGTTGATCGCCGTCTTCTCCTGGTCGGTGATGGTGTTCAGGGTCTTGTTGAAAATGCTGATCAGCTCCGGATCGTCTTTTATGACAGCAAAGCATAACGTCTGCTGCTTTTCGGCATCGAAGGCGACAAAACGCAGATTGGTCAGCCCGTTTGTCCGGATCAGGTAATTGGTGGTGGCAAGATTGCCGACAAATGCGGTCTCTTCTCCTGTCCCGACAGCCGTTAGGGCCGCCTCGACGGAGTCATACAGGCTTAGATTGATCCTGGGGATTGACAACAGGTAGCTGTGGTGTGAACTGTTGCGCTGTACGGCCACCGTCAAGCCCTCCAGATCCTCGATGCCGGCGATGGCCTTTTCCTGGTCATGAATCACGATCACGCGTTTAAATGCATAATAGGGTTCGGAGAAAAGAAAAAACTGTTCCCGCTCAGCGGTTTTCCCGATCGCAGGCAGGGCGTCAAGGTCACCAGCCAACGCCAGGTCATAAGCCTCGGGCCAGGTCAGATTGGGGACAACCTCGAACGTCAAACCCGTTTTCTCGCTGATCAGGGCGAGGTAGTCGGCGGTAATGCCCTTGTATTGGCCGTCTTCGTCGATGAACTCAAACGGCACAAACTCCGGATCGATGCCAAGGCGGATGACCGGGTGCTCATCCAGGAAAGCCCGTTCAGCCTCGTCCCAGCTGATGCTGCCGCCCGCGGCCAAACAGGGGACCGCCAGGACCGCCAGCACAGCCCAAAAGGCAGCCAGACCCGAGATTAATCTACGCATAATAAATTATTATGCTTGCTGTCATCTTTCATCCACGCCGTTTTTTTCTGTCCTTTTATCTGTTTAAGCATAAAGCAAACATCATCACTATTGCCCATAGCTGCTGCAAAGTCAAGGCAGCCGCAATATTAAGCCCAAACGC
>JAAYJD010000074.1 GCA_012523135.1 Clostridiaceae bacterium
GCCGCAAAACGCGGTTCGCCGGTTTCCTCAAGCCAGTTCGCACTGAAATGGGACCGGATCGCGTCGGACAGCTCGTTTGCCTGCCGGTTTAGTTCCGGCAGCTCCTGATCGCGCATCAGCCCGATCCGGGCTTCCTGCTTGTAGCGGTTGGCTAAAAGGTCGCGATGCAGCGCCTCTTTTTCCTTGAGCAGGCCTTTAACCTGCCCGATTCGCGTGATCAGGCGATCCAGCCATGATAAGTCCAGGGCCGATCGTTCTTGCTTCAACGCCGTCAACCTTTCAGTCAGATGGTGCTTTTCGCCCAGCTGTCCCAGCGTGGTCGCCAGCGTGTCGGTCTCGTATTCGCCGAAGCCGCCCAGGGCCGCCCAGTCCGCCAGCGGACCGCCAAGCGCGGCAGCTGCGGCCTGGAAACGGTCAAGCAGAACGATCCTTTTCTCCAGGGCTGCGATCTGGGCGCGAATGGCGCTCTTGCCGATGGTCCGGTCGCGGTAGCGCGCCGGGTTGAGCTGGCGCGCGACGAAATTCTGGTAGAGCATGCAGCTGTCCGTGATGGCTTTGCGGTGGCGCCGCAGATCGCCTGTCCGGTCGCAGCAAATGACGTCGCCGAGCACATAGTCGACAAACAGCCGGACCAGGGGGTTGTCCGTCCGGACCTTCTCCGCCAGCGATCCGGGCCGGGCCAGCGGTTTTTCCGCCCCCAGGCGCTCGATGTCGATCAGGCCGATGTCGTACAGGTTGAGGCGGCCTTTGGCTTCGTCGTAGAGGACCAGGGCTTCTTCGAACCAAGCCGGTTCGACCAGAAGATAGAATTTTTGCGTGTGCAGGTAGCCTTCGAGTGCGTCTGTCCAGCGCGGCTGGGCGATCTCCAGCTCATCCGCGATGATCCAGACGGGGATCGGCCGGCCGTAGCGTGCGCTTAGCTCGCTTTCCAGCAAGGCCTGCAGCCGCTTGATGCCCGGGTTGGGGAACTGCTTGATGCCCTGGTTCAGTTCCTGCAGCTGTTTTTTGGCCTGCTGCAGCGCCTGGCTGACATCTGTCTTTTTGCTTTCCAGCATATGGGCACTGTACGCGGCGGCCCCGCTGAACTGCTTCATGCGGCCGGCCAGCTGGCGCAGCGACCCGGCCAGGTCGCCCAGCTGACGTAACGCAGCCTGCTCGTCCAGACCGGTCAGTGTCCGGCAGGCCTTTGCAAGCTCGGCGGCCGGCGCTGCCAGGCCCAGACCCGGCTGCGCCAGGGCTTCCTCGAGCCGGCTGGCTTCGGCAGCAAGGCCGGGATCGGGCGGCTCGTTACCCGTACCGGCCACCTGTCCGGCCAGATGAGCGGCCTGTTCGGCAGCGCGGGCGAACTGCCCGGCTTTCTGGCGGATGTAGGCGATGGCCGTGGCAGACTGGCGTTCGATCGCGTCGATCGTGTCTTGTGTCCGGGCGATGTTTTCCTGCAAGTCCTGCAGTTTCTTGTACAAGTCGCTGCCATAGCGTTCCTGCTCCAGGTCAGCCAGGTCGGACTGCAGGCCGTGCATTTCCTCATCGAGCCGGGCGAGCTGCTCGACCAGACTGGCCAGCCGGGCTTCCTGCTCGGCCAGTTCCAGTTCCTTGGCCTTGACTTGCTCCAGGATGTCCGCTTGCTCGCCGCGGCGGACCAGGAAACTGAACAGGCGATGGTTGGCCGCTTCATTCTGGTATTCCCGGTACAGGTCGATGCCCTCGCGGAGATGGTTGACCTGGGCCTTGATCTGGGCGGCTTGCAGCTCCAGCCGCCGGTAATGGCGCAGGTTCTCCTTGAGCTCGTGGATGTCGATCGAGCGGTCCGCCTCGCAGATATAGTCGGTGATAAAGCTGGTGATGTCCTGGATCGGGGTGAACGCGACGGCCCGGCGGAACAAGGTGAAGTAGTTTTTTTTCAAACCGCCCAGGTAGGCGGCCAGCTGGTTCTGGTACTGCTGGTTGGAGGCCGGCAGCTGGTAGCGCGTCCGCTCGGGCAGGTGGCGGATCCAGGCCCGGAAACGGCCGATGTCCATCGGGGTCTGGTCCTGGCCGATAAAATGGTGCTCCGGGATCCGGTCGCCGAAGATAAACCACTGGTTGGCCCACTTGCCGACATCGTAGCTGTCGAACACGCTGCCGACGGTAAACATACGTTGGGTTTCGCTGTCCTGGAATTCGCAGGCGACAATGCTGCTGAAACGGCCCTGGCGCAGGCTGCGGCTGGCCCGGTCGCCGTCGTCGCCGTACTCGCCGGCCAGGTAACCTTCCAGTGTCCGCTCGGACTTTTCGTTGGCGGCCTTGTTGAAGAAGCGGCGGGCGTTGGTGTCACCGAGCAGGACAACCTGCAGCGCGTCGATGATGGTCGTCTTACCGACGCCGGTCTTGCCGGTCAGGAAGTTGATCTGGTCCAGTTCGATCAGCTGGTGCGTATAGAAGTGCCAGTGGATGAGCAGGACGCGTTTCAGGTGCTTGGCCATAGATCTCCTTTTTCCTCGCTTTCCGTCTGCCAGGTCTCATCGCCGAAATCGGCGTCGGCTTCCAGGTCGGCCTCTTCCGGCTGGGGTTCTTCTTTGTCTTCACCGTCAGAGGGGTTGAGCTGACGGTAGACGTCGGCGATCTTCTGGTTGGGCAGAACAAAGAGGATGGAAGGGAGGATAAGCAGCCGGGCTTGTTCGTCGGTCCAGCTGCCGTCGATTTTCTGGATCACCTGGTGGTGGGACAAGAGCTTGAGCGCTTCCTGGATGTCGCGGTCGGCCGGCTTCCTGCGACGCGCCTCCAGGTTCATGAGGCGCGCGGCCACTTCAAACGAGGTGGTCTGGATTTCATTGCTGAGTGTCAGCTTTTCGCGCTCTTCGTCGTAGATCAGGCGCAGGCAAAAAAGGACCAGGGTCTGGAACAAATTGAGTCGGCGCCTGTTCTGGCCGTAGTCGCTTTCGACATAGATCACGCCGTAATGGCGGTCCTTGACCAGGTGCCAGCCAGCCAGGGCCAGGTAGTCGGAGAACAAGTCGAAATGCCGGTCGACGAAACGGTAGGCGGCAGAGGCCCGGATTTCGCCGACGGCGCTGTCGAAGCGGTCGCGGACCAGGAACGTGCGTGCCAGCAAGGTGTTGACCTCGCGGGCAAACAGGTCCCGGTCGGCGCTGCTGAGCTTGTCGTAATTTTCCAGCCACTGGGCGTCAATCATGGGGGTTCACCTCGCGGATTTGTTTGCGGCTGATCGTCATGACAGGCACGCGATAAGGTCCGTTTCCGGTCATCCTGGCCGGTTCGGCCAGGCGGATCTGGTAGGGCATCTGCCGTTCGTACTGCCGGACAACGGCCAGCAAGGTCAAGATGTACGCCTCGTCGGAAACGAGTTCGATCTCCTCGCTGCCGATCGTGTCCCGGCCTTCGAGCAGGCCCAGCACATAGTCGATCACCCTTTGCTGGGAATAGCGGTTGGCGGTGTCGCGCAAAAACTGCTCGATCGCATGCCCTTGCTGTGCCTGCAGGCTGCCGGCCTCGGCAGCGGGGTCGATCGCCAGAGGTTTTTCATCTTTGTTGATGCGCGGCATCGCCCGCATGTAAAGCGAATCGCGGCCCAAGGCGCCCTGGTGGAAAAGGACCGGGCTTTGCAGGAGAACCTGCCGCCGATCCGGCGTCAGATGCCTGGCGCCGGCGATGAGCTTGATCAGGTAGCCGCGCATGTTTTCTTCCTCGTTGAGCATGGTGAGCAGGCGGTCGGCCGACGCGCGCGTATAGGCCCGGTTTTTCTGGTCGATGTCGCCCAAAAGCGCGTCGACGCTGTCAAACACGTCATACACGAGCCGCAGCCATTGGAACAGCTGCTCGTGGGCCAGGGCGGGCTCCTGCTCGGCGTTGGCAGCCAGTTGGTTCAGGAAACCGGCGTCTGACAGCAGGCTGTCACAAAGGCCCAGCACCGGCACCTTGTAGCGCTGGACCGCGTCCCGCGTCTTGAGCGGATGGTAGATGCGCTCGTTGACCAGCACCTGGAACTCGTCGAAATGGCCCTTGAGGATCGCCTCGGTGCTGATGGCCTCGCTGAGCCGCCGGTGGTAGCGCCGGATGTTGTTGCGCAGCGTCTTAAGCGCGTCGAGCAGCTTTTCTGCTTCCCGGGCGGCCTGTTCCAGGGCCATCCAGGCCTCGTCAAGACGGCTCTGGTCCGGCTCGCCCCGGCGCAGGGCATCGGCAGACTTGAGCATCGTGTAGGCGAAAAAGGCATGCCGGCCGTATTCCTGCTGCGCGTCTTCGGTCAGGGACCAGAGCACGTCCAGGATAGCGACCGCGTAGGGGGGCAGCGTGATCAGCTCGTCGAAGCTGGTTTGCTTGTACTCGATTTCCAGCCAGCCTGTCTGTTCCAGCCGGCGCAGCAGCACCCGCGCCAGATCGCCCAGGCTGGAAACCGGCTGCTCCGGTTCCGCGCCGGGCAGCCAATCGTCTTCCTGCCAGTTGAACACCTGTTCGCCCAGGCGGTCCGCCAGCATCAGGAGCAGGACGTCGCGCTCGATTGTGATCTCGCGCTTGAACGCTTCGCGCAGCGCGAAGAGCGCCTCAACATACAGGGCGCGGTTCGGCGAACTGAGTACGGAAAAAAGGTTTTCCGGAATATTCTGAAATAGGCTCACAGCGTGCTCCTGGCTGTCCGGTTCATGGGTCTCATAAAGGTATTATACCATGAACACAAGAGCTGCCTTGACCCGCCGTGCGCCTTCAAGGTTCCTGGCGGTCGGACGGCAGCAGAAGCGTATCGAACGCCTTTTTGGATCCCTCGATCAGATCATACGATCCCTTCTTGGTTGTCCAGATGAAACTGATTCCGTCCATCAGGTACACCAGGGCGTCGTAGAGCTGTTCAATAGGCGCGGGATTGCCAATCTGACCGGCTTGCCGGGCGCGCTTCAGCAGCATGATCATCGCGTCGCGCAGCAGGATGTCCCCCGGTGCGATGGCCAGGGCGTCGTTTTTGAGGTTGGATACATAAAGTTCCCTGGCAATGACATGGCCGGCCTCAGCGACCGGGCGAATGTACATCTCGCAGATCTGCCAGAGCTGGCTGACCGCATCCTCGGCCGACAGGATCGAAACCAGGTTTTCCCGGGCAAACTGGTTGACCTGGTCATAAAAATCAGCGATCAGGGCGTCTTTTGCCGGGTAATAATAGTAGAACGTGGTTTTGGATACGTCTGCAGCCTTGCAGATCTGGTTGATGGTTACGCGATCATAGCCATGGATCCGGAAAAGCTCAATCGCGTGCTTCAGGATCTCGTATTTTTTACCGGTGTTTGCGGGGGTACTCATAGCTGAACTCCTTGTTAATGATGCGTCAAGACCCAGGACATTTCCGGCGGCGGCCGATGAACACATCTATTGTACAAGGAAATTAACCAGGATGAAACCCATCCCAGCCTGTTCGATCAAAATGTTGCGAAAATAATACCTCGGTGATATAATTGTATTACCGCAGTCTTATTTATCGTTCTGGTTAGCGCAAGTCGGTCAATGCGGTGCCGGTAACGTTTACACCAAGGCTGTGGAGAGCAAAGTCCAACGCGATTACGCAAAACGGAGGTTGATTTAATGAGTTACACGCAAATGCTGTCCCCGGGGAAAATCGGAACACTGGAATTGAAAAACCGAACCATTTTTCCGCCGATGGGAACGGCGTTCCCCAACGTCGACGGCACCGTTTCACAGCGCCTGATCGATTATCATGTCCGGCGGGCGGAGGGCGGCTGTGCCATGAATATCGTTGAAATCGCCGGTGTCCATGTCACGACAAGCGGTCCTGCACTGCTGGGCATCTACGATGACAAATTTATCCCAGGCCTCGCGGCATTGGCCGCGGCGATCAAGGCGGCCGGTGCGAAGGCTTGCATCCAGTTGTGGCACGGCGGACGCCAGACATCTGGAAAACCGTTTGACGGCCAACCGTGGGCACCGTCCGCGATCGCCTGCCCCATGATCTGCGAAACGCCCCATGCCATGACCGTCGCGGAAATCAAGGAAGTGATCGCGTCGTACGGCGACGCCGCCCTGCGCGCCAAAAAGGCCGGCTACGACGCCATTGAAGTGCACGGCGCGCACGGTTACCTGATCGACTGCTTCCTGAACGCCTATTCCAACACCCGCGAGGACGAATACGGCGGAAGCCTGGAGAACCGGGCCCGCTTCGGCTGCGATGTGATCCGCGACATCCGGGCCAAGGTCGGCCGGGATTTCCCGATCCTGATGCGCATGAGCGCCAGTGAAAATGTATCGGGCGGCATCGTGCTGGAGGATGCCATCCAGGCCGCTAAACGTTATGAGGAAGCTGGTGTCGACGCCTTTGACATATCCCAGGGCTGTTACGGCGCCATGCCCTACACAGTACCGCCTTATTATTTTCCGATCGGCGTCAATGTCGCCAACGCCGCCCGGATCAAGCAGAACACCAATGTTCCCATGATCGTC
Source organism: Clostridiaceae bacterium (assembly GCA_012523135.1). Lineage (GTDB taxonomy): Bacteria > Bacillota > Clostridia > Saccharofermentanales > UBA5734 > JAAYBY01. The sequence goes on from JAAYJD010000074.1 coordinate 6,439, forward strand.
GCCGGGCGCATCACCAGTCCGGACCTCGCGGAAGAAATCATCGCCACCGGTAAGGCCGACTTTGTCTCGCTGGGCCGGATCCAGATCGCGGACCCGGACTTTGTCAAAAAGACCATGGAAGATCGCGTCGACGACATCGTCCGCTGCGTATCCTGCGACCAGGGCTGCGTAGAACGGATGTTTGCCGGGCACGGCGTGTCCTGCGTGTTCAACCCGGCAGCCGGGTACGAGGCGCAAGTCGTCGTCAAGCCGGCTCTGGAAAAGAAAAAAGTATTGGTGGTCGGCGGCGGCCCTGCCGGACTGGAAGCCGCCCGGGTTGCCGCAGAGCGCGGACACGCGGTGACTTTGTTTGAGAAAACCGCCCAGCTCGGCGGTCAGTACCTGCTGGCCGGATTTGCCCCGCATAAGAAAGTTTTCGCCGAGGCTGCCGTTCATATGGGCTACCGGGCACAGAAGGCCGGTGTGGATATCCGCCTTTACACCGCCGCGACTCCGGAGCGGATCAAAGCCCTCGACCCCGATTTCGTCGTCGTGGCCACCGGATCGGACCCCTATATCCCGGCCGTCCCAGGCGCCGACAAGCCGCATGTCTTCGAGGCGCGCAGCGTTATCGCGACGGATAACTACCTGGCGGCCAGGAACATCGTCGTGGTTGGCGGAGGTCTGGTCGGCCTTGAGGCGGCTGAAATCCTGACCGAGCAGGGCAAGACGGTCACCATCCTCGAAATGCTCGATGAGATCGGCAAGGATCTTGAGATGTATATTCGGCCCTATGCGGTTGCCTTTATCAGCAAGCACAACATCGCAACCCATGTCAACGCGGCGTGTGTCGCGATCGAAGACGACGGCATTGCCTTCTGCAAGGACGGCGAAACAGTCAAGCTCCCCTGCGAGGCAGTCGTCATGGCGACCGGCGCCAGGAGCAACACGGCTGCAGCCGACATGGTCCGTCAGCTGGGCTACACGCACAAGGTTATCGGCGACGCCAGCAAGCCCGCCAAGGTCCTTGAAGCGATCTGGGCCGGCAACGCGATCGGCAGAACCATCTAAACGCACCCCGGGTTACCTGGACAGGAGCCGGCCGCTGATCAGAAGCGGCCGGCTTTCCTCTGCCTTAACGGCTCGTGCAAGGCCGTGTCCCGTCCGTTATAATGGGTTAAGCAGCACACGTCCGCGCACCGGCCGTGCCGTGCGGACGGGGAGGAGGCAGGCTTGATCAACTACGCGCATCGCGGCGCTTCCGAGCAGGCGCCGGAGAACACCATGGCCGCTTTTCGCCTGGGGCTCGAAATGGGGGCCAACGGCATCGAGACCGACATTCAGCGAACAGCCGATGGGGTCCTGGTCCTGTTTCACGACAAGACCCTGAAGCGAATCGTCGGATTGGATCGGCAAGTCAGCGACCTGACCTATAGCGAACTGCAAAAGCTCGACTTCGGCCGTCACATGGGTCCCCGATATGAAAACGAGGCCATCGTGACCCTGGACGCGTTCCTGGCGTCTTTTTCCGGCCTCGAAGTACATCTGGCGCTTGAGATCAAGCAAACGGGGATCGAACGGGCCGTCCTGGAGTCCATCGCCCGGCACGGCTGCCGCAGCCAGGTTGTCGTCACCTCGTTTGACTGGGAGAGCCTGGCTGAAGTCCGCCGGCTCGATCCGGATATCTCCCTGGGTTTTCTGACCGAACAGATCGACAGCGACGTGCTGGCGCGCCTGGCGGCGATCGGTATCCGTCAGATCTGCCCGCGGGCGGCGACCCTGACGCCGGAACTGGTCGGCCAGGCCAAGCGGCAGGGCTTCTCGGTCCGGGCCTGGGGCGTTGCCGATCCGTTCCTGATGGAAAAGGCGCTGGACTTTGGCGTCGACGGCATGACTGTCAATTTTCCGGATAAGCTGGCGGCCTGCCTGCTCGACCGGGCGGACGGAAACCCCGGCCTGCTGGCCTTTCGTGCCCGGATCGAGCCGGTTCCCGGCCAGGACGGCGCCTATGTTGCCATCCCCTTTGACGTGAAAGCACGTTACGGCAAAGGCCGGGTTCTCGTCCACGCGACCTTCGACGGCGTTCCGTACGACGGGCAGGTAGTTCGGATGGGCACGCCCGGCCACATCATCGGCCTCAGCAAGGCTATCCGGGCCAGGATCGGCAAGCGGCCTGGCGACTGGGTCGGTGTGACGCTTGCGGAAAGAAAGAGGTGAGCGCCATGTGGCAATGCCCAACCTGCGGGCGGTCGTTCAAGAAGAAAAACCAAAACCATTTTTGCCAGGACGGGCCCCGGAGCGTGACAGACTATATCGCTGCGCAGCCGGAACCGGTACAGGTTCTGTTGAACCAGATCCGGAATACGCTGCGCCAGGCTTTGCCCGAGGCCAGCGAGCGCATCTCCTGGCAAATGCCGACCTTTTGGCAAAACCGCAACATGATCCACTTCGCGGCGTTCAAGAACCATATCGGCATCTATCCGGGCGACCAGGCCATCGCCCATTTTGCTGACGAACTGGCCAGCTACAAGACCAGCAAAGGCGCGTGGCAGATCCCGATCGGCGAGACGGTGCCGCTTCACCTGATCGCCAGGATCGCCCGCTGGTGTGCGACGGAGGAGAATCATGGCTAAAAAATACGATGTGGCCGCCTATGTCTGGCCGGCCTACACGGGCGACGAGCCGAGGACGAGGACATTCTGGCCTGAGGGCATCGGCGAATGGCAGTCGGTCAAGAACGCGGTCAGGAAACGGCCGGATCACGACTGGCCGCGCAAGCCGCTCTGGGGCTATGTCAACGAGGCGGACCCCTACGTCATGGAAATGGAGCTGAACGCGGCCGCCGACCACGGTGTCAACGTCCTGATCTACGACTGGTACTGGTATGACCGGCGCCCCTTCCTGGAGCAGTGCCTGAACAACGGCTACCTCAAGGCGCGCAACAACGACCGGGTCAAGTTCTACCTGATGTGGGCCAACCACAGCGTCAACAACACCTGGGACATCCGAAATTCCGGAGATCCAGGCAACCTGATCTGGGACGGCGCCGTCGATGAGCGGGAGTTCGATCGCGTCTGCGACCGCCTGATCGAGCGTTATTTCGGACTGGACATGTATTACCGGATCGACGGAAAACCCGTCTTCATGATCTACGACCTGGAGAACCTGATCCGCGGCCTGGGCGGCCTGGAGCGGACTAAGGCCGGCCTGGACCGGTTCAGGGGCAAAGCGCGTGCGGCCGGCTTTCCAGATCTGCACCTGCAGATGACCTTGTGGAGCGAGTATGTGGTCAACCTGAGCGGTGTCGACGGGACCGGACGCAAGGCCAGCCGCGAGCTGGCCGAATACCTGGCCTTCGATTCGCTCAGCCACTACCAGTTTGTCCATTTCACCAACATCGACCGGGACTACCTGGAGATCCTAAAAGATGTCAAGCAGGAATGGGAGCGGATCGACCAGACCTACCCAATGCCTTATTTCCCCCATATTTCCCTGGGCTGGGACAACAACCCGCGCTTCACCGCGTTCCGGCCGGGCATCGTCAGGAACAACACGCCCGAGAACATCCGCGGGGGGCTAAAGATGGCCAGGGCGTACCTGGACGCGCATCCCGGCCAGGCCCCGCTGCTGACGCTGAACAGCTGGAACGAATGGACCGAAACGAGTTACCTGCAGCCCGACGACCTCTATGGCTACGGCTACCTGGAGGCGGTCAAATACGTCTTCCTCGATCAAAAAGACTGAGGGGTTAGCCCCAAAGGAGATCGCGATGCGACAGAAAAACTGGCACGACGACGTTTTTTTCGGCTTGCATTTTGATTTGCACGCCACCGAGAAGGATACCGAGCTGGGGCGGGCCTTGACAGAAGAACACCTGCAGAGCCAGCTGGCCAAGATCCGGCCGGATTTTGTGCAGTGTGACGGCAAGGGGCATCCCGGTTATGCCAGCTACCCGACCCGGGTCGGCGTGCCGTCGCCGGGGATCGTCAAGGACCAATTGCGCATCTGGCGCGACGTCACGCGGGAGATGGGCATCCCGCTGGTCGTGCACTTTTCCGGCATCTGGGACGCGGCCGCGCTGAAAGACCATCCGGCATGGGGTCGGGTTGACCGGCCGGGCGGCGATCGCAGCCCGAAGATGGTCTGCCCGCTGTCGCCCTATACGGACGAGTACATGATCCCCCAGCTGCTTGAGATCGTCGACATGTATGACGTGGACGGGTTTTGGGTCGACGGCGAGAACTGGGCGTCGCAGCCCTGCTACTGCCCGGACTGCCAGGCCGGGTTTGCCCTTGGGCCGGTGCCAGACCAGCCCGGGCAGCCGCTCTGGGACGCGTGGCTCGCATACAGCCGCGCCAATTTCGTCGCGCATGTGTGCCGCTACACCGACGCTGTCCACCGGCATAAGCCCGGCTGCACCGTCTGCAGCAACTGGATGTACACCGTGCGCCAGCCGGACCGGATCGACGCGCCGGTTGACTACATCAGCGGCGACTTCAGCTGGATCTGGAGCGCGGCCAGGGCCGGGGTCGAAGCGCGCTTCATGGCCGGCCGGCAGCTGGGCTGGGACCTGATGGCATGGGGCTTTTCCAGCCACGGCCCGATGCAGGACTGGGTCTTCAAGTCGGCAGACGCCCTCTGCCAGGAAGCCGCGGTCGTGATGTCATGCGGCGGCGCTTTCATGGTTTACGACACGCCCAACCGCGACGGGACGCTGGTCGGGTGGCACATGGACGAGTTAAGCCAGGTTGCCGCCTTCTGCCGGGCCCGCCAGATATTCTGCCAGGGGACCCAAACCGTACCCCAGGCCGTCATTTTGCACGCCCCGGCGCACTACTACGCGCACAACGATCCGCTGTTCAACCTGGGCGACGCATCCGACGCGCTTGAAGGCGCGCTGCACGCCCTGTTGGAAAACGGCGTATCCACGGACATCCGAAACGATGCCGACCTGGTGCGCGAGATCGACCGTTACCCGCTTTGTGTCGTTGCGGAACAGGATAACCTGAGTGACGCGCTGCTGGATGAACTGGAACGCTATGTCCGATCGGGCGGTGTGCTGCTGGTCAGCGGCGCGGAGCAAACCCGGCGCTTTGACCGCTTGCTGGGCACAGCCGAACGCGAGCCGGGTTTTTTGGAGATGCCGCTGCACATCCCGGTCGGACCGGGATCGGTCTGTGCCATGGGGCGCTATCGGCAGGTCCGGCCGGTCGACGAAAAGACCGAGGTTATCGCTCCTCTGCTGCTGACCCGGGACACCGGCAGCGCCGGACGCCCGTCAGGCGGCTGTGCCATCACCTGCCGTCCGGTCGGAAAGGGCATGGCAGCCGGCATTTTCGGCCCACTTTTCGCGACCCACGCCAGAGCGCATTACCCGGCAGTCCGCGCCCTGATAGGTCAGCTGCTGGACCGCCTCGACATCCCCGGTCTGGCCAGGGCCCGCGGGCCGGCCCGCGTTCCCATCGCGCTGCGCGCGCGGCACGGCCAGCTGCTGGTCCACCTGGTCAACTTGGGCAGCGATCATCCGCAATCGCCCCGCAGCCCCCTGGTGGAGCATGTTCCGCCGGCAGGTCCCGTCTCGCTGGACATCCCGATGACCGCAAAACCCCGGCTGGTCCGGCTGATGCCCGCCGCCGAGCCGGTTAACTGGACGTATTCGGACGGCAGGCTGAGGCTGTGTTTGGACCAGGTCGGCATTCACGACATCCTGGTGATCGACCAGGACGATTGAGCCAGTCAGGCGATGCCGAAAATCCGTGCCGGATTATCGTGCAGGATCGCTTTGCCGATCTCGCGGGCCGTGGCGATGCCGAACAGGCCGGCGCGGACTTTATCCTCGAGCACCTGGGCGATGTTGCGCCTGGCCATCAGCTGATGCCCGTATACGCCGTCCAGGACGCGGTAGTCGCCGCCGAAGCCGCAGATCTTCGTATAAGGGATGAATTCCAGCCATTCGGACAGGATCTGGCGGCAGGCGGCCGGCGAGATGATGTGTGCCCAGCACATGTCGATCGAGACATGGGGAAACATCTTGCACAGCACGCCCAACTCGGCCTGGTAAGGATAGCCGATGTGAAACAGGTCGAAACGCATCCGCGGAAAATCAAGCAGGATTTCATTCAAGTGCAGGGGATGGCTGTTCATCAGGCGGTTGCCGTTGCCTTCCTGAAGCCCGGTGTGGATCTGCAGCACCATGTCCTTTTCCTGGGCCAGCCCGACGATCTGCCGGAACAGGTCATTGGACAGGGCCGGTTCGGGACGCTTTCCCGAAACACGCAGCGCCTGGAAGGCGGCTGCAGCCTCCGCCCGGCTGGCTCGGGCGAAATCGAGCGAGCGAACGTAAGCCAGGCCGCATTTCAGGACCGGGCTGTTGGCTGCAAATTGGGTCAGTCGGACGGCGCAGGCTTCCAGGTAATCGCGATAGCTGGCGATCGTGACGCCGGTCTGCTGCTCAAGCGTCTCAATCTGCGCGATCGATTGCGGATACACCAGTGCGTCGATCCGGTTGGCGAGGATGAAATAGTCCGGGTCGTGCGCGACAAGGCCTCCGTTGTCCAGAACCGACACACGAATATGTGACATCTCCTTGAGCACCTTGCGGTAATGGTTTTCGCAAAACCCTTGCAAAAAGGCGTCGTTGAGCGCTTCGATGGTCTCGCCGCCGATGGTTTCGATCCCGTAGATATCGCGTGCTGCGATCGCCAGGGCCTGCCCGTACCCGGTAAAACGGCAGACCTGCCAGAACGGTTCCACGAGCCGCCATTTCTCGCCGATGGCCAGGTCCGACCCCATGACGCGCGCATAGTCTTCGGCGGACAAGCCGGCGCTGATCAGGTCCACCTTGAAATAATGGGCCAGAAAGTCGGACAGGACATCCCCGCGCGGCCGGTCTTTTTCGAACGGCGCCAGGTGTTCGTGGGTGTCGATGATCTCAAGTTCCATCAGGTAATCGGTCAAATCGCCAAGCATGAGAACCTCCTTTTGCGGTTGCTGCGCATTGTTTGCTGTTAAGCCCATGAACCCGTATCCCGTAATGGACTGCATGAGCCCGGCCGGCCGGATCGATTGTCTGCGCCACGGCGATCCGCTCGCCTGGCATGCGCCAAGACCCGGGTTGAAGGGGATCAGGGCCGGCTGATTTGGCCGGAGGCGGCGCGCCCCTGGCGCCAGTCTTCGTCCAGGCCGAGGCCGCTCAGATCGGCGATCGCGTTCTGCGGCTCCGCGTCGTAGAGACGCCAGATCAGCCTTAGTCCCTGCAGGCTGGAAGGACCGTCGGTCAGCGGCCGCGAGCCCGTCCGGATGCAGTCGAGGAAATGGCGCGTTTCGTGCTGGGTCTTCTTGGAACGGTCGTCGTCTTCGAGAAGAACGACAGTCCGGGTCGCAGGATCCGGATTGGTTTGGCCGTCGACCACGTGGGTGTGCGCTGTCAGCTTGCCTTCCGCCAGGCTGTATTCGAGCATGCAGCGGGTTCCGTGGATGTGAAAGCTGTAGCCCAGCCGGGTTCCCCGGGCGCCCCAGGTGCCGAAATGGTAGCCCATGGCGCCGCTGGCAAACGTGATCGTCGCGTTGCTGGTCCCCTCGCGCTCCATCCAGGGTGTGCCCAGCCGGGTGCCGAGGTGGACGCCGCGGACAGGCCGGCCGAGAAACCAGAGCAGCAGGTCCACATAATGGCAGCCGTGGCTGAAAAACTGGCCGCCGCCCAGACGGTCGGCCGACAAGGCCCAGTGCCCGTCTTCGTAGCGGGTGTATTGCTCGGTCCAGATCGACATCTGAAACACCTCGCCGCAGTAACCGCTGTCGACCAGTTCCTTCATCCGCCGGATCGCCGGCCAGTAGCGTACCGGGTAGGCTGTCATCAGAACAAGCTTGCGTTTTTCAGCTGCTTCGATCAGCTGGATGCAGGCCGACTCGGAATTGGCTAATGGCTTTTCCATCAGGACATGCTTGCCGGCGTTTAGGAAAAACAGACCGGCTTCCAGGTGCAGGTCATGGGGCAGGGCGATCAGGACCGCGTCCAGGTCATCGACCATGTCGCGGTAGTCCGTAACCGCACGCCTGGCCCCGAGCCGGGCGGCCGCCAGATCGGCCCGTTCCGGCACC
>JAAYJD010000012.1 GCA_012523135.1 Clostridiaceae bacterium
ACGGCGAGATCATCGAACGAGGCAACCATCGCGATTTGATGGCCCAAGACACCTTTTACCGTCGCATGTATCACGGTCAGTTTGAGCAGGCCATGCTATAATAGGTCATCTTTTTGTGAGCGAGGTGGCTGAAGTGCCTTTGGAACCTGCTTTGTTTATCCTCTTCGGCACGACGGGCGATCTGGCCCGTAAAAAACTGTATCCCGCGCTTTACGCGCTGCACACGGCCGGGCACCTGGCGCCGCAGACGGCCATCCTCGGCATCGGGCGGCGCGACTGGGACGACACGAAATACCGCGAGACGATTGTCGCGTCGCTGCGCGCAGCCGAACCGGCCGCGCATCTGGATGATACGACCTTCACGAGCCGCTTCTTCTATCACCGCATGGACATGGCGGTTCAAGAGGATTACACCGGGCTGTGGGATCACATGATCCGGTTGGAAACCGAACGCCAGCTGGGCGGCAACCGGATCAATTTCCTGGCGACCGCCCCGGAGCTGTTTCCGGTCGCGTCACGGCAGATAGGGCTGAACCGGCACCCCGGCCAGGGATCCTTCCGCCGCCTGATGATTGAAAAGCCGTTCGGTCAGGACCTTGCGTCGGCCCGGTCATTCAATGAAAGCTTGCGCGAGGTGTTTCCCGAACACGAAATCTACCGGATCGACCATTACCTGGGCAAGGCGATGCTGCAAAACATCCTGGTTTTGCGTTTCGCCAACCAGCTGTTCGAACCGGGCTGGAACCGGCAGCACATCGACCACATCCAGGTATCCGTGACCGAACCCTTTGGCATCGAACAGCGGGGCGGCTATTATGACAACAGCGGTGCCCTGCGCGACATGGTACAAAGCCATTTGCTCCAGTTGCTGGCTTTGCTGACGATGGATCGCCCGGGCGGCGATACGCCTGAGGAGATTCGCAACGCGAAAGTCAGCCTGTTGCGCGCCCTGCGGCCGTTTGACGCGGACCGGGCCATGACGGAGGTCGTCCTGGGCCAATACGACGGCGACAGCCGGACCCGCGGCTACCTGGACGAGGCGAACATACCCGCCGGTTCCCGGACGGAAACCTTTGCCGCCCTGCGCCTTTCGATCGACAACGACCGTTGGCGGGATGTCCCCGTCTACATGCGCACCGGCAAGCGGCTCAACCGCTATGACGCCAAAATCGTGATCGTCTTCAAGCACCAGCCCTATCCTGGCTCCGCTAAAGAGAGCGGCCGCAACACGCTGATCATCCGGATCCAGCCGCAGGAGGGCATCGATTTACGCTTCAACATCAAGCAGCCCGGCATGACGACGGCGATCACGCAGGCTCACATGGATATCTGCCAGAGCTGTGATCCGGTTGTCCCCTCGCCCCAGGCCTATGAGAAGCTGCTCTACGACGCCTGGTCGGGCGATCTGAGCTTGTTCACCCGCTGGGATGAGATCGAGGCGACCTGGACGCTGGTTGACTCGATCCGCCAATGGCGCAAGCAGCTGCCGCTGTTTCGCTATACGCCCGGCTCAAATGGCCCCGTGGCCGCCGACCGGCTGCTGGCCCGGGACGGACGGGCCTGGCTTAACCTGTAATCAGGAAATCCCCATGGAGCGGTTCAGCTTTTTCAGCGGCACCCAGACGGCGCGGGCGATGGCGAAGTCGACCAGGCTGTGCACCACCGTGCCGATTCCGACGAGCAGGACGACGGCAATGAAATACCCCTTGGCGTAATACGCCTCTTTGAGCTGGCTGCCCAGGTAGAAGGGGGTGACGACCAGCAGTTCGCTGATGCCGTGCAGCAGGCTGATCAGGAAGGCGAACACCAGCATCGGCCAGACCTTGTCGAGCATCTGGGGCCGCTTAGCTAGGACCAGCGCGCCGGCCAGCGCGAATATGATGTGCACGGCGGCCCGCATGACGATGACGATGGGGAAGCCGGCCAACAGGAAGCCTGCCGTTGTGCCGATCGAAACCGCGACGGCGGCCAGCGGCGAGACGAACATGGCGACAAAGATGGCCACATGGCTGGCCAGCGTGAAAGATGCCGGTTCGAGCAGGATTTTAACCGGCGACAACAACGGGATGATGATGCCGATAGCTGTGAGCATGGCGGACAGGACCAGAAGGTAAAGCTGTTTTCTGTGCATGATGTGCCTCCAGACCGATTGTATGTCAACATAGGTGTCAAGACATATGTCTTGAACACAATAGCAGGCCAGAATCCTGCTGTCAAGAGGCCCAGGAAAGCGGTCTAGGGATTGGTCTGGTAGAGCAGGCCCCGGTCGTCCAGGGCCGCCTTGATCCGGTCGAAGGCTTCAGCGTCCTTGCAGAGCACGGTATGCAGGTGGACCCCGTCCGTTACCGTGCTGAGCAGCTGGGCGTTTTCTTCGGTGATCTTGGTGAGAAATTCATCAGCGTCAAAACGTGAGGCAACCTGCAGCTGGCCGACCAGCTGACCGTAGACGGCATGCTCGACGATGACATCCAGCACGGTGCCGCCCAGGTCGACGACGGTGTAGAGTTCTTCCTGCATGCGTGCCAGGCCGTGCCGGCAGGCGATCGTGCCGACAAAACCGGATGACGCCGGCCGGACCAGCACATACCCGCGCGGTGTTGCCTGAATCTGGTGGCCGGCGGCGCGCAGCAGGGCGATGTCACCGACAATAACCTGGCGGCTGACCCCGTGCTGGCGCGCTAAGGAAGTCGCGCTGAGTGGTTCCTGGCTCTGGCTCAATGCTTGTTCGATCAGCGAACGGCGATCGGCTGTCATGCGTATCCTCCGTTTTTGCGCCCGGGCAGCTGGAACAGGTCAGTCCTCGAATCGGCTGCGATCGGCCCACAGGCCGAGGGCCGGGTTGCTGACAAAGAAGATTTCCTCGCCGTCGGGCAGGCGGTTCCATCCGTCCTTCAACTGCTCCGGCGGGTAGCGCAACAGCGCTTCATCCAGAGGCATGTAGCGGAAATTGACTTGCTCGATTTCCTGGCGGGTCAGCTTGGCGACGGCATAGGTAATGGAGAACTGGTCGTCTGACGAGCCGTGAATCAAGTGCGCGGCCACCGACAGGTTCTGCTGCAGGTCCGGGTGATCAGCGATCAGGTTAATGACGTTCTCGCGTCCGACATAGCCGTATTTACGGATCAGCACATCGTTTTGGTCGTCTTCACCGAACTTGCGTACGCCCGGGGCCAGGACGATCAGCTCACCGCCTTTGGCTATGGCCATCCGGGTGCGGTAAACCGCCTTGTTGCCCAGCCAGGTGCTCTTGAATTCTTTTTCATCCAGGTAGACGACAACTTTCTGGAGCGGCTTGTCCAGGAAGTTGAGGTTCTTTTCCTGGCTCATTTTCACCGCGGCCTCAAACAGGCTGCGGCTCCGGCCGGCAAACAGGCCGTGTATCGCGACCTGGCCTTGGACGGCTGTCGTCACCGTCAGCACATAACGCAGTGGCAGGTCCTGGATGAAATGAGCCTCCGCGTAGTCGAAAACCTTGCGGACAGGGGTCACGTCGCGGCCCATAATCCGGTCGAGGCCATAAAAGGCGCCCAGCATGTGGCTGGAGTTGATCATGCGGCTGCCGCCGCACCCGACAAAAATATTCTTGCTGTAATTGGCCATGCCGACCACTTCGTGCGGGACGACCTGGCCGATCGACAGAATCAGGTCATAGGAGGGGTCAAGCAGCCGCTTGTTGATCTCGACGTCGATCGGGTCGCTCATCAGGCCCTCGGAAACGTCGCGGATAAATTCGGCCGGCACTTCGCCCAGCTTAACCACGTCGGTGCGCCAGTTGTGGACCAGCAGAGCCTCGAAGGGGACGTCCGGCCCGAAAAAGGCCTGGCATTCTTCGCGGCTCATGGGTTCGTGCGTGCCCAATGCCGGCAAAATGTCGACCGTGCAGGAATCTTTCAACATCTGGTAATAGAGCGCCGTGATGCGGCCGGCACCAGAATGAAGCCTGGTGTAGTCGGGCGGAATCAGCAAGACCCGCTTGAGCGGCTTGTCGCTGGCCAGAGTCTGCTGCAGGACCTGGCGGAGTTCCTGATCGCTCAGACCCTGCTCGTCGCGGGCGGTCGCGATAATGGAAGAAGATTGAATCATGACGTTTGCCTCATTTCTATGATTGCCCGGTTCAGGTCGCTCCGATACAGTCACATCATAACATGAACCAGCTGGTATTTCATGGCGCTTTGTTACAGCCACAGGGCCAGGGCGGTCAGCAGGATCTGCGGCGCGATCAGCAAAACGAACCCGGTAACGGAGAACGGGAAGGTCATGGCCTTGTCCTGGACCTGCCAGAAGCGCCGCATCAAGCGATACAGCGGCCAGGCCACAAGCAAAGTCAGCAGCACGATGCGCGGCAAGATGCCCAGGCCGCCGATCAAGGCGATGGCCGCCAGGGACAGGAGGTGCAGGGCGGTGAACAGCTGCAGGGAACGGCGTTTGCCCAGATAGTAGGGCAGGGTGTAGCGCTTGATCGCCACGTCCTCTGCCAGGTCGCAGATATTGTTGGCCAGCATGATGTTGGCGATGCCGGAAACCGGGGGGATGGTCAGCAGGGCCAGCCTGGCCAGTCCGGGAATATGGGCCTGCAGCGCGAGAACAGGCGGCTGCCAGATCAGGTCGGCCAGCGTGCCGGACGGCGTGTTGATCGTCACCACCAGGAAAGGGATGAAAAATCCCATGAAAATGCCGGAAAAGATCTCGCCGAGCGGCATGCGTGAGATCGGGGCCGGCCCGAACGTATAGGTGATGCCGACCGCAAAACAGGCGGCTCCGGCAAGCAGAACGATCGGGCGTGTCAGCGCGGCAAGCGCCAGACCAGACGCCAAGGCCGCCAGGAGCAGCGCATAGAGGATCAGGCGCGCGGTCCGGCGGCTGAACGGCAGGTCTGTCCGGGTCGCCCGGGTGTCCATGTAGTTGTTCAGGGCCGTCGTCGCCATGTCAAAGCAAATCATGGATAAAAAGAAAAGCCCGGTCAAAAGCCAGGCGACGGTTCTGTGCGTATACAGGACATAAACCAGGGCGAGCAGGAAAGGCAGCAGGCTGGCGATCTTGGTCTTGATCTCAACATAGGCGAAGAAACGCTTCAGCACAACGCACTCCTCAATGCCGGCGGGTATGAATCTGGTCGAGCAGCTGGCGGATCTGCTGTTGCTTGACCGGCGCGTCCAGCTGTTCCAACAGGCGGCAGGCCCGGCGATAGTAGCTGTCCGCAACCTCACGGGCTTTTGATAAGCCGCCGCTCTGCATGACCGTTGCGGCCGCTTCCCGGATTTCGACGGCTGTCAGGCGACTTCGCGCGGCGAGCTGCTTCAGCGCCGGATCCTGGCGCATGGCGAAAATGAGCGGCAGGGTGATCACGCCTTCCGCGATGTCATGCTTGACGGACTTCTTCAGCGTGTCGCTGGTCGATTCGTAGTCGAGGCAGTCGTCCACCAGCTGGAACAGCATGCCGATCGCAAAACCGATCCGGCCCAGCAGCCGGCATTGCTTTTCGCTGGCGCCGCTCAGCAAGCCGCCGGCATAAAGCGCCAGCAAGAAGAGGGCGGCCGTTTTGCCCGAAATGATGCGCATGTAGCCCAGGATGCTCAGGTCGCTGTCCCGGTTGTGCTTATGCTGGTTGAGCTCACCGATGCACAAGCTGGAAATGGCGCGGGTAAACAAGTTGATTTGCTCCGGGTACTGGTGCGACATGCCGGCGATCATCGAAAAGCAGAGGCAAAAGAGGTAATCGCCGCTGATAACGGCGGTCTTTTTACCGAACTGGCTCTGGACACTGGGCAGTCCGCGCCGGGTCGGCGCGTCGTCGATGACATCGTCGTGCACGAGGGTCGCCAGGTGCAGGATTTCCAGGGCGGCTGCCGCTGTGACGGCGTCCGGTTCGACACGGCTGTCGTCATCGGCCGCGGCAGACAGCAACAGCGCGGCCCGGATATGCTTGCCGCTGCTTTGGCCCAGATGTCGTGCGATGTCGGTTAAAGCGGGATCGACACCGTCCAGGGTTTGCCGGATGCGCGCACGGGTTTCTTCAAGCGCGTCGGCTAATGGACGGGGCCCTTGCGGGGCCCCGTCGAGATTGTTGTTTGTGTCAGTCATGGTACAAATAAGATTTTCGGACAATCTTCAGTTTTCGCCATTGTTTTTTCAGCCAGGGCATGACGTAATAGTCCAGACCGAAAATGCGGCCGCCGCCGATGATGACGGCAAACGCGGCAAAAGCCATCCACCAGGTGCCCATGTAAAGGCCGGTGGTCATCACGAACATAATCTGCAGGATGATCGAGTAGCCGGCCGACAAGGTGGTGAACAAACCGCCCAGCAAGGCCAGGCCAATCAGGATTTCCGACACGACGATGACGATCTGAAAGAACAGCTGCGTATCGCCGCTGGCGTAGATCACCGTATCGCGGAACCAGTCCATCAGGCTGAACTGGATCTTGAGTGCGACATCGCCGGCCTTGACGAGCAGGATGTTGAGGAAGCCGAGAATGTTCCAGTTGATCAGAACCGAACCTTCGACCGCGGCCCCTGTCGCGCCGGCGACAGCGTCGGCGGTTCCGGATGTGCCGTTGATAATACCCTCAAAGAACTGGTCGGCACCGCGGAAGAAGAGGACGAGCTTGGGCGCTTCCAGCCATCCTTCGCCGATTTTCTTGATGCCCTCGTAAAGCCACATGAATCCCAAAAACAGGCGCAGCGGCACCAAAAGGAAGCTGGGCGTGCGGTTGGACAAATGGCCGCCGACAAAGCTGCGGCAGTTGCGCACGTTGAAAAATTCGTGGCGGAGGTAGCTGAAGATCTTGTTCCAGCCCAGCAGCTGCAGGAAGTAGACCATGTTGATCAGGTGTTTGGTGAACATGGCCAGGAAAGAAGGCAGCGAGAATTTCTTGTTATCCGTGCCGACATAGGCGACGCCGTACCGGCCGCCGATCGACACCATGACGCCGTGGAAATTGGGCTGGTAGGCAACCAGGCCGGATTGTCCGGCCACCAGAGTCTGGATGTTCTGGGCGATGTTCTTGGCCGAATGCTCGCAGTTCTCGACCATCTGAGGTACGGGGGTTTTTTGCCCTTCGGGGATGCAGAACGCGTTGTCACCGGCGACAAAGACGTTTTCCAGCCCTTCCGCCCGCAGGTACGCGTCGGTCTGGAGCCGGCCGCGTCCGACTTGCTTCAGTTCGGTCGAGTTCTTGGCGACATCGGCGCACTGGGTGCCGGCGGTCCAGATGACCGTCGCGGTCTCATCGCGTGTCCGGGCCCCTTCGTCGCAGCCCAGTTCGATGAAATCCGACCCGACTGAACAGACACTGGTTTTGAGACGGACCTCGACGCCCATCTTCTCCAGGCGGCGCTGCGCCTTGGCCGACAAGGCCGGGGAGAGCGCGGGGATGACCCGGTCCAGCATGTCGACTTCGACAATCCGGACTTCCTTGCGGTCGACTTCATATTCGTGGCATAAAAACGGCACCCATTCGGCCAGCTCGCCGGCCATTTCGACACCCGTGAAGCCGGCACCGCAGACATAGAACGTCAGCAGCTTGCGGCGGGTGGTCTCGTCTGGCTCGTTCATGGCCTTGGCGAAGGTTGCCAGGATATGTGCTTTCAGCTTGATCGAATCCTCATAGGACCAGAGCTTGAGCGAATGCTCCTCCGCGCCCGGGATGTTGTAGAACGCAGGCTGAGAACCAGCTGCCACCACAAGATAATCGTAATCATACGTTTTCTGCTTGCCGATCAGCTGCTGGTTGCCGTAATCGATTTTCTCAATTTTATCCAGGACAACCTCGATTTTCCGTTCGGCAAAGATGCGCTTAAGACTGACCCGGATGCTGTCTTCATCCACACGACCAGCGGCCACCTCATGCAGTTCGGTCAGCATGGTGTGATAGCTGTTCTTGTCGATGATGGTCACCTGAACATCCAAGTTTTTTCTGAACTGCTTCGCCAGTTTTTTGGCGGTCAGAACACCGGCATACCCTGCGCCGAGAATTACAATCTTGGTCTTCACAAAAATCCTCCGTTATCACTTTTTCGTGCGGCCAGTAACAACTGGCTCTCAGCTCGTTTTTGACAAGCAAACAGGGCAATCCATTGCCCTCAGATTTACATCCTACCATGTGAAGAACGTTAAATCAATGTGAAAACAGCGGGTTTTTCACAAAAATTGCGCTGTGTACGCCAGAAGGGGACCATTTGCAGATTCAGATATAGAACATGAAGCCAGAAGAAGCTTGCCGGCGGCGATAGTCCTCAACCAGCTGCTGCAAGGTCAAGCGGGCAAGCGCGGAGCGCAAGGACTGTTCAAGCGGTTCCAGCAGCAGCTGGTGAAGCACCTGTCCCGGCAAATCGCCCGGCTCGGCCGCATCGGACGCGAACAGCACCGGTTCCGTCAGTTCCAGGATTTGTTCAGCCGTGACATCGGTAGGCCGAACGGCGAGCTGATAGCCGCCAGAAACGCCTTTTTGGGCGGCTACAAGGCCTGAACGGCGCAGCGGCGCCATAATTTGCTCGAAATAGACCTTGCTGATTCCGAGCCGGCCGGCCAGCTGTGAACCCGGCTGCGGCGTGTCGGGCTGCATGGCCAGTTCGAGCAGGGCCGTCAGGGCGAGTTGGGTTTTGACAGACAATTTCATGGCGATCCTCCGCTGCTTGACAAATCTTGAAGCTGTCTATATAATAACATATATAACATATATGTAAAGTATGTAATTGCGAGGTGAGACCATGAAAATATATGAGAATATCGCCGATATGATCGGACAAACACCCCTGATCGCCCTGAACCGATACGCCGCGGGCCAGCAGCTGCACGCCAGGCTGGTCGCCAAACTGGAGTCCTACAACCCGGCCGGCTCCGTCAAGGACCGGATTGCCCTGGGCATGATCGAGGCCGCAGAGAAGGACGGCCTGCTTCATCCCGGTTCTGTGCTCGTCGAGCCGACCAGCGGCAATACGGGCATCGGGCTGGCTGCCCTGGCCGCGGCCCGGGGCTACCGGGTCATCCTGACGATGCCGGAGACGATGAGCGTCGAACGGCGCAACCTGCTGCGGGCCTACGGGGCTGAACTGGTTCTGACCGAAGGTGCCGCCGGCATGAAGGGGGCCATCGCCAAGGCGGAGGAGATTGCGGCCACGATCCCGGGCGCGTTGATCCCGGGCCAGTTTGTCAATCCGGCTAATCCGGACATCCACCGCAGGACGACCGGACCGGAGATCTGGCAGGACACCGATGGCGCCGTCGACGTGCTGGTCGCCGGGATCGGTACCGGCGGCACCATAACCGGTGCGGGCGAATACCTTAAGTCGATGAAGCCCGGTCTGCGTGTCGTCGCCGTCGAGCCCAAGGACTCGCCGATCTTGTCGCGCGGTACGGCCGGTCCGCACAAGATCCAGGGCATCGGCGCCGGATTTGTTCCGGCGGTGCTCAACACGGCGATATACGACGAAATCATCACAGTGGACAACGAAGACGCGTTTAGCGCCGCCCGCGCGCTGCCCAGGGCGGAAGGGCTGCTGGTCGGCATCTCCTCCGGAGCCGCCCTGTGGGCCGCCGCCCAGGTTGCTGCCCGGCCGGAGATGGCGGGCAAGCTGATCGTGGTTATTCTGCCGGATACCGGCGAACGCTACTTGTCGACGGCACTGTTTCAATCCTGAAAACCATCCGGCAGACCGGGCAAGCCTTGACAAAAGACTTGCCCGGTTTTATGATCAGGGTATAACACCCCACCTGGGGTGTGGTATATAGAGGTGATGAGATGAAACAGAATTTTCAAGTCCGGGGCATGACCTGTGCCGCCTGCTCCGCCGCTGTTGAGAAAAGCGTCGGGCACTTGTCCGGCGTCGAAAATGTCCAGGTCAACCTCCTGGCCGGTTCGATGACCGTCGATTACGACGCGCAGGCGATCGGGCAGCAAGAGATCGTCGCAGCTGTGACCGCGGCCGGCTACGACGCGTCCGACCCGGCCGCAGCCCAGGCCCAGGCGTCTGGCGCTCAAACCGGTTTGCCGGAAGAAGCGGCAGCTTATCGGAACAGGGTCATCTGGTCGGCCTCTTTTCTGCTGCCGTTGCTGTACGTCGCCATGGGGCACATGCTGAAACTGCCGCTGCCCGCCTGGCTGCACGGCGATCAGCATGCCATGCTTTTTGCCCTGACCCAGTTCCTCCTGCTGCTGCCGATCCTTTTCGTCAACCGGTCCTATTTCACCCGGGGATTCCGTTCGCTGCTGCACCGCGCACCGAATATGGACAGCCTGATCGCACTCGGCTCCGCGGCGGCAACCTTGTACGGCATATTTGCCCTCTACCAGATCGGCTACGGCCTGGGTCATGCGCAGCCGGAGCGGGTCAGCCAGTACAGCATGGATCTCTACTTTGAATCGGCCGCCGTCATCCTGACGCTGATCACGCTGGGCAAATTTCTGGAAGCCCGTTCCAAGCATAAGACAACCGAGGCGATTGCCCGCCTGATGGATCTGGCGCCCAAGACGGCGCTTGTGCTGCGTGACGGCCGTGAGCAGACCATGCCGGTCGAACAGGTCGTTCCGGGCGACCTGGTGGTTGTCAAACCTGGAGGCAGCATTCCGGTCGACGGTCTCATCGTCGAGGGCCAATCCGCCGTTGACGAGTCGATGCTGACCGGGGAAAGTCTGCCGGTCGACAAGCAGGCTGGTGACGCGGTGGCGGCAGCGACCGTCAACCTGAGCGGCGCTTTTACGTTTCGTGCCACGAAAGTCGGGCAGGATACGACATTGGCCCGGATCATCGCCATCGTGGCGGAGGCCAGTGCCTCGAAAGCGCCGATTTCCCGCCTGGCAGACCGGATCAGCGCGATTTTCGTCCCGGTGGTCATGATCATCGCCCTCGTGACGGGCCTGGTCTGGTTCATCGCCGGGGCGTCGTTTACCTTTGCCTTGTCCGCTGCGATCGCCGTCCTGGTCATCTCCTGCCCCTGCGCACTGGGCCTGGCCACACCGGTCGCGATCATGACCGGAACCGGTGTGGGTGCCAGCCACGGTATCCTGGTCCGTTCAGGTGAAGCGCTCGAGATCGCCCAGCAGGTGGATACGGTGGTTCTGGACAAAACGGGCACCATCACCGAGGGCAAACCGGGTGTTACGGACATTCTGCCGCTTTCTGATGTCCATAGAGACCGCCTGCTGGCCCTGGCAGCCAGCCTGGAACAAAGGTCGGAGCATCCGCTGAGCCGGGCGGTCGTCGCCGCCGCCGAAAAACAAAATCTCGAGGTGCCGGAATCGACTGATTTCAGCGCCACGGCGGGACGCGGCGTTTCGGCTCGGATCGGGGGCGAGCCGTATTTTGCCGGCAACTGGGCCTACCTCACGGAACAGGCAGGTCTGGCCGGCGATCCGCCTCCAGAGGCCAGCACGCTGGCCTTAGAGGGCAAGACCTTGATATTTTTGGCCGGCGGGCAGCGTGTCCTGGGCCTGATTGGCGTTGCCGACACCATCAAGCCGACCAGCCGGGCGGCCGTCGACCGCCTGAAGCAGGCCGGTCTGAAAGTCCTGATGCTGACCGGCGACAACCGTCAGACTGCCGAAGCCATCCGCCGCCAGCTGGACCTGGACGATGTCATCGCGGACGTCCTGCCTCAGGACAAGGAGGCGGTTATCCGCCGCTTGCAGGCCGAAGGGCGTAAAGTGGCCATGATCGGCGACGGCATCAACGACGCGCCGGCCCTGGTCCGGGCCGATGTCGGCCTGGCCATCGGGGCGGGGACAGATGTGGCGCTGGAATCTGCCGACCTGATCTTGATTCGCAGTGACCTGGGCGACGCGGTGACCGCGCTGCAGCTCAGCAAAGCTGTGATCCGCAACATCCGCCAGAATTTGTTCTGGGCCTTTTTCTACAATATCCTGGGCATTCCGCTGGCCGCCGGTATTTTCTTTCCGCTGCTGGGCTGGACGCTCAGCCCGATGTTTGCCGCCGCGGCGATGAGCCTCAGTTCGGTCAGCGTCGTTACCAACGCCTTGCGCCTGAGACGCTTCAGGCCGAAAGAGAAATAACGCAAAGGAGCGTGAAAATCATGAAAAAAATCCTGAAAATCGAAGGGATGCATTGTGCCCACTGCCAGGCCCGCGTCGAAAAGGCGCTGAACGCGATTCCCGGGGTGACCGCCAAGGTCGACCTGAAAAAAGCGCAGGCGACGGTGAAGCTGGGCCAGGATGTTTCGGACAGCCAGCTGACCCAGGCAGTCGCAGACGCCGGCTACGCGGTGACCGGGATCGAGGCAGGCAGGGGGTTGTTCGGATGAAGGCCGACAAGGCAAAAGCGACCCGGCTGATCCGGACGGCGCGCGGCCAGCTGGACGGACTGCTCAAGATGATCGAAGACGACCGCTACTGCATGGATGTCTATAACCAGATCCTGGCGACCCAGGCGATCCTGAAAAAAGTCAGCCGTGATGTCATGCAGGCCCATCTGCAAAGCTGCGTCCGTGAAGCTTTCGAAAGCGGCCGCGAGCAGGAGAAGATCGACGAAGTGCTCGGTCTGCTCAATAAATTGACGGCCTGAAAGCCTTCCCCCCGGCATTGCATTTTTCCCGAACGGTGCGCTATACTGAATTTAATTGAATTCGACAGCTGCGCGCGTCCAGGCCGCCGTGCCTGAAGGGGGGGCTTTGTATTCACCTCAACGATGTCTACCAAAAGCAGAAGATGATGCACAAGGTGCTGCTCAGCCTGGTGCCGATTCTGCTCGGCTCTGTTTTCCTGTTCGGGTTGAGAACTCTGGCCTTGCTGGCCGTCGTGTGTGTCACCGGCTGCCTGGTTGAATACGGTGCCATGCGCCTGGTCAACGGCCCCAAGGCCAAAGTCACGGAAGCGGCCCTGGTCTCCTGTTTCCTGTTCACCCTGACTCTGCCTCCGGCGACGCCCTACTGGGTCGCCGTTCTGGGCATTGCCTTCGGCCTGTTTTTCGGCAAAGGCGTGTTCGGCGGCTTCGGCAAGAACGTTTTCAATCCGGCCCTGGTCGGACGCTGCTTTATCTACATCTCCTTTCCCAGCTATCTCACGGTCCGTTGGACCGAACCGTTCAAAGCCTTTCCAGGCGGTCTTATCCGCTATGACGGCGGCGTCGACGCCATCGCCTCGGCGACGCCGATGATCCTGGCCCAATCCGGCACTGAAACGGGCGGATACCTGCCGCTTTTGCTGGGCAACATCTCCGGATCGCTGGGCGAGACGAGCGCGGTCCTGATCCTTTTGGCCGCCATCTACCTGATCGCGACCAAAACGGCGTCCTGGAAAATCATGGCCGCCACGGCGGGGTCGTTTCTGGCGCTGAATGCCATTTTGTATTTCAGCGGCCTGATTGCGCCGGATCCGCTTTTCTCGCTGCTGACCGGCGGCTTCCTGTTTGCCGTCGTCTTCATGGCCACCGACCCGGTTTCGGCGCCGGTGCTGGACAAGGCCAAGGTGGCCTATGGCATCCTGATCGGCGTGGTTGCCGTGATCATCCGCCAGTATTCGCTGTTTACCGAAGGAATCATGTTCGCCATCCTGATCGCCAACGCTTTCGTCCCGCTGCTGGAACGCCAGATCCGGCAATGGGCGGCCAGAAAGAAGGTGGCGGCGTGAAGCATGACTACCTGAACACGATTGTCTTCATTTTGGTGCTCAGCCTGGTCTTCGGCGGTGTCCTGGCGGGAACCAATGCCTGGCTGCGCCCCCGGATCGTCGTCAATGAGCAGATTGCCGAAAAAAGAGCCGTCCTGGATGCTTTCGGTCTCGACGCCACGGGCGACGCCCAGGCTATCGCCGAACGCTTCGACAGCCAGATCCAGACAGAAACGCAGCAGGATCTAGCGATTTACAGCTGGTTTGACACCAACGGCAGCACAAAAGGCTATGCCGTACCGTTTTCCGGTGCCGGGCTTTGGGGGACGATCCGTGGCTATCTGGCCGTTTCGGCTGACCTCAAGACGGTTCTGGGCCTGACGTTTGTCGAACAGAACGAAACGCCGGGCCTGGGCGGGCGGATCGACGAACCCGCCTTCAAGGAGCAATTCCGCAACCTGTCGATCGACCTGGCCCAGGGCTTTGCATACGGTGATCAGCTGGACGCCATTACCGGCGCGACCAGTACCTCACGGGCAGTGCTGCAGATTCTGAACGGCTTGCTCCAGCAGACCCTGGCAGAATGGGAGGTGGCGTAATGGCCGAGTCATGGAAACAATTGGTCAAACGCAACCTATGGACCGAAAATCAGGTGGTGCGCCAGATCCTGGGGATCTGCTCGAGCCTGGCTGTCACCAACCTGATGGCCAATTCCCTGGTCATGGGCCTGGGCCTGACTTTTGTCACCGCC
>JAAYJD010000075.1 GCA_012523135.1 Clostridiaceae bacterium
CGGACATGCTGCAGCGCTACCTGGTCAGCGACGCGGCCTTGTTCTAAGCCGCGTTCGCCGAAGGGAGGGGTCATATGCCGCAATTTGTCTACAATGCGATCGATCTGAAGGGCAAGCGCTCCACGGGCACGATGGAGGCTGCCAACTACGCCCAGCTGGGCATCCAGCTCAAGGGAAAGGGCCTTTATATCCTCAAGGCCGAAGACAAGGCTGCGATCAAGACCAGCAAGGAAATCGGCGCCAACAAGAAGGTGGCTGTCAAGCCCTTATCGGTGTTCTGCCGCCAGTTCGCCACCTTGATCAACGCCGGCATCACGGCGGTCAAGGCGCTGGACATCCTCTACCAGCAGACCGAGGACAAGGTGCTAAAAAAATACATCGGCCGCATCTACGAGGCGGTGCAGAAGGGCGAGGCGATGTCTGATGCCTTCCACCACCAGGGAGAGGCGTTTCCGGAACTGTTCATCAACATGCTGCTGGCAGGTGAGAGTTCCGGTACGCTGGACACGGTGCTGCTGCGCATGGCGGACCACTACGAGAAAGAAGTCAAACTGAAAAACAAGATCAAGGGCGCGATGATCTACCCGATGGTCCTGATGACATTGACGATCGTGGTCGTGATCCTGATGCTGACCGTCGTGCTGCCGTCGTTTATCGGCATCATCGAAGCCGGTGGCGGACAATTGCCGGGACCGACACGCATGCTGATCAACCTCAGCGAATTCTTGCAGAAGTACTGGTACCTGGTCGGCGGCGTAATCCTCCTGCTCACGATCGGCTGGCGGGCGTACAAGCGCAGTGATGATGGTCGTCTCTGGTGGGATACCCAAAAGCTGAAGATCCCCATTGTCAAGAAATCCCTGCGCATGATCTACTCGTCGCGCTTTGCACGTACGCTTTCAACCTTGCTCTCGAGCGGAATCCAGATGCTGCAGAGCCTGGACATCACGGCCCGGGTCATCAACAACCAGAAGATCCACAACAAGCTGAAGACGGTCATCGAGGACATCCGCAAGGGCACGCCGCTGTCGGTTTCGCTGCGCAAGACCGACGAGTTTCCGCCGATGATCTACAACATGATCAACGTCGGCGAGGAGTCCGGCCTGCTCGACGATATCCTGACCAAGACCGCCGCCTTTTTCGACGAGGAAAGCGACGCAGCCATCCAGCGCCTGGTCGGCTTGCTGGAGCCGCTCATGATCATCTTCATGGCCGTTGTTATCGGGTTCATCGTCATCGCTATTGCCCTGCCGATGTTCTCAATGTATGGCGCGATCGCCTGACAAGGAGGAGACAGTATGCCCATTGCCATAGACATTGGGACCCGTGCCATGCACCTGGTGCAGGGCACGGCCCGTAAAAACCAGGTGACCGTCAAAAGGGCGATCATCGAACCGATTCCGTCAGGGCTGGTTCAGGACGGCATCATCCGCGAATTCGGCGGCCTGGAGCTGGCGCTCAAGAACATGCTTAAAAAATATTCCATCCGGGACAAAGCCTGCTCGCTGACGATCAACGGCAACCACATCTATATGCGCGACCTCGTCGTACCCAGGGGCAAGCCGAAGGTGATGCAGGATTTGGCAACCTTCGAGGTTCAGTCGTCGATGAACACGACCAAAGACATCTCGGTCTCCTATGTGCTGTCCAAACAGCCGGTTGCGGATCGTCCCGAGATGGTCAATGTCAAGGCTGCGGCCATTCAAATGGAGTATGTCAACGATTACTACAAGCTGCTGCGCAACTGCAAGCTGAAGCCGGTGGCACTTGACATCCACCCCAATGCGATGGCCAAGGCGATCGCCGGGCGGGAGATTAACGACCGTCCGACGCGTGACAACGGCAGCATCCTGGTTATCGACATCGGCGCTGTTACCAGCTCGGCGTATATCTTCAACAAAGGTGAGATCATCTACAGCCGGATCATCCCGATCGGCGGACTGGACATCGAGCGCTATGTCGCCAAGCGCAATGAGAAAGAGACGGGGGATCGCCAGATCCTGATTGACCGACTCGACCTCAGCCTGGATGCTGTGCGCCAGGACGTGGGCTTGGCTGACGCAGCGCGCCCTCTAGTCACGACAATCAGTGACGGC
>JAAYJD010000076.1 GCA_012523135.1 Clostridiaceae bacterium
ACTGCAACATCATACTCTTCTTCGATTTTTTCGAATAGAGCCTTTTTAAACGCCTCTGCTAACGAATATGAATGGATTTTGGCGTAGCTTTCAGCTAAAGCCCGCTCGTCTTCTGTTAATCTTATTGAAAAAGCCATACCATCACCTCCTTTGCAGTACATTGTACTGCAAAGGAGAGAGCCTGTCAACACCAATTGGACAAAATTCCTAATTCTCAACACCGAAAGCCGGGGCCTTTTTTTGTGGCGATGCCCTTACAGCGTGATGGTAAAGGTGTCGAAGCCGTTCTTGCCCAGGTGCAGCGGTCGGGTCACGTGCTGCCCTTCCCGTTCGACCGAGATCGTGTAGTCGCCGTAAAAGCCCTTGAAATAGGCAAAGTCATCGCGGGTCTCCAGGTCCAGCTGGGTCTGCCACTCTTTCCTGATCAGGGTTTCCAGCACCTGGTAGGACGGCTTTTGGGAAAAATCGTTGCGCAGCAGGCCGCCGCGATAGACATCTTCGGCCCAACCGTCCTGGACGATGGCGCAGTTATCGCCGAGGTTCCAGTAGACGATCGCCTCGACATCCGGCTGGCTGAACCAGATGCGATACAGGTTGTACAGTGCCTCGGCCTGGATGTCCTCGCCGTTGTCGCCGTAGCCTGGCACCGTGATCTCCGTGATCTGCAGCGGCCGCTGCAGGCGGCCGTAACAGTCCATGACGCGGTAGAGGTGGGACGGGTTGAAGACCAGGCCGGCGCCGTCGCCGAGCTTGTCCTGGGGGACGAACAGGTGGTACTGCATCCCGATCTTGTCGATCCGGCAGCCCTGGTGCAGCAGGTTTTCGATCTGCATGTAGAACGGGGACAGGCTGTCTTTGAACTTGGTCCAGGCGGAGGTCGTCTCGTTGAGGACCAGCGGGCTGAGGTGGAAGAACCGTTCAGCCTGGCGAAACGTCCAGGCGACATAGTCGCCGTCCAGCGAAACGCCGTTGCGGTAGTGGCTGGATTTGCGGTTGGGCTCCTCGCGCAGCAGCGGCACTTCGGTCGATTCGTTGACGCAATCAAAGCAGTCCAGGACGCCGTCGTAGCGCGCGGCGATCTGTTCCAGGCGCCGCACCAGGTAAGGCTTCATCGCCGCGTAGCTCTGCGGCAGCCAGTCCGGCAGCATCAGGGCCCAGAACAGCGGATGGCCCTTGACGCGGATGTTGTGCTGGCGGCAAAACGCCAGCACCGTCTCCGGCGGCGGACGGCGGTCGATGAAGGGGCTGTCGGGCTCAAAGCGCATCTTGCCCTCTTGCGGCTCGAATGTATTCCAATAGAAGGGGGTTATGGCGTAGTTGAACAAATGGGCGAAGGCGTCGGCATAGCGCTGGTTGTCCGTGTCGCGTTCAAAGCAGCCCAGCTTGAAAATATTGGCGCCGAACTTGAAATCGTGGGCGGTCTGGCGGACCGATATCTTGGCTCCGCGCACCGGCTGTCCCTGCTGGTCGCGCAGGTCCAGCCGGCAATACCCTTTGCGGTGGCTCTCGATGCCCAGGTTGACGCGATCCTCCAGCAGGTCTTTTTGTTCGTCGAAGTGGCGAAACAAGGTATTGCGATCAAGCTTGGCCATGGGATATCCCTCCCCTTTTTTAAGGCAAACGGCTCAGAGCGCCGACTGGGTCGCGTCGCCGCTGTCCTGGCGGGCCGCTTCGTACTCGCCTGACCAGTCCAGATCGCGGTACGGCTCGCCGCGCGCGTCGGAACGGATGAACTGAGTCAGCAGGTCCAGCATCTCTGTCGTCCAGACCGCCTTGTCGATCTGGGCGGTTGTAAACACGTTCTGGGTGATCATCTCAAAACCGAAGATATCCTTGATGTGCGACTTGGCTGCGCCGTCGACCACTTCGGGGACCAGGTGGCTGGGCACGAACAGCACGCCGCCACCGGCGCCGAACACGATGTCGCCCGGCAGGCAGACGGCGCCGCCGATGCGCGTCACGGTGTTGAAACCGGTCATGACAAAGTCGCGGATCGGGGTCGGGTCGATGCCGCGGTAATAGACCTGGATGGCATCGATCGTTTCCATCTGCTCGAGGTCGCGCACACCGCCCCAGATGACGGCACCGCCGGTCTTGGTCCGGGTCGCGATCGCCGTGGAGAGGTTGCCGCCGATAAAGGTGCCCTTGTAGATCTTGTCGTACATGTCGGCGACAACGACATCGCCTTCGACCAGGCTGTCGATCACCCATTGGTTGTAGTTGCCCTTGCGGCCGTCGGCCATGCCGATGGCAAACATGGTCTCGTGCAGGTCAGGCCGGGTCGGGCAGTAGCTGCAGGTGACGGCGCGGCCGATCAGCTTCTTGCCGTTGTGCAGTGTCTTCAGGCGGCCTTCGAACTGGTTCTCGTAGCCTTTGACGAAGATCGTTTTCCAGACCTCTTCCAGCGTCATGCCGCGCAGGGCCTCCAGGTACTTGTCCGGTACGCGCGGGCGTCCGTCCGGGAAGCGCTCCCCTTTCCACTGGGGCGTTATGGCAATAATGTCTTCGCGCACATTGAACTTCATGGGTCGTCCTCCTTGTATTCCAATCCGGACAGCGCCGCTTGGCCTGCCGCTTGTCTTTAGTTTATCACATTCAACGAACCTGTCTCAGCTCCAGGTCCGGTCGTTGGCCCATTCCTTATTCCACGGGTCGGTTGGCTCCCATTGGCCGGGGTACTTCTCGTGGATGTGCTGGGCGATCAATTCCTCGTTCAGCTCCGTGATGCCCAGTCCCGGTGCATCCGGCACGCGGGCGAAGCCATCGCGGAACAGGGGGTTGTCGATCCCGACGGCCAGGTCGTTCCACCAGGGAATGTCGACCGAATGGTACTCGACCGCCAGGACGTGCGGAATAGCCGCCGCGCAGTGCAGGGCCGCCATGCAGCCGATCGGGCTCTCGGCCATGTGGATGGCCATGGCCACGCCATAGCGGTCGCACAGGCCGCTCAGCTTCTTCAACTCCATGGCGCCGCCAATCGTCAGCACGTCGGGGTGGACGACCGACACGCCGCCAGCCTGCATCAGGGGCTCAAAGTTCTCGTGCAGGTAGATATCCTCGCCGGTGCAGATCGGCACCGTGGTTGCCTGGGCGATTTTGGCGTAATGGGCGGTGTAGTGCCATGGCGCGATGTCTTCCATCCAGGCGATGTTGTAGGGTTCGAGCCGCTTGGCGAAGCGGATGGTGTCCTCGATGCAGACATGGCCGAAATGGTCGATGGCCAGGGGTACTTCGTACCCGATCACCGAGCGGACCTCGGCGACATAATGCTCCAGGTAGTCCAGGCCCTTCTCGGTGACATGGATGCCCGTCGCGTGGTGCGGAATGGTAAAGATTTCGTAGTTCTTGCCGACCATCAGGTCGTAGTCGATCGAACCGCGCTGGTGGCTGATCGCCTTGGCCGAGTATTGCCTGATGTTCTCCAGGAACCCTAGCGGCGCGTTCAGGCAGCCAGGCTCGTCGAGCATCAGCTCGATGCCCAGGTCCATCTTGAGAAAGGTGAATCCTTGCTCCATGCGCGCCTTGAGGGCGCGGCCCATATCCAGGCCGGTGTGCTTGCCATCGACATCGGTATCGCAGTACATGCGGACCTTGTCGCGGAACTGGCCGCCCAGCATCTGGTAGAGCGGAACGCCCCAGGCTTTGCCGGCCAGGTCCCAGAGGGCGATCTCCAGGCCTGACACACCGCCGCCCTGGCGGGAATGGCCGCCGAACTGGCGGATGCGGCGGAACAGCTTGTCCACGTTGCAGGGATTCTCCCCCAGCAGTCGGCTCTTGAGCATCAGGGCATAGGTGGCGCTGGACGCGTCGCGCACTTCGCCGTAGCCGACCAGACCCTGGTTGGTGTAGACCTTGATCAGGGGACAATGCTTGGGTGCGCCGTTCAGGTTGGCCACCCGGATATCGGTGATCTTGAGCTGGGACGGCGACGAATGCGTGTTCACATTGGCGCTGATCTGATCCAAAATATGTTTCTCTTCCATATCGGCCTCCTTCTGCCCCGCGTTGACAGATCTCGTGCTTAAGCTATTATTAATACACACCTGTTCGCGTCTTTTCGCATCAACTATATTCGGGAGCATGCAAAAGATATTGCGATCCACCCGGAGGTCACATACCGCCATGGACGTTCAGGAAGCCCGCATACCGGACGCGACCGCACAGGGCAGCTCCCTGCTGCGCTTGTTCCATTCGCGGGTGTCCCCGGGCAGGCGCATGTACCGGGAGCACCACCACACGGCGTTTGAGATCGCGCTCTTCAAGGAGGGGCATGGCGTCTACACGGTCGGCAGCCGCACCTATGCCATCGCCCCGGGCGATGTTTTCCTGTTCAGCAGCCAGGAAGTCCACTGCATCACCGAGATCGGCCCGGGCGAGGACATGGTCCTGATGAACGTCCATTTCGAGCCGCGTTTTATCTGGTCGCCGGGCAACGAGCTGTTTGACGCCAAGTACCTGCGCGTCTTTCTGAGCCGCAGCGACCGGTTTGAGCACCGGCTCGACCGGGCCAATCCCGCATCTGAAGTGGTGCGCCAGCTGCTGCTGCAGATCGAGCAGGAATTCTCAACCCAGCAGCCGGAGTACGCCCTGATGGTCAAGATCCTGCTCCTGACCATCCTGGCGACGGTCAGCCGCAATTTCCGCCACATGACCCGGGAGGAGAGCGGCCAGGTTTTCGCCAAACACCAGCTGACCCAGATCGAAGCGGCGATCGACTATATCGACGCGAATCTTGGGGCGGACATGCGCCTGGAGGACCTGGCCCGGGTAGCCAACATGAGCCGCTCGTATTTCTGTACGGTTTTCAAGCGCCTGAACGGGATCTCGCCCTGGGACTACATGACCGCCCGGCGCATCGAAAAAGCGGTCAAGCTCTTACAGGAAACCGACATGACGGTTCTGGAAATCGCCTGCCAGTGCGGGTTCAACAACACGGCCAATTTTAACCGGGCCTTTAAAAAAGTAACCGGAAGGGTTCCTTCCGGTTACCGTTGATGTACAATAGGGATCTTGCCGCCTTATCCCTGGCCGCCGCCTTGCTGGGTCCCGTTCGGTCCAGGGCTGGTGCTGCCGGGTTGCGTCGCGTCGCTGTTGCGGCTGGTTTCACCGCCTGCTTGTGTCTGGGTCGATCCGGACGGTTCCTGCGCCTGGCTGGTCTCGCGAATGGTCTCCCGCGCCTGGCTGGTGGTGCCGGACGGCTCCTGGCTGGTTTCCCGGCTGGTCTGGCGGATGGTTTCCCCAGTTCCAGTCTGGCCAGAACCTGAGCTGGCACTGGTCTCCCGATTCGTCTCGCGATGCGTTGCCTGCGAGGTTGCCTGCGTGCCTGACTCGCTTGTTTCTCCGGTCTGGAGGGTTTCGGTCTGGCGATTTGTCTGGCGGCTGGTCAAGCGCGTCTGGTCCTCATCTTCACCCTTCAGCAAATTGCGGACCAGTTCGCCAAGCGGCGCGTCCTGAATCGTTTCGGAGTCCCAGCCCATCTGCTTGGCGTCCGACTGGTTGAGCAGCATCTGGCGGCCGACCGAGAGCCCGTTCTGGCTGGCGGTTTTGCGGACAGCGTTGTCATGGCTGTAGACCATGCGGGCCTGCTCTTGAACGAGCGGTCCCTGTTGCAGTTTTTTCTCAAGATCGAGCAGCCGGATACGTAATTGCTCGGCACCCTCCGGCAAAACCGCGGAAATCAGAACGGTTCGCTCCCGGAGCTGGTACTTCGCGTCAACGAGTTCGATCCAACGCATGACGGCATCTTCCCAGTTCATCTTGCGTAATTCCTGGCCCTGCAGCAAGGCGGCAGCTTCGTCGTTGAGTGCCCGGACGCGGATGACATGGAGGGACCGGTTCAGATCCAGTTCGATGCTGGGGTTGACGTCCACGGACAAGGTGGCGTACACCGGGGACAAAAAGTTACCCGTACCAACCAGCAAACCGAGGACGAGGACCAGCACGAGCAGTATGGCGGTCGCGGCCCAGACGAAGCTCATGCGGCGCGGGCGGCTTGACTCCGGCAGAACCGCCTCCCGGCCCATTTTCATCTTGGGCGTCAGGGCAACGGACTCAAGGCCGCAGTCCTGCGTGAAAACCGTGGCCAGATCGCGATCGATCGATAAAACAACACCCTTTTTCATGTTTCTTCCTCCTGAAAATAGCGTTCCATGTAGCTTTGAAAGATCTGCAGGTCGCTTTTCATAAGCAGAACCAGCAAGATAACGGCGGAGCGGTTCCGGTCGACTGTTTTTCGTGCGACCTGGCAGCGGCTGGCCAGCTCCCCGCCGGGCATGCGCCCGGTTTGGAGCAGACGGCTGTAAAGGAATTCGTCATCGCCCAGGCACCGGGCTAACCGGATGCAGAGCAACCGCGTATCGCGGTGCTTGGGAAATGAGCTGACCAGGGCCGGGAAATCCAGACCGAGATGCGCGGCTCTTGCCTGCAGCTGCAACATGGATTCCTCGAACTCCAGATCGGATTGCACTTGCCCGCTGTTGGGATCGGCCAACTTTTCGGCGAGCGGAAGATTGTCATCGCGTCCAGTCTCCTCAAGCGACAAGGTCTGCCAGCTGTTTTTCTGGCGGCGATACCAGTCGGTCAGGCGATGCTTGATCAGGACATGGGCATAATGCTCGAAAGGGACCTGGCTGGACACCCGGTAGCGGTCGATCGCCTCGTCAAAGGCGGACAAGGCGATGCTGTATTCGTCCATCTGGTCGACAAAAAACGAGCGGGTCAGTCTGCGCACCGTACGCCGGATGAACGGCAGGTTCGCCGAGATCAGCTGCTCCCGGACCGTCCCGTCACCAGACTGGGCTTTGCATATGCTGTCCATAACCAGGTTGTTTGCCGACATGCTCCGTTCCTTTCTTTCTGCCGCGATCTGACTTTTTCCGGTGACAGCGGCAGGGATTTCCAAGTGGCGCCTTTTTCTTCTCTACTCATCTATACGCAAGTGGCGTCCGTTTTCAGAGGGAAAACAAAAAACATGCCAGCCTGACGGTTAACCGTTGTCGGGCTGGCATGCCTGATGTGTTCTTGGAAAGATCCGGTATGGGCGGTCTGTCAGTCTGAGGCGAAATTGTCGAAATAGCCTTGGACCAGGATGATCGGGGTGCCCTTGTCGCCGCTGCCGCTGATCAGGTCGCAGAGCGAACCGAGCAGGTCGGTCAGCTGGCGGGGCGTCGTGCCCAGAGACGCCTCCTGGCCGACCAGGTCGGCAGACTTGCCGCGGATCTTCTGGCGCAGGGCCTCGGCGGTCGCCGCACGGTCCAGGCCAGCCAGCTCGTTATCCACCACGTATTTCATTTTAATCTCGCTGGGCATGCCGGACAATCCGTCCGTGTAGCCGGGTGAGACCACCGGATCTGCCAGCTCCCAGATTTTACCCTGGGGATCCTTGAAGGCGCCGTCCCCATAGACCATGACCTCGATCTGCCTGCCGGTCATCTCGCGGAGGCGCTGCTGGACATTGGCGACAAAAGGCCGGCAATCGCGCGGAAATAGCTTCAGGCGCGCCTCTCCGGCCTGGTTGGATCCGAGCAGACCATAATCCGGATTATAGCCGCTGCCCTGAACCGGTTCGGTCAGCAGGTCGTCCAGGCCGATGGCCGTCCGGGCTCCCGCCTTGAGCAGCTGGTTCTTCAGCCGGGCGCGGTCGTGGATGTTGGCGACCAGGACGTGCGGGGAAAAACGCAGGGCGGCCCGGACGTCGTTGGCCAGGATAACCTCAATGTTGTCGTCGACAGCCAGGCTCTTGTAGAGGTCGATGTAGTCCAGGCCCGTGAAGGGATGCCTGAAGCGATGGCCGAAATGTCTCCTGTAGTCAGCTTCGGTCAGAACATCCGTAAAGGGATTGATGCCGGCCTCGTCCATCTGGTCGATGTCCATCAGGGGGTTGCCGACCTCGTCGCAGGGGTAGTTGAGCATGACGGTTATTTTGCGGCCGCTGCGGGCCAGCCCCTTCAGGATCAAGGAAAAGCGATTGCGGCTGAGGATGGGAAACAGCACGACGAAATCGCCGGGCAGTTTGGCGGCCGCGTCGCTGGCGACGGCATCGATCGAGGCGTAGTTGCCCTGGGCACGGGCCAGCAGGGATTCCGTCACCCCGACGACATCGCGGTCCCGGATGGTGAAGGCGCCGTTTTGCTGAGCCTGGAGCAGCGAATCGGCAACAATCTGCACGAGATCGTCACCTTCGCGGATAATAGGCGCACGAACGCCAAAGGCGGCTGTTCCGACTAATCGGCTGGTGGTCATCTTCTTTCAATCCCCCTGATCGGTCGCTCCTGGCAAAGGAACGGTCATTGCCGGGTAACAACCCGGCTTCATGCTTTAGCACGCTAATATACTAACGGGTTTTGCTTCTGGACGCAACTGCTTCATCTGCTACAATAATACCATATCTGGACGTTCCCACCTGGCAAACGTTGCCAGTCCGTGGCAGGAGGCGACGTTCAGGAAGACGGGACAGGTGTGACCATGCTGCTGCAACTGGATTTTGAACAGGTCAGGGACTTGCTGCGTGCCTTTCATACGTTGACTGGCTTGCGCATCGTCATTTTCGACGACGCCTGCCGCGAAGTCATCGCCTGGCCCGCGGCCCATGGCCCCCTGTGCGCCTGCCTGAAAAGCCACGCGGCGACCAGGGAACTCTGCCAGCTCAGCGACGAGGCAGCTTTTGAACGCTGCCGCAAAACCGGCAAGCTGACCATTTATCATTGTCATGCCGGTTTGGTCGAAGCCACGGCGCCGATTTACGACCGCGGCCTGATCATCGGCTATTTCATGTTTGGACAACTGACAGACCGCCAGGACCGGATCGCGCTGGTCCGGGAGTTTTGCGGAAATTTCGCCCAGTTGTCCGACGCGTTGCCGGATCCAGCAACCGCTGAGGCAGCCGCCAGCATCCAATACCGCAGCCTCGCGGAGATCCGCGCCGCCGCCAAGATTCTCGAGGCCCTGACCTCGTATGTGCTGCTGCACCACCTGGTTACGGTTCGGCATGAGCACCTGGTCAAACAGATCGACCAGTATGTTGACGAAAACATGACCGGCCCGATTGCCGCGGCCGACCTGTGCCGGGCACTGGGTATCGGCCGGACCCGCCTGTATGAACTGACCCGCCAGTACCTGGGCATGGGGCTGGCGGCCTATGTCACCCTCAAACGGATGGACCAGGCCCGTCAGCTGCTGACCGGCACGAACCTGACCATCGGGCAGGTCGCGGCCCGGACCGGTTTCGACGACTACACCTATTTCAGTAAGGTTTTCCGCAAAACGCAAGGGGTCTCGCCTAGAGAGTACCGTCAGGCGGCAGGTCCAGGTTAATCGCTTAGCGGGCCAAGAAAAGCTTCGTACTGGGCAAAAATCTGGCGATGATCGCCCCGGGGCCCGGAACCCGCTGTTTCGGGCAGATGGCATGTCGGCGGATAGACATCCCAAAGTGAGAGATCCGGTTCAGGGTGACGACCGGACAGGCGAACAGACAGTTCGTCGACCGTCAGGGCGCCCTGCGGCCAAATCGGGTAACAGGTTTCCTCCGGACCGAGCGTCTCCAGGACATCGTCGGGCAGTTCTTCTGCCGGGGCCAGCCCGAGCGTCTCCGCCAGGAAGGATGCCAGCTGGTAACGCTTGGCGTTGAACCAGGGGTGCGGGCCCGGGATGCTGGCAAAGCGGAACCGGTCCGGCACGCCGGCCTTGGCATAGGCAAACGCGACCTGGCGGGACAGGGCATAGAAAAGGTCTTCCGGAAACAGGTGGTCCTCCGAGCCCTGGAAGATGAACAGCGGCCGGGGCGCGAACAGGCTCAGGATCTGCCACATCTCCAGTTGGCCGACGATGCCGGGCAGCAGGTTGCAGTGGCAGTGTTTTTTCTCTTTGCGCGCGATCCATTCGAATGATGACGGATATCCCGAGGACGAAAGCACGGCCAGTTCCGGGCAGAGCGCCGCCAGGAACAAGGTCAGGGTCCCGCCGCCCGAGTTGCCGATCGCGGCCAGCCGCGCGTTGTCCACGCTTGGCAGCGCCTTGGCCCAGCGCAGCCAGGCGATCGTTTCCATGACGATCAGGCCCTGGATGGTCAGGCCGCAGGCGAAGGGCGTCACCGGATGATGGTGCCCCATGGCCACGCGCTCGCCCTGGCCGATGTTGTCCAAAACGAGAACGGCGGCACCTTGCCGGACCAGGCGGGCGGCCATGGCCTGGTAACCCGGGTTCAGCTTGCCGCCGGCGCCGTGGCCGCAGCAGAGCAAGACCAGGGGATAGGTCGCGCCGGCGGGCGCATCCGGCCTGTAGAGATTGGCGGCGCAGCGGACACCGGGCCAGGATTCGGCCTGGAGCAAATCGACCGTATAACCCGGTTGCAGGATGGTCCGGCCTGTCACGCCCGAAATGGCCGGATATAGATGATCCTCGATGGCAAGGCAGGTTTTGACCCGCTCAAGGATGGCGGCCCGGTCCGGTTCCAGCCAGGGGCTGAGCGCAGGCAGCTTGGCCATGACCTGGAGAAAGCGCGCGTTGTAGGACGCATAACAGGAAAATAATAGATCTGAATCGCTGTCCGGTGTAACCGGTGCAAAAGGTGCTGGTGTCATGCGATGACCTCCTCGTTTTACTGCGGCTCGGCGAACGCGGCGCCGATCGGGGCGCGGATAACCAGGCGGGCTTTCTCATCGAGCGGCGTCGGACTTTGGTTGATGATCACGAGCATCCCGTGACGATACCCGGTCACGAGCCCGGCGGCCGGATACACCGTCAGCGATGTGCCGCCGACGATCAGGAGATCGGCCTGGCTGATCGCCTGGATGGCCTGGCGGACAACCTGTTCATCCAGCGACTCCTCGTAGAGCACCACATCTGGACGGATCAGGCCGCCGCAGTCACAGGATGGGACGCCCGGTACAGCCAGGACTGCGGCAAGATCGTAGGGTTTGCGGCAAGCCAGGCAATAGTTGCGGTGGACGGACCCGTGCAGTTCCAGAACGCGCTTGCTACCGGCTGCCTGGTGCAAGCCGTCGATGTTCTGGGTCACCACGGCCAGCAGCTTTCCCTCCGCTTCCAGACGGGCCAGGCGAAAATGCGCCGGATTGGGCAATGCGTTGGGATGCAGGATGCTGTCGCGGTAGAAGCGATAGAAATCACGCGGGTGTTCAAGCAGGAAATGGTGCGACAGGATGGTTTCAGCCGGCGGATCATCCGCAGGCCGCTGTCGGCTGTACAGGCCCTTCGCACTGCGAAAGTCAGGAATGCCGCTTTCGGTGGAAACACCGG
Source organism: Clostridiaceae bacterium (assembly GCA_012523135.1). Classification (GTDB taxonomy): domain Bacteria; phylum Bacillota; class Clostridia; order Saccharofermentanales; family UBA5734; genus JAAYBY01. The sequence continues at coordinate 11,254 of JAAYJD010000076.1, forward strand.
CGCCGCCGAAAAAAACGATCCGCTGGCTATGCCGGATCATCGCTTCAAGTTCGTTCTTCTGTTTCGGGTCTACCCCTGTCTGCATGCCATCTCCACCAGCCAGATTTTCTTCCCTATCCATAGTAACACATGACGACAATAACAGACACGAACAATCCGGCAACACGCCCCGCACAGACGGATTTGACAAAAAAGGAGAGCGATATGACCGGCAGAACAATTTGACTTTTCACAAGCGGAATGTTATATTTTCTCTGCTTGCGCACTGAAGCGAACCATGGAGAGATGGCTGAGCTGGTCTAAGGCGCACGACTGGAAATCGTGTGACGGCTAATACCCGTCCGAGGGTTCAAATCCCTCTCTCTCCGCCAATCCAAAGGGATTCGGTTGTAGAAATGCAACCGAATCTTTTTATATTCCGTTTTTCCTGTCCATTATTCGGTACAATTTCGGAAGTTGAAAAATAAACAGCTTGAAACTGCCTGATAGCAAGCATTTTAAGCTTGCATCTGTAGCGTTTCGATTTCGTAACTGATAGCCATGAAAAACAATGATACAAAAATCCGGCTGGAGCAAGCCAGAGCTTTATGCAATAAAAATAAGTTTTTCTAGCCAAAACTATACTGATAACGGTATCGTTAATGTTCGTATTGGTCGAGTGTCGATTGGATAAAGCCATAACGTAAGCTATCCTTGTTGTTTACATCGTTTTTTCGATAGAACAGCACGACAGAAGCACTGCAATGGGCCAGAATGTAAAGAGGATAAGACACAAAAATGAAACATGCATGGAAACAGTACTTTCTGATATATTTTATTAACCATATTGGTAAACATTTATTGACATAAACAGTGGTCTCATCTATAATTGCAGGAGACCTGGGGAATGAGGTGTCTCATTGGAAGTGAATTTTGCTAACAACAAAATGCAAAAGATATGCAACAGTCAGAAGTTGCTTCAAGCCCAGTATGGTGCTCCAAAAGCAAGAAAGATCATGATGCGGTTAAACGAAATGTATAGTGTTGAT
>JAAYJD010000077.1 GCA_012523135.1 Clostridiaceae bacterium
CTAGCCTGCCTGTGAGGTGCCCTATGCTGTTATCCGAACTCAAACCGCTCCTCAAGGAGCGCAGCAAGGATGATCTGGAAAAGATCGTGATCGCGCTGTACAAGGCGATGCCCAAGCGCCTGCGCGAAGAGAAGCAGGTCGACCTCCTGATCGAGGGCGCGGGACTGCTGCCGGCTGGAGCCAAAGAAAAGCCGAATGTTGCCTTCGCCGACCTGCAAGACCAGGTTAACGCTTTTCTGGAAAACGCCTACCAGCAGAACTACATGGCGCCCAACCAGGTTATCCACAAAAAGGACCGGCCCAAGTGGCGCTTTATCGCCGCGGCCATGATCAAGGACCTGTCCGCGGTGCCAGCCGACAGCGATGACGGCCGCACGGCGACCGACCTGCTGGTCAAGCTCTACCAGATGCTCTGTCACGCCTGCCACTATTACCTGTTCCGCTCGGACGACCCGTTCCGGTCCGTCGGCATCGTCCAGACCAGGTTTTTGGACCTGATTGCCAGCCGTATCCTGCTGGGCGGGATCAGCCCGGAACGCGTGCGGCTGATCCTGGCGCTCGCGGTCGATGACCGTCACGACCGGGAAACCGTGTTTGCAGACTGCATGAATACGGTTCTGGCCTATCTCAAAACACCCGATTCCCGCCAGATGGCGATCGGGCAAGGTCAGATCCTGCTCGCCGAACAGCTGAAAAAACGGGTCTACTACGAGAAACACGACTACTACAACCGCGTCAGCCGCTATTCCTTCGAACAGATTGTCAAGAACACCGTTACGATTGTCTGTACGCTTTACCTGCTGCTCGACCAGGTCGACGATGCGGTCCGATTCTTCAAGGACAACACAACCGAACTGTTCAGCAAGCCGGATCCAGTCAGCAAGTACCGGGACTTGCTTGGATTGCTGGAAAAGCATGTGATCCGGGACGCCTGGCTAAGGGAGTATGCCCTGGCGATGCAGCAAGGAATCGCCATGATCCCGAGGAATGAGGCGCTTTTCCAGCATCTGAAAAAGTACGGCGCGTTTCCCGATGCGGATCACCCGCTGGACTTCAATAACCTGAAAAGCCAGGTCGTTTATGTTCTGAGATAACTTAACCCACAAGAATCAGTCTAACGATCAGCGCTTAAACTTGAGTCGGGCGCCGAACAGGCGCGTCAGCAGGTCCTGGATGTCGCGTCTGGCTGAACTGGAGTGGGTGAACTCCAGTGTCTCGCCGTTTGCCAGCTTAAACCGGAATTTTCCCTGTGTCACGCTGGCGCTGTCGTCGCCGCCCGACGACGTTTCCGAATAGCCGCGGAAATAGACTTCCGCGACCGCCGCGTAGGGCACGACCGCATTGGCCGGATCTTTGGCGAGGAGCGCCTGGACCGGCATATTGTAGTATTGCTGGCCGTAGGTCGACCAGAAGCTCATCATGGCGGCGCTGCCCTTGAAGAAGCCCTTGCCCTGGGCCTTGATCTCCTGGGTCAGGCGCTCGTTCTCGGCTTTTTGCAGGGCCGGCGTCGTGTAGGCCAGAACGGCTTTATCCTGCATGAAGACGATGTAGCAGGGCACCACCTTGAACATCGAGTACTTGCGGCTGGCGCTGAACACGTAGAGCACCTGCTCCTGGACCGGTTGAACGGGCGGCGGCGCAACAGCCGGCTGCGCAACGGCCTGTCCGGCGGCGCGGCCGCAATTCGGGCAAAAACGCGCGTCAGAAGGAATGGATCGACCACATTGGCTGCAAAACATGACACACCTCCTGAGGATGGCTTCACTCCGATTATACGGGCAAATGCCCATGGGCTCAAGCAACTGCGCAAATCGGGGCGCATGTGCTATGCTAAGAGATAAAAGAGCGCCTTAAACGAGCCGCAGAGGGAGGCAGCGATGGCAAACCTGGCCTTTCTGGCCGACGATCTGACCGGGGCGCTGGACGCCGGCGTCCAGCTGCTCGATTTTGGCTATACCGTCAGCGTCTGCCTGGCCCATGGCGATCTGACCGCCGAGACCGCCGACATTCTGGTGCTGGACAGCGAAAGCCGCAACATTTTGCCCGCGGCGGCGGCAGAACAGGTTCGCCGCGGCCTGGCTCTTCTCCAGGCGGCCGGCCGTCATCTGGTCTACAAGAAGATCGACTCGACGCTGCGCGGCAACATCGGAAGCGAGCTGGCCGCGCTGCTGGACGCAACCTGGTGCGACGGCATCCTGATCGCGCCGGCCCTGCCGGCCCAGGGCCGGACAACCCGGGACGGCATCCATTTCGTCCAGGGCCTGCCCCTGGCGCAGACCGAACTGGCCAGAGACCCCTTCGCACCCATCCTCTCGTCCCGGATCGCTGAGATCATCGCCAGCCAGTCCGATCGCCCGACAGCCGAAATCCCGCTGGCATACGTGCGCGGCCCTGCCCCGGCC
>JAAYJD010000078.1 GCA_012523135.1 Clostridiaceae bacterium
ATTGATATTGATGAAAAATATGTCGATAAGCTGATTTTCCATGTACGTGCTAGCGCATCCGAATCTATTATTACCAACACTACTTTTTATTATTCGTATGACGGCAACAACTGGGCTGTCCGTGAGTCGATTAATGCCTCACCGACAACGACAGCTATCGATTTTATGTCCGTCTTTAGCGAAAGCTTTATGGGCAGTTCACTCGATACGGTCATTTATTACAAGGTATCGACCACATATCTGGATGGCGGCACGGCAACAACCATCACAACCGCTGTGCAGACTGTCCGCTATAATCTGATTCCAACAATCATGATTGACAAAACAGCCTATGTAGATGGCGTACGTTTCCTGATCACGATAAACACCAATGGCAACCCAATGGGCAATGCCTACTTCAACTATCATTTGATAAACGACACCGAAAGCCATCAGGTCCTTCTTAACGCAGAAAACCGGGTTGCTTCTAACCAGTATGCTGTCAAGGTTCGATTTACGAGCTTATCCGTCATGCATTCCGCTTCTCTAAGTTATCAGGACAGTCTCAAGAGAACCTGGTCAATTGATACTGAAAAACTGTCAGCCTGGACCTGCCCGCCGCCCGAAATTGGTATTAGTTACCGGTCGGCAGATACTGAAAGCGTGACAGTTGAAGCCTACCTGAGTTCACGTGGAAATAAAATTATCGAATGGTACATCGCTTATCAGGTGCCAGGTCAGGAGAAGCGCAAGGCTTATGGCACACCCAGCGGTATACAGAAGTACACGGTTATACTGACCGGTCTTCCATCGGACAGTACGGTCGAGTACCAGATGGTTGTCATTTACCAGGCCATTGACGATCCAGTCTCCATGTTATCAGATTCGAAAACGGCGCAAACAAACGCACTGCCGGACGTTTATAGCCTTGCCAACGATATTGATTTCGATCGGGCCGTTATTTCATGCTCGATTGTTCCCAATGGGAATACGATCCAATCAAGCGAACTGGAATACCGCTTAGGCAGCGCTTCCATATGGCAACGCATCGCCGGCCAATCATTTGATGAATTTATGTGTACATTGAATGGTCTGACGCCCGGCAGCACTCTGCACTACCGGCTGCACGTATTCTGGCAGACGACTGGGGGAATTCGGTCTGTCTATTCGGATGAAGATAGTAAACCATTGTATCGATGTAAAACACAAGCAGATTATTTTCATTGGACCTATGTCGATGGGCAAAGTGATGGTGATCTCAGAGTATTTGGTGATTTTATCGTTTACTGGGTCGTACCGTCCGATCAATCACATCTGGACATAGGATTTATCTGGTCTGAGTCAATGACTCCAATGATCGGCAGTGCCAGTCGTTTATCCTTGGGAACTGAAGACACCTCGGTTAGCGGCGTTACGCTGTCTGCACAACTCAATAATCTTGTTATCGGAAAAACATACTATTATCGGGCTTACGTAATCCGGGAAGACAGCAGTGTCTACTACGGAAATATTGTTACGTTCATCCCTTTTTCACAGATGTGGGATGTTATATCCCGATCGTTTCACCCGGCGCTGTTATTTACCCGACGAAAGCACCCAGCCCGACACATTACGTCACGTCAACCCCAACAACAACCACGACAACAACGCCCTATACGCCACAGCCAACGCCCTCTGTGCCGGCAATCGCCACACCTGCTGTAATCACGCCAGCCACAATCACAATACCGCCCAGCCCATCGCCGCCATTAGCGGCGGCTTCGCCAACGCCTGCTGCTACGCCGTTCGTTCAAGCTACAGAAGCTCCAACACCAGTTGCAGAAACGACCCCTGTCACATATCTACCGACCCAAACGCCTGTTCCCTCTCAGGTTCCGACTTCTTCAGTTTCTGAAACATCCGCAACAGGATCATCGTCCACCGGAACATCATCTGCAAACTACGAAGAACCATCAGGCCAAATTGCGACGTCTGGGAAAACATCGGATACGAAAATACCTGATCCAACCGAAGCAGGGGCAGACTCCGCGCACCCGGGCAATCCAGGCTCGATATGGCTGGTCGCAGGTTTTGCGGCTATTGCCGTGCTCACTGGTGGTATTTTCCTGTTCCTTAAAAAACATTAGTCCGAAACTGAACCAGACGATCCACGTGAGACCTTCTGGTCGCATCACCGAAAATAATGAATCAATCTTCGATAACAATCATATGCCTGCATGTTATAAAGAAATGCGGCTCAATTGACGGATGGACTTATGTCACCGAAACATTCATCCTGCCTCACATCCCGTTTTTCGTGCTATAATTTGGATAATCCGAACAAACACATAAAGGAGCACAAGGCATGCGACGGAGATTGCTGTTTGTTGTTAACGCCAAGGCCGGCAAAGGTCAGATCAAGAACCATCTTCTGTCCATTATCGATCATTTTGTTTCAGACCAGTACGCCGTTGAAGTCTATACGACGCAGCAGCCCCATGATGCCGCCCGGATCGCGGCAGAGACCGGTGACCAGTATGATCTGCTGCTCTGTTCGGGAGGAGACGGAACGCTTAATGAAATCGTCAACGGCCTGATGAAACTGGAAGATAAACGGCCCCTGATCGGCTACATCCCCGCCGGTTCGACCAACGACTTCGCCTACAACCTCTACGACACCACCAATGTGAAACAGATTGTCGCGGCGATCCGGCACGGCCGCCAGCTGGACTGTGACATCGGGCGCTTCAACGACCTTCACTTCATCTACTGCGCGGCCTTCGGCGCATTTGCCCTGACCTCGTACGAGACAGACCAGGCATACAAGAACGTTCTTGGCCGGGTAGCTTACCTGCTGGAGGCAACCAATCACCTCAACACGCTCAAGCCCTACCATTTCACGGTCAAGTACGACCAGAAGACGATCGAGGACGATTTCATCTACGGGATGGTCACCAACTCTGACTCCGTCGCCGGCATCCGCGGGTTCGGCGGCCACAATGTCCAGTTGGACGACGGCCTGTTCGAAGGTCTCCTGATCCGGATGCCCAAGAACCTTTTCGACCTGCAGCAGATTATTGCCAGCCTGATCAAGCTGGATTTCTCGTCGGACTTGTTTTACAGCTTCAAGACCAGCGCGGTCGTCTTCACCTCTGAGGAGGCGATTTCCTGGAACCTGGATGGCGAGTTCGGCGGGAAGGTGCACAATGCCATGATCAGCATCTGCCAGCGCGCGGTGACGTTCCTGGCTCCCGGGGAAGAAGCATGAGCCTACCAGACGCAAAAACACCGCTGCGGGAGAACCGCCTGGCCGGCCTGCTCCTGATCGCCGTCCTCTATGTTCTGGCGCTTTGGCTGGCCGTGCAGCTGTACCACGCCATGGATTCTTTCAGCCTGGTCTGGCGATTGCTGGCTGCGGACTGCGCAGCTACGATTTTCATTTACCTGGCGGGGCTGATCCTCAACAACGCGTCCGTGTACGACCCCTACTGGAGCGTCGCGCCGATCGCCATTTTGACCTTGCTGGCGATCCACCTGGGCACCTTCAGCGCGGGCGCCCTGATCCTGCTGGCCCTGATCTGGTTCTGGGGGATCCGGCTGACCGCCAATTGGGCGGTCACCTTTGACCACCTGGGCATCCAGGACTGGCGCTACGACAAGCTGCGCGGCCTCTCCGGCCGGCTGTACCCGCTGGTCAGCCTGACCGGTATTCACCTCTTCCCGACTCTGATCGTCTACCTGGCCCTGATCCCGGCCGTCTACTACATCCAGTCCGGCCAAATCAACGCCCTGACCCTGGCCGGCTACAGTGTCTGCCTGATCGCCATCGGCCTCCAGGCGGCAGCTGACGCCCAGATGCACCGCCACCGCAAGCTGCAGTCCGACCGGCGGCAGATCAACAACACCGGCCTCTGGCAGCGCTGCCGTCACCCCAATTACCTGGGTGAAATCCTGATGTGGTGGGGCGTCTACCTGGTCATGCTGTCTGCCCTGCCCGCCCGCTGGTACCTGGCGGCCGGTGCGGTGTGCAACACCTTGATGTTCCTGGTGATCAGCATCCCCCTGGCCGAAAAACGGCTGGCCGAGCGCAAAGCCGGCTTTGCCGCCTATCGCGAGCAAACCCCGATGCTGCTCCCCTTCCGGTTCGGCCAGCGCCATCATTCCTGAGCAAGCGAGCTGCTTGACACAAAAGAGCACCCGGCTGATGCCGGGTGCTCTTTTTCGTGCAGGCGCTGCCTGCGGTTATTGGATGGCCATTAAGATAAAGTAGAGCAGGAACAGGACCGATGCGCCATACAGGATCGGATGGACTTCCTTGCCCTTGCCGCGGATCAGCTTGATCAGGCTGTAGAAAATGAAGCCGGCCGCGATACCGTGAGAGATGTTGTAGCCGAAGGTCATGACCGTGATGGTCAGGAACGCCGGGATGGCTTCGTCGATATCGGTCCAGGCGATCTTGCCGAACGCTTCGGCCATCAGGACACCGACGATGATCAGGGCCGGAGCGGTGGCCTGAGCCGGCACAACGCCGACCAGGGATGCAAAGGGCAGGCAGAGCAGGAACAGGATCGCGACGACAACAGCGGTCAGGCCGGTGCGGCCGCCGACGCCGATACCGGCCGAGCTCTCGACGTATGTGGTGGTATTGGACGTGCCGAGCAGGGCGCCGATCGAGGTTGCGGTGGCATCCGCGAACAGGGCCTTGTCCATGCGGGACTTGAAGCCGGTGCTTTCGCTGAGCGCCTTTTCGTCGGCCTCGTCAAAGATGCCGCTGCGGCGGCCGGTGCCGATGAATGTGCCGATGGTGTCAAACGTATCGGACAGGCTGAAAGCGAAGATGGTGATCAGGACCATGAAAATCCGGGTGGGATCGGCAAACAGGGAGCCCAGACCGGGGGTGCCGAAAAAGGCAAAAGCGACGTTTTTGATGCCGCCGATGGCAGAGACATCGATCAGCTTGCCGGCTTCCGGCAGCAGCGTGACATGCATGGGGATGCCGATCAGGGTGGTGGCGACGATCCCGATCAGGATCGCGCCTTTGACGCGCAGGACCATGAGCAGGGCTGTGATCACGAGACCGATCAAGGCTAGCTGCGGGCCGGGCTCGGCAAAATTGACCAGGGCCGGAACGGCTGCTGAATTGGCGACGATCGTGCCGCCGCCGACATCGACATAGGTTCCGGGATCCATCGTGAAGCTGATGAAACCGGCGTTCTTGATGCCGATAAAGGCAATGAACAGACCTATGGCGCCGCCGATGGCGTTCTGGAGGCCGGCCGGGATTGCGCGGATGATGGCTTTGCGGATTTTGGTGACCGTGATCAGGATGTTGATCAGGCCGCAGATGAAGACGATGGCCAGCGCTTCGCGCCAGTCAAAGCCCATGGCAAAAACGACGGTAAAGGTGAAAAATGCATTCAGGCCCATGCCCGGTGCGGTGGCATAGGGGATGTTGGCAACCAGGCCCATCACCAGGGTGCCGATGGCTGCGGCCAGTGCTGTTGCGACGAAAACGCCGCCCTTGTCCATACCGGTCAATCCCAGTATGTTCGGGTTGACAAAGATGATGTAGGCCATCGTGAAGAACGTGGTCAAACCAGCGATGATCTCTGTGCGGACATTGGTTCCTTTCTCTTTAAGCTTGAAGAACTGATCCATACTTTGCATCTCTCCCATCCATTTTTGTGCGCCGTTTCACAGCACACGAATAAGATTAGTTTAGCAGTACGGAGATGCAAAAGAAAGAGAAAAACTGCCAGTTTTTACCGGTTTCTCTTGTGCCAAAATGGCAAAAAGGCAACGGGCTGACGCTTTTCAGCTGTTGCACCACAAACCGCGGCCCGCGGTTTGTGCTTCGCGGGCCAGTGCCTCAAAAACAGGTGCGTATTTGGTGTTGTCGTTGTAACCAACCGCGCGGGCAAGGCCTTCCAGAAGCAGGATCGCGCTGAAATTGAGCGACCGAATCGACGATTCGTCGATGACAGCGGGTTCTTGCAGCCAGATATAGCGGAGCAGGCGACCATAGCGGTCTTCCGGGCCGTTATCGCGTTCGAGAAAAACAACCTGTGCCGACAGCAGGTCCTCTGCCCGGCGCCTGGCTTCTTCAGCAAGCGGTTCGCCGGCCAGCTCCGGGCAGTCGATGCCGATGATCCGGACAATCAGGCGCTCGCCGGATGCGTCCAGCACATGCACTGTATCGCCATCAACCACCTTAACCACCTGAACTTGCTCGAAACGATACGTTCCTGGCAGCAGGATGTCCGCTTCGCTTTCCGGTTGAATCTCCAGCTGCCCCCGGTAGAGCCGGACCACACCACTCAGCTGGCAATCCTGCTCGAGGGCCAGGCGGTAACCGTCCGGCTGGATGGACGGGTCAGCAAAAGCGCGGATCGTGCCGCTGTCGTCCTGCACATCGAATTGAATGCCGCCCTGATCCAGGCGCCGGACCCAGGTCAGGCGCCCCTGCACGGTAACACGCCGGCCGAGATGCTGCATGCCGATTTCGCCGATCGGCAGGCAAGCGGCCGATGGGAGCTCTGTTTGTCCGGGAGCAGCACAGCCGGCCAGCAGCAAAAGGATCAGGATGACGGCTGCAAAGCGGCTGGCTGTTCTGCGCATCCCGGCAGGGTCAGCCTTATGAGCCGGATTTGCGGCGTCGAACCAGGGAGATGCCGCCAAAGCCGCTCACGATTGCCATGTAGTAGCCCAGGTCGTACCACCAGCCGGTGTTGTAGGTCTCGTAAATGCGGATGCTTTTATTGAACAGCCCGACGATCAGGCTGACGGGTGCGATCCAGCCATGCCAGATACCCCAGAAAAAACCAGCCGGTTCTTCCGCTGTCGCCTTGCCGTCGCCGGGTGCGCAAGCGGACAGGGCCACGACGGCCAGTGCGAGCAGCAAAATGACCAGGAGCCATTTCTTTTTATCCATCTTTTTTCCTCCCAAACGTGTCTTTGAACCGATCAGCTTTTCCGGCTGATTTTCATCTTGACGACCAGGGCGTGTTCGCCGGCCAGGAAGCGGTCTTGAGAATAGCCAAGATAATCCTTCCCGAAGATATCGTAAAGGCGGCCGGACACGTCAAACTCGGGCAGGCGGCCCAGCAGCCGCGTGCCATCTGTCAGCAGGCCCAACTGGACAGGCGCTGCGAAATTGCCGTCCTCCGTGTAATCGCCGCCGGAGGCCATCACGATAACGACGCCCAAGCGGCCGTCCAGGAGTTCATGGACGGTTTTTTTGCTGCGGACCATGTTGAAATTGCGGGCGCCCAGCGTTGGTACGCCGTCATAGGGGCAGGTGGCGGAACCGGTCAGGGGCATCTGGAATTTATCCGCTGTCCTGCGGTCCGTGTAGGCTTTCTCGATGACCCCGCCGCGGATCAGGTCGACCCGGCCCTCCGGGATAATCGTCCCCTCGGCGTCGAAAAAGGGGACAAGGTATTGTTCCTTTTCGTCCCAGTCCAGGTAAAATGTAAAATCGTCGTGAAAGACCTTTTTCCCGAAATCCTTGTTCAGCAGGGAACTCTTGTAGCCGACTTTTTCGCCGTTGAGTTCTGTGACCAGCTTGCCGGCCAGCAGGTCCGGCTCGGTGACGACCAGCAGCTCATCCTGCGGAAAAGGCACCTGCGTGTTGTAGGCCGCAGTCATCTGCTCGAATTCGTCCAGGAAAAAGCCCGCGTCCCAGTGCCGCGCGCGGTAGCCCAGAAACGTGTCCATGATGCTGACCGAATCCTTGTGCTTCAGGATGAGGCCGACCATGAGCGTCTTGTCGCGGTGGACGAGCTTTGTCTGCTGGTCGTTTTGCAGCGCCGTGGTTGTTTCCGTGATGTTCACCTTGTTGCTGATGATGAACTCCGGGTGTCTTTTGCGCGCTTCGGCCAACACGGCTTCCAGCTCCGGCAGGATCGCCTGGTCGTCCAGGTCCGAAGCGACCGTTTGTTCGCGCTCGATGCCGCGCACCGGCGCAAAGGGATAGGCAACCTGGCTGGACAGGTTTTCCACGGCTTTCTGCCAGGGGTCGTCCGCACTCTGGCCCAGCTGGCCGTGGACGCCGATCAGACCGTCCTGGTAGACGCGGTAACCGGTGCGCGTGATGTTCTTTTTGCGAATCGAATCGATGCGCGACTGCACGACGCTAAAGGATGTTTCCTGGGTGGTGACCTCGTATGTTTCTTTGATCATCGTGTGTTCCTCCTGATGCCTGGATGCAAACGCCGCGTCTCACTGCACGTTGATGTCGTTGACCCGGATGGCGGGACCGCCAAACGAAACCCGCAGCGGTGCCTGCTCCATCTTGCCGCAGCCGCCCAGGGCAAACGAGAAAAATTCCTCATCCCGCGAAAAGCCGTCGATCTTGTGCAGCGTTTCCATGACGTTGCCGGAAATGACGCTGATCCGGACCGGTTCGGCTATCTTGCCGTCGCGGATCATGTAGGCGCGATGCGGCGCGATGGTGAAGGTCGTCATCCCCGACCCGTGGTGCAGGTCCTCGATATAGATGCCGTTGGCGATCGGGGCCAGCAAATCGTCCAGACTCAGGCTGCCGCCGCCGATATAGGTGTTGGTCATGCGCACGATCGGCTCATACTCAAAGCTGACCGCCCTGGCGTTGCCGGTCAGCATCTCCCCGAGCGACGCCGCCGTCACGGCGCTGTGCAGCCGTCCGGTCAATTGGCCGTTCTTGATGATGTAGTTGCACCGGGCCCGGGTGCCTTCGTCATCGAAGGGCACGTAGCCGCTGCCCTCCGTATCGCCCCGGTCCAAGATGTTCAGGTCCGGCGCACCGACCGCCGACCCGATCGCCCAGGCCTTCATCATGGTCTCGTCGCCGATCATGAAATCGGCCTCGCTCTTGTGCCCGAAGCTCTCATGGGCAAACACGCCCGTGACAACCGGAGCCAGCACACAGGTATACCGGCCGGGTGCCACCGGAACGGCATCGCGCGTGTGCGCGATATCTTTTTCGATTTCGGCGCGCACCTCGTCTTCATGGCCGGCCAGGGCGGAAAAACCGGTCTTCACGATGTCCTTGCCGCCCCGCCCCTGCTTGTCCGCGACCGTCAGGTTGTAGCGTACGGTGGCAGATGCCGACTGGAAGTCGAAACGGACGTCCGCACCTTTGCTGGACAAGAAATGTTTGACCGAGTAGGTGTCCTTATAGTAGGCCTTGCAGATGGTGATCTCCGGGACCTGCGCGCAAATGTCGCTGTAGCGCTGCAGCAGGGCCAGCTTGTCCGGACGGCCGATAGCCTTGACCGTGTCAGCCGCGTAACGCAGAACCGTGTCCCGGTTGACCTCGAGCAGCCGGACAGCCGGTTCGTTCTCGATATCCGGGAGCGATCCCGTCATCGCTGCCAGGCGGTCGATTTCGCCCTGGAGGTCATCGAGCTTTGTCGTGGCGGCATAATACCATTTATCGCCGTCAAAAACCCGGATCAGGGCACCTTGGTAGTTCCTGACCTTGTTCTGGCGGACTACGCCGTTTTCAATCACGATATCGGTCTGGAAAACATCTTCGACGCGTACATCGGTGTAGCGCCCTTCAGGAAATACATACATCTGTCAGTTCCTCCGTCCGGTTGATGCAAATGGCCTCGTGCTGTGGCAAGCGGCCCTGCCGTGCGCCGGGCCGCACACACCTGATTATAACACGGTGTCCCGGCTTTGCGTTGACAGCCTGAAGCTGTCTGCCTACACTGAGAGTGAGTCCGTCCGTCCGGGCCGACCCAACGCACCCACCGAGGTACTGAGTATGACCCCACCTGCAGCAATATCGCGCGGCTTTGACCCGCAAGACAGAACGGTTTTCGCACCGGAGGCGCTCGACCTCCTGCGGCGCGCCCGGCAGGATCTGCAATTTTTGCTTGACCGGGGCTACCCCATGACGGCTGCCGCAACCTTTGTCGGCAGCCATCATCAGCTGACCTTCCGGCAGCGGTCCGCGCTGCAGCGGGCGACAGACCGGTCGGAACGTTACGTTCGCCGGGCGCAAACGCAGCGTTCGCCCGATCAGCTCCGGGACGGGCCGGTCCTGATCGACGGCTGCAACCTGATCATCACCCTGGAAACCGCCCTGTCCGGCAATCTCGTCGTTCTCGGAGCCGACAGCGCTCTGCGCGACTTGGCCGGCTTGCGCGGCACCTACCGGATTATCAGCCATACCGAACGCGCCATTGGCCTGATCGGCGACTACCTGGGCGCACGCTTCGTACCGTCTGTTCGCTTTTTCCTCGATGCGCCGGTTTCCAATTCCGGGCGGCTCAAGCAGCTGATCGGGCAGCTGACCAGCCGCTGGCCGTGTCCGGTCAGCGTTGAACTGGTGCCGGATGCTGACCGCGTGCTGCTAGACCAGGACCGGATCGTCAGCAGCGACTCCGTCCTGCTCGACCATTGCCGGGGCTGGTTCAACCTGGCCGCCTGGATCGTGGCCGAAAGACTCCCGGAGGCCTGGGTGATTTCACTGGGTTAACGTTCATTGACAAAGCATTCCGGCTCCGCTAAGCTGGTTTGGCCCTAACCCCGAATCTGGCCGGACGGAGGCAGCCCGCTTGCACATGAAACCGGATACCCGCCTGTTCTACCGAACCTTGATCGCGCTCGCCGCGCCTGTCGCGCTGCAAAACCTGATCGCGTCCTCCCTGAACCTGGTCGACACGATCATGATCGGCCAGATGGGCGAAACGGAAGTTGCCGCCGTCGGACTCGCCAACCAGGTCACCTTTCTGCTCAATTTGTTTCTGTTTGGCATCGGCAGCGGTTCGGCGATTTTCACCGCCCAGTACTGGGGCAGTCGCGACATGCCCAACATCCGCCGGGTACTGGGCCTGGGGCTGGTCTGCGGTTTGCTAATCGCCGCCGTCTTCACCATTGTGTGCCTGACTGTTCCGGCCTGGATCCTGAGTCTGTTCTCAGATGACGCGGCGGTCATCGCCCTCGGAGCCGCATACCTGTCCGTGGTCGCTTTCGGTTTTATCCTGATGGCTGTCTCATTCCTGTTCGCCAGCGTGCTGCGCAGCATCGGCCAGGCCCGGCTGCCGCTTTACATCAGCGCCTTTTCTTTGCTGGTCAACACCGTTTTGAACTACGGCCTGATTTTGGGCAATTACGGGCTACCCGCACTCGGTGTGCGCGGCGCCGCCATCGCGACCGTCATTGCCCGTTCACTGGAGATCGTTCTCTTTTTCCTGATCATCTACGGTCGGCGCTCAATCCTGGCCGCCCGCCCAAGCCAGCTGTTTGACTTGTCCGCCGCGTTCGTGCGCCGGTTCCTGAAGACCACGGTGCCCGTCATCCTGAACGAGTCCTTGTGGGCGGTCGGGGTCACGCTGTACATCGTCATTTACGCGCGTATGGGGACCCATGTCGTGGCCGCGATCAACATCGCCGCCACGGCCGAACGTCTGGCCATGGTGCTGTTTTTCGGCATTGCCAACGCGGCCGCCGTCATGCTGGGCCATCGGATCGGCGCGGGCGAGCTGGACAAGAGCCAGCAGGAAGCCCGCCGCTTTGTCCTGCTCGGTCCCCTGATCGGCATCGTCAGCGGCCTCATCCTGATCGCCATGGCGCCGCTGATCCTGTCATTCTACAACGTCGCCGACGGCGTCCGCCAGTCTGCCCGAGCGATCCTGGTGGTCTATGGCCTGGTCATGCCGGTCCGGGTTTTCAACATCATCAACATCGTCGGAGTTCTGCGCAGCGGCGGCGACACCCGCTTCACCTTGCTTCTGGACACCGCCGGGGTCTGGCTGATCGGTGTGCCGCTGGCTTTTCTGGGCGGCATGATCTGGCACCTGCCTGTCGAGCAGGTCGTGATCCTGGTGGTTGTTGAGGAGTTTTTTAAAGTCGTCCTGGGCGTGTGGCGCTTGCGTTCGCGCAAGTGGATCAACCGGCTGAATATCCCGCCGGACAACGATCAGTTGTCCGTCTGACGCCGTTTTTTCCGCAGGCCCGGCAGGAGCGAGAGCAAAAACAGCCCCAGCGCTGCCAGCACAACCAGCGCCCCGATGCCATAGACCGGCTGAATCTGCAACCGGTCCATCAGGCGCCCGGCCAGGGCGTTTCCGGCCATGCCGCTCAGACCGACATAGACCGCGCTGGCGATGGTCAGTGCCGAGGACTTCAGCCCTTCGGGTGCCAGTTCGTCGATGTAATGGACGAGGGCGATCAGGAATAAGGCAAACGACACGCCGTGGGTCAGCCCGATCGCCGTAACCTGCCAGGCTTCCCGGACCAGGGCATAGGCGGTCAGGCGCAGGATGAACACAATCAGGGAAACCACCAGCAGCCGCACCGGCCTGAAGCGGGCCAGCAGCTTCTTGGACCAGAGGAAAACCGGTATTTCGCTCAGCGCCGCCAGGGCCATCGTCCAGACAAACTGCTCCTGCGTCCCGCCCACGGCGATCATCAGGCGGGCGTGAAAGCCAAACATGGGCTGGATCGCCAGGAAGGCCAGAAAGAGGACCAGTAGAAAAGACACGTAACGATACTGGCCGAGCAGCAAACGCAGCTGCGGCAGCAAGTGGGGGCGCATCATTGCTTGCCCGCCTGTTCTGGCAGGCGCCAGATCCAGGCTGATCACCACACTGACAACGGCCAGCAGGGCAAATCCGTAGCTGGTGACATTAAGCCCCCAAAGGCTGACCAGGCGTCCCAGCGGAATGACAAACACGGCAAACCCCAGCGAGCCGAACAGGCGCAGCTGGCCATAGGAAGATCCCGGCTGATCGCTGACACCCTGGTAGGTCCAGACATCGAGCAGGGGCGCCAGCGGGCTGAGAAAAAAGAGAATCAATGGGTAGAGGACCGCCAGCTGGTTCAGGCTGCGCGCCCAGGGCAGCAGCAGGATCAGCAGGCTGGCCATGGCAAAGCAGAAGATGAACACCTTGCGAATGGAACGGATTTTGTCGCTGACCAGGCCCCAAGCAGGCTGGGCCAGGATGGAAACAACGGCGTTCAGGGTCAGCACAAGCCCAATCCGGGTGTTGTCCAGGCCCCGGTCGGTCAGGATGATGGCGACATACGGGTTGAAGCACCCCATCGTGGCCCAGGTGAAGAACTGCAGCAGCGGATATCCGCCGGAACGCCTGGCCAATCCTAGATCAACGACGTGCTGAAATAACGTTCAACACGGTCCGGTAAAATGGTCACGATCCGCTGGTCCCGGCCGTATTTTTCGGCGGCCTGCATGCTGGCCCAGACATTGGCACCGGACGATGTCCCGGCCAGAATGCCTTGTGACCTGGCCAGGATCCTGGCCATATCGATCGCGTCGTCATCGGAAACTTCGACAACATCGTCGATCTGGTCGACATGCAGGATGCCCGGAATAAACCCGTCCCCGATGCCCTGGATCCGGTGCAGGCCAGGCTCGTGACCCAGCAAGGCGGAGACGTTCTTCGGCTCGACTGCGATAATCCTGACCGCGGGAACGCGTTCCTTGAGAAATTTCCCGATTCCCTCCAGGGTGCCGCCGCTGCCAAGGCCCGAAACAAAAATATCGACATTGCCGGCCATCTGGTTCCAGATTTCGACAGCGGTCGTCAAGTAATGAATCTGCGGGTTGTCCGGATTTTCAAACTGCTGCGGCACGAAAATGCCGCTGTCCGCAGCCTGGCGCCTGGCCACCTCGGCCACCGCGCCGCCGATGCTGTCCTCAGGGTCGGTCAACACCAGATCGGCCCCGAGCGCCATGATGATTTTCTTGCGTTCCTCACTCATGTTCTCCGGCATGACGATGACGACCCGGTACCCTTTCTGGACGCCGACCAGGGCGATGCCGATGCCGGTGTTGCCGGAAGTCGGCTCCATGATCGTCATGCCCGGCCTGAGGTCCCCGCGCGCTTCAGCCTGCTCGATCATGTGCTTGGCGACCCGGTCCTTGATGCTGCCGCCCGGATTGAGAAACTCCGCCTTGGCGAACAGGTTCAGGCCGGTCCCTCTTTTCAGACTGAGCATCGGCGTATTGCCGATCGCGTCCAGAATGCTGTCCAGAATCATGGTATGCCTCGCATATGGCTGTGATTTGCAGGGCTCGCCTGCATTTTTCCATTATACAGGCTGCCGGACAAATCGCAATCCGGACAAGATGACAAGGTGCGGCCCGCGCAGTAAAATAGTCTTGTCCACGTTATCAGCGCTTGAACCATCCGCTTACTCTACCGCCGGGAGGTGCCACATGGTAAAGAAAACGATTATCTGGATTCTGTTTGCTGGACTCATTTTCACCCTATGCTCGTGCAATCTGAAACAAAAAGCCGGGAACCTGCTCCAGGAGCAAGTTCTGGAAAACGTGCTGGGCAACAAGGTTGACATCGACCTGGATGACGGAGAAATCCGGGTTACCGGGGAGGACGGTGAAGAATACGTCATTGGCGGCGGCGAATGGCCGCAGGGCAAGGCATCCGCCGGACTGCCCCGTTTCAGCAAGGGTAAGATCACGTCCGTCATGAATTCGGACGCATACTGCCTGATCATGCTGGAAGATGCCAGCAAGAAAGATTGGGAAAGCTATGTCGCGGCGCTGCAGGCCGAGGGCTTTGACCAGGACATCACGGAGTATGACAGCGACGGCATGTCTGTGTTCGAAGGCAAAAACAAGAAAAATGATACGGTCGCCACGTCTTTCAGCGCTGGCGACGGTGCCTTGAGCATCTCCCTGACGGTGGCCGATAGCTGAGCGGCGATCAGATGCTGACGCGCCGCCAGAATGAAGGCAGCGCCAGCACGGCGACCGGCATGATCTCCAGCCGCCCCAACAGCATGCACAGCGACAGGACCATTTTGCTGAAGTCCGAAAAAGCGGCGTAGTTTCCGGTCGGCCCGACCATGCCCAAGCCGGGGCCGATGTTGCTGATGCAGGCCAGGACGGCGCTGAATCCAGTGACCAGGTCCTGCACGTCCATCGCAACCAAGAAAACGGCTGCCGCCAGGATCGTCAGGTAGAACAGGATGAACAGCACCGCGCTGTGCAGGACTTCCGAATCGACCTGCCGGCCGCCAATCCGGATGCTCTGTACGATCTGGGGGTGTTTCATGCGCGTCATTTCGCGGCGGATCAGCTTCAGCATCATCAGGATACGGATGCACTTGATGCCGCCGCCGGTTGACCCCGCACTGGCCCCGACCAGCATCAGGGCCAGCAGGATGGTCTTGCTCAAGGCCGGCCAGGTATTGAAGTCCGCGGTCGCGAAACCGGTTGTCGTGATGATCGACGAGACCTGGAAAAAAGACTGGCGCAAGGCGGCACCGGGTGTCAGCAGCTGATGGCGCAGGACATCCCAGGTAATGACCGCGACAGACAGCGCAACCACAGTCAGGTAGAAGCGCAATTCCTCGTCGCGCCAGAACGATTTCCAGTTCTTCCTGAGCAGCTGGTAATGCAGCGTGAAGCTGACGCCGAAGATCAGCATGAAGATGGCGATGATCAGGTCGATCGCCAGGCTGTTGTAGGCACCGACACTGGCATTGCGGTTGGAAAAGCCGCCCGTACCGGCGGTACCAAAGGCGTGGATCAGCGCGTCATAGAAAGACATGCCGGCCAGCAGCAGCGCGACAACTTCCGCCAGGGTCAGGGATATGTACAGGATGTAGAGGATTTTGGCGGTCTGGGCCAGTTTGGGCACAAGCTTGCTTGGAGAAGGTCCGGGACTTTCCGCCCGCAGGATATGGACGGCCCCGGCACCGGCCATGGGCAGAATGGCCAGCGTCAGCAGCAGAACGCCCATGCCGCCGATCCAGTGCGTGAAGCTGCGCCAGAAGAGGATGCCGTGCGGCAAGCCTTCGATCCGGGTCAGGATGCTCGCCCCCGTGGTCGTGAAACCGGAGACCGATTCGAACAGGGCGTCAACGAAACGCGGCATGGAGCCGCTCAGCACAAAGGGCAGGGCGCCGAAAAAAGACATCACCAGCCAGCCCAGAGCGACAATAGCCAGTCCGTCCCGGGCATAGAGGCCGTTTTTAGGCGGTTTGATCGGGACGAGCAGCGCGCCGAGCAGTAAGATGGCGATTGTGATCAGGAAGGCGGGGGCATCGCCCTCGCGGTAGAACAAAGCCACGACAAGGGATGGCACCATGAAGGCGCCTTCGCAAAGCATGACGATCCCCAGGCTGCGGATGACGGCGCGGTGATTCATAGCGGCTCCTGCACCTGGAAGACGTCGTCGAGTGATTCTGGCGACAGGCCCTTGACGAACAGGATCACCCGGTCGTCACGGTGCAGGTCGTCGCTGCCGTGCGGAATAATGATCTCATTTTTGCGTACGATAGCGGCGACCAGCGTGTTCTTGACCATTTTCAGCTTTTTGAGCGGTGTGTTCAAATACCAGCGATCCTGCTTGACCAGGAACTCGATGATCTCGGCCTGGCCGTTGGCCGTCTTGTACAGCGTTTCGATCGATGTTGTCGCCGCGTTTTTCAAGCCGCGCACATACTGCAGGATATGGTTGGCGGTGATCAGGCGCGGGCTGATGATGCTGTCCAGGTCCAGGGCCTTGATCAGGCTGTCCGAATTGATGCGCGCGACCTTGGTGATGACCTTTTGGACACCGGCCTGGCGGGCCAGCAAAGACACGATCAGGTTGTCCTCGTCGCGCCCGGTCAGGGCGATGAACGCGTCCATGTCGTGCATGTTTTCCGATTCCAGCAGATCGGTGCTGGTGCCGTCGCCCTGGATGATCAGCGCGTCGGGCAGCAGCTCGGACAATTCCAGGCAGCGCTCGCGGTCAATTTCGATCAGCTTGACCTTCATGCCCGTCTCCAGGATGATGCGGCTCAGGTAATAGCCGATCCGCCCGCCACCCACGATCATGACGCGCCGGATGCGCAGCGTGCATTTGCCGATCGCCTTACAGAAATTGAACGTGTTGATCGAATTGCCGACAATGTAGAGGGTATCGCCTGCCTGGACGATCGCTTCGCCGTCCGGAATGAAGACGTCGTCACCTCGTTCGATCGCTCCGATCAGGACCGAGGAATTGATTCGGCTGGCGATCTTCTTGAGCGGCATACCCACGATCGGCACGTCATTCGTCATCTTGAGATCGACCACGCGAACCCGGCCGCGGGCAAAGCTTTCCACGTTGATCGCCGATGGGAACTGGAGCAGCTTGACGATTTCCAGCGCCGCTGCCTGCTCCGGGTTGATGATCATATCGAGTTCAAGCTCGCTCTTGAGCATGACCAGCTCGTTGGCGTATTCGGGGTCGCGAATCCGGGCTACGGTGCGCTTGGCGCCCAGCTTCTTGCCTGTCAGGGCACAAACCATGTTGATTTCGTCGCTGGATGTCGCGGCCAGCAACAAGTCGGTCTCGCGGATACCCGCTTCCAACAGGGTCGTGCCGCTGACACCGCTGCCCTTGACACACATGACATCCAGGTTGTCATGGGCACGGCGCAGCGCCTCGGGATTCTTATCGACAATGGTCACATCGTGCTCTTCACCGGCCAGGTTTTCCGCCAGTGTATATCCGACTTTGCCATCACCGACAATAATGATCTTCATGGTCAGCTCCGTTTTCATCAGTCAACCGAAACGGTTGGCCGGCATATGCCGGCTTTGAATCGGGGGTTTCCCCGATATCAACCCCAATGTAGCAGATAGCGAGAGCCGGCGCAACCGCCGGCCGCCCTGTGCTATAATGGAGCGCACGAACGCAAGGAGAACAAGCTGTGCAGCGATCTGGAAAACCCGTCATGTATGCCGAAGTCCTGTTTTCAGTCGGGCTGCTCCTGATCAGCCTGGCCATCGCCCTGATGGTCAAGGCGGACCTGGGCATTTCGGTCGCCTCTTCCGTACCCTATGTGATCAGCCTGCGTTTCCCGGCCCTCTCCTTTGGCACCTGGAGCTATCTGGTCCAGGGATTTCTGGTCGCCTCGCTGGTCCTGATTGTCCGCAAGATCCGCCTGGCCTACCTGCTGTCGTTCGGCGTCTCGGTCGCGTTCGGCGTCCTGCTGGATGTTTTCGGGCTCTGGCTGGCGCCGCTCGTCTTGTCTGGATACTTGGCGCGCGCGGGACTTTTTGCCGCCAGCCTGATCCTGATCTCTTTGGGCATCGCCTGCTTTGTCGCCAGCCAGCTGCCCCTGTTGCCCTACGACTTGTTTGTCAAAGAGCTGGCTGCCCACACGAACAAGTCCTTTCGCCTCTGCAAGACGCTCTTTGACTTTGCCTGCCTGCTTTTTTCCGCCCTGTTTCTCCTGGTGTTTGTCCGTCGTCTGATTGGGTTGGGCATCGGCTCGCTGCTGTCCGCCCTGCTGCTCGGATCGCTGTCCGGTACCTGGCTGACCCTGATCGGCCGCCACATCACGGTGCAGCCGCTTCTGAACCTGGGCCACCATCCGACTGCCGGCCCGAAAAATCCCTGACCAGCTGGCGGAGCAGCGGCACACAATCGGCGACAACCTGGTAATCGGCAACCTGGAAAATCGGTGCCTCCGGGTCGGTGTTGATCGCCACCAGCGTGCGGACCTGGCCCAGGCCGGCGATGTGCTGGATCGCGCCGGATATGCCGCAGGCGATCAGGAGATCCGGGGCGACCGACTGCCCGGTCTGGCCGATCTGGCACGTGACCGGCGCCCAGCCCATGTCGACCAGCGGCCGCGATACGCCCATCTGTCCGCCCAGCAAATCCGCCAGGATCCGGACCAGCGCGAGGTTTTTCTGGGACATGATGCCGCGCCCGGCCGATACGATGACCCGAGCTGAGGCGATGCCCTGCTCCGGCGGCAGGACCAGGCGCACCAGCTCGGTCAGCCGGTTGGTCAGCGGCGGTGCCTGGACAATCAGCAGCCGGCCGCACCGGCCCGTGTCGCAAACCGGCTCCGGCAGGACGCCGGGACGAACTGTCGCCATCTGGGGTCGGTGGCGCTCCGTCACGATCGTGGCCAGCAAATTGCCGCCGAAAGCCGGCCGCGTCTGCAGCAGCAAACCGGTTTGCGGGTCGATGTCCAGCATCGTGCAATCGGCCGTCAGCCCGGTCTGCACCCGTGCAGCAACCCGGGGCGCGATGGTCCGGCCCCAGGCAGTCGCGCCGAGCAGGAAGATTTCCGGCGCATGCTGACGGACGAGGTGCGCCAGCAGATCCGTGCAGGGGTCTTCGGGCAGCCCGGCCAAGGTTGGGTCCGCACAAGCCAGCACCTCATCGGCACCGGCGGCGATCAGGGACGAAACGACTGTTTCATCGCCAGGGCCAGGCAGGACAGCGGCCACGGGGCAGCCCTTGCGGTCGGCCAGCAGACGGGCCCGGCCTAAAAGTTCAAAGACGACCGGTAAAATCCGGCCCTGGTCATGCTCGGCGAGCACCCACAGGCCGCCCGGCAGCGGTGCGACAGATCCATTCCTCATGACACGATCTCCCGGATGATTTTTTCAAGGGCCGCCGCCTGCTGCTCCACCGTCCCGGCCAGCGGCCGGCTCTGCTTGCCCAGCGGCGGGGTTTCGGTGCGGACGACCCGGGTCGGCGAACCATTTTTGCCGATCAAACCGGGATCGGCGCCCAGATCGGCCGCCGACCAACATGCCAGCGGCCGTCCGGCGCCGCGCGCCAGGCCCGCGATCGAGGGCATGGGGGTTTCGCAGCTGTCCTTGGCCACGGTCAGCACCGCGGGCAGCTGAACCTGCAGCTGCTGCATGCCGTCGCCCGTATTGCGGCAGACCTGGACCTGCTCACCGGACAACGCCTGGATCTCGGTCACATCCGTGACGACGGCGTACCCCAGGCATTCCGCCAGTTCAGGCCCGGTCTGGGCCGTATCGCCGTCGATCGCCATCTTGCCGCATAAAATGAGGCTGGCACCGCCCAGCTTGCGCACCGCCGCCGCCAGCGTGTTGGCCGTGGCCCAGGTGTCGGCGCCGGCAAACAGGCGGTCGGTCAGCAGGACCGCCCTGTCGATCCCGCGGCAGAGCGCGTCACGCAGCAGGCTGTCGACCGCCGGAATCCCCATGCTGAGCGCCAGGGTCTCCCAGCCATGTTGCTTGCCCAGCGCGGCGGCCCAGGCGACGGCAAACGCGTCATACGGGTTGAGCACCGCGTGCCGGGCTTCGCGGATGATCGAGCGTGTCTCCGGGTCCAGGTAAACCTGATTGGTGCCAGGCACCTGCTTGACACAGACCACAATCCTCATTCGGACCCCCTCCCTTCCGGCGGCGCGAACAGGTTGCCGCGCCCCAGCAAAAAACGGGGGTCACAGGTCTTCTTGACCCGTCTCATGTCCGCAAGGCCTGGTTCGCCGAACATCAGGGCCAGGTAATCTGTTTTCAGCTTGCCGATGCCGTGTTCCGCGGAAACTGAGCCGCCCCAGGCGATGATCTGGTTTGCCCAGGCGCGGTAGAGGCCTTTGCCGGTTTCATATTCGCCGGTATTTCGCGGCAGCAGGTTGACATGAACGTGGTTGGCGCCAATGTGCCCCCAGATTGCGTACGGCAGCCCGCTGGCTTTCAGATCCTCGCGGTACAGGCGCATCACGGCCTGCAGCTTGTCATCAGGGACGGACATGTCGGTGCCCAGCTTGGTCAGCGACGGCTCCTGCTGCCGGTTGCGGTCGATCTCCAGGTTGACGCATTCCGGAGCGGCATGGCGGAAAAAGAGCAACCGGTCGCGGTCAAAGGCGGTGCGGGCGACCCAGCTGTCCTCCGGGCTGGCTCCGACCTGTTCCATCCGGCGGCCCAGGTGTTCGGTCGCATCCCACAGCTGTGCTTCCCGCTCCCCTTGAAATTCGCAGGTGATGGCGGCTCCGAAAGGCCGCTGCGGCAGCCCCAGGCGTGTAAACGCCGGATGGCTGGCCTTGTAGCGGGCCAGCAACGCCAGCGCCTGGCTGTCGAAATACTCCAGCGCGACCAGCTCAGTCCCGCTGTCAGCCCGGACCTGTTCGGTGAACTGCCAGGCCTGTTCCTCTTCTCCGAAGAAGCAGGTCACGCCCCAGAGCAGATCCGGCAGCGGCTGCAGGACCAGGTCGATCTGGCTGACGACACCGAGCGTGCCGTCAGACCCGATAAACAAGTCAACCGCATCCATGCCGTCCGCGGCATAATAACCAGCCGCCGATTTGACCTGCGGCATCGTGTATGTCGGCAGATCGATCCGCAGCTGGCCACCCTGTTCGGTCCGTAAAGTCAGGGTCCGGCCATCCGCTTTTTCCCGGCCGCGTTCCAGGTCCAAGGTCTGGCCGTCCGCCAGGACAACGCGCAGGCCCTGGATATGCCGGCGAACCGGCCCGTAGCGGAAACTGCGCGCGCCGGAGGCGTTGCAGGCGACCATGCCGCCCAGGCTGGCGGTCGCTTCGGTGGGGTCGGGCGTAAAGAAAAAGGCCCGGTCCCGGCGAAATTGCTCGAACACCTGCCGGGCAGGCTCATCCCAGTCCGAAACGGCGAAGTGCTTGTCCTCGATCTGCTTGCGCAGCCGGGACAAAATGACACCGGGCTCGGCACAGAGCACATAATGCCCAGCCGCGTTCCGTTTCATGCCGCGCACCCGGTTCAGCCGCGTCAGGCTGAGCACGACACCGCCCATGGGCACGGCGGCGGCGGCGATGCCGGTCCGGGCACCCTGGACCGTCACAGGGCGCCCCGCTTGGTGACAGCTGGACAGGATTTCCCGCAGCTGCTGTTCCGTCTCGGGGAAAGCAATCCATTCCGCCTGGCCGTTCAAGCGCGACTCATCGCGCAGGTAGTCGGCCTGGTCCGGCGTCAAGGCTCGAATCAGGTTCTGGGGCATGTGTCCTCCCTATGGCTGCCAGCGGGCGTGTCGAAAAGACAAAGTCGGCCTTCCGGGGTGAACGACAAGGGCCGCGCCGGGCCTTGCACGCTGACCTGGCCCGTCCGGGAAGCCGCCGTCCAGGCAGCCGGCGAGAGCCAGAGGGTCTCCAGGCTCTTCGTGTTGCGAATAACCGCCAGGCGAACCTGATCCGGCTTGTCCTGCCCGCACAGCTTGACGGCCGCCTGGAAAACCTGGCGGTCGTTGGCCAGCAGCATGGGCATGCGCGCACTGGCCGGTTCTGTCGAGGTCAGCGTGTTGAGGTAGGTTCCGGCAAAATCGACCTGGCGATACAGCCGCTCGGTCATGAAATCAGCCAGTCCCATGCCGTTGGCGTTGCCCTCTGACCCGGCCGACAAGGAAAGGATGCCCAATCGCGTCACACGCGGCCCGCCGGAAGCGGCCGTGGTATGGTAGCGGCCGACGATGTTGGTGTCCATGCCGGTGCCGCTGATATCCTTGCCGATCTCGCCGACCACCAGCACATCGATCTCGTCCAGCCAGATGCGCGGCATCAGGGAACGGGCCTTTTCCAGCAGGAGCGGCTCCCGCGCCAGGATCTGGTCCGGCTGCAGGACATGGATTTCGGCCAGCTTGCCCAGGCCGTTCTCCAGGGTGGCCAGCGCGAACAGGACCGGCAGTTTCTGCAAGGCCAGCGTGCCGGCCGCCTGCAGGTTTTCGGCCATCTGGCCGTAGCCGCGCCGGTGCGTCGCTTCAGCGCCGGCCTGTTTGCCCAGGCCGACCGCCAGCATCTTGAGCAGGCCGCTTTCGTACGGCCCGCGAAAGGAGGTGTGCGGCTTGATGCGGTTGAACAGGACGATGCCGTCCGCCTGGCTGGCCAGCTTGTCGATCCGGACCGGCAGGCCGCGCGCCGTTTCCCCGATCAGCACGGTCTCCATGGATGACCGGATGGGCGCACCGACGGCATCTTCCGTGATGCCCAGGTGTCCCAGCAGCGCCGTCTGGCCGGCGGCGGCGGCCCCGCCGTGGCTGCCCATGGCGGGCACCAGGAACGGCCGGGCGCCCTTGTCGCGCAAAAAGAAGACCAGCCCGCGTAAAAGCGCCGCATAGCCGTCAAACCCGCGGCTGCCGCAGGTGATCGCAACGCTCGAGCCGGCCAGGTTCTGTTCGGGCAGACTGCCCAGGCACGCGTTCAGCTCGGCTTCAGGATCGGCCAGGGCCGCGCCAGGCAAACGCTGGCGCACCGGCAGGACCGGCGGAAGCGCGATGGCCTCAAGATAGGGGCTGATGCTGTCGATGATGTCCACCTCCGGTTGTCAGGACAATCGAATCGCTCTAAGCGTAATGAATTCCGGCGGGTATTGCAAGGCATGCGCCCGATTCCGGCGGCGGGCCTTTCGGCGGCGAAACAGCCTTACCAGAGCGGGTGGACAGACGGGCGGATCAGCTGGTCGTACAGGTCCCGGACCTGCTGCATCTGCTCTTCGCTGAGCGGCGGCATGTCGGCTGCCGCTGCATTGTCGATCACCTGGGCGGGTCTGCTGGCCCCGGGGATCACGCAGCTGACCGCATCGAACATCAGGATCCAGCGCAGGGCAACCTGGGCCAGCGTGTAATCGGACGAGAAAATGGCCTTGAGGCGCGCGACGGCTTCCAGCCCCGTCGCGTAGTCGACGCCGGAAAAAGTCTCGCCCTTATCAAAGGCCTGACCATCCCGGTTGAAGAAGCGGTGGTCCTTGGGGTCGAACTGGCTGGCCTGGCTGAATTTACCGGATAACAGGCCGCTGGCCAGCGGCACGCGCACAATCACACCGACACGCCGTTTTTGGGCCTGCTCGAAGAACAGTTCGGACGGGCGCAGCCGGAACATGTTGAAGATGATCTGGACGGTCTCAACACCGGGGTACTCGATCGCCTTGAGGGCCTCCTCGACGCGTTCGACGCTGACGCCGTAATGAAGGATCTTGCCTTGCTGCTTGAGGTCGTCCAGGACGGCAAACACCTCCGGCCGGTAATAGACATCGGTCGGCGGGCAGTGCAGCTGGATCAGATCGAGCGCCTCCAGGCCGGTGTTGGCCAGGCTGTCGTCGACAAAGCGGGTGATGTTTTCCCGGTTGTAGCCGTCCGCCGTATGGGGTCTGAGGCGCCGGCCGCACTTGGTAGCCAGGATGATCTTTTCCGGCCGGCGGCGCACCAGCCGTCCCACCTGCCGTTCGCCTTGACCGTCGCTGTAGCCGTCGGCCGTGTCGATGAAATTGATGCCCAGGCCGGCGGCCTGCTCCAGGATGCTCCAGGCCCGTTCGTCATCGAAGGGCCTGCCCCAGCCGCCGCCCACCTGCCAGGTTCCCAGCGAAATGGCGGATACGTCAAGGCCTGTGCGGCCAAGTGGTCTGTATTGCATCTTCTGCCTCCTTCTGCGCCTCAGGCGCTGTCTGCTTTCATCTTACACCAACGCGGACCGCCAGGCTAAACGCCTTCCGGCGCCCCCCCGCTGACACCCGGTCCGGCGAGCCGGCTGCGCCCGCCGGATACCGGCTGGACAGCCAGCTGGATCCGGATGCGCTCCTTGAGCGCCTGGACATGGGAAATAACCCCGATCAGCTTGCCGACCTGCTGCAGGCTGGCCAGCGTGTCCAGAGCTGTCTCCAGCGTCTCTTCGTCGAGTGTGCCGAAGCCTTCGTCG
>JAAYJD010000079.1 GCA_012523135.1 Clostridiaceae bacterium
CCGCCGGCCCCAACCGCTCGTATGGCATTCTCGACCATTCCGAGTGTGATCCATTCGGCGGTTTTTACACTCGTTTCGGTAAATATCTCATCCATCCCGGGAAATGAGTACCCTTTAAGCACATGCATCGGGTCACCGTTCTTGAAAACGGCGTCATATGAATCGTGTTCGTCATATAGGTGACCGGTCAGGACAAGGTCATGTTCACGACACCAATTGCTCAACCGGTCAAGATAGGCGCGGGAGCGTTTCCCGATCAGGTCCCAGTATGCCAGCCAAAAGGAATCCTTCTGGTTGTCAAGCAGGTATGCTCGCATGTCATCGGCAAGTCCTCGCCCTGTCAGCTCTTGGTAATCATCATCAATACCTGTGTACGAGGGAACGACAATCCGATTGTCCCAGCTCGTTTTCCGAGGCAAATGCCCTTGCGTGGGCTCATCTGAGAAGATCCCCAGAATCGTTTTACCAAAATACTGTGAAAACCTGGCCGCATACGCCTCATAGGTGCTCGAAACAAAGTAATCGATAGCGGTATCGCTCAGCATATCGCCAGCCTTGGGATTGGTGTGCTGCTGATAGACAAACTGCTCGCCATCAAGATACGCCAGAATGGACTTTGCCTGGTATTCCGGACCCTGGGCCGTCAGCTGCCCGTTGACATAGGTTGTCGGGCAGTTGTAATCATCGTACAGCCAGACCTTCATGCCGAGTTCATCTGCCAGTTCGATGAAATCGGCGCACATGTCCATCCATCGCTCCGACAAGTATTCGTATTCGCAGCCTGCGCGGCCAAAGAACAGCAACTGACCGATGCCGGCCGACTGATACCGGACAAGCACCTCCTTGATGTCTGCGCGCGTTGGTGCGCCGGGGGTTGCGATCATGGGTAAAATGCCGCCTTCAGAGGCAATTAATGGTCTTTTCATCTCATTACCTTCCAATCCGTCCACATGGTCTGTTGCTTATCCGATGATATAGGCACCCGCGGTGCAGGCATCCAGATCAATCTCCAGGCTGATCCGGCCTTGTTCGATGGCAAGAGGCACCTGCGAAACTGACCCTTCATCCAGATTCAGTTTTTGAAGCGTGATGCCCTGATGACTTTTCATGTTTGCCGGCACCGGGATGCTGGCACCCGTCTGAACAGCTTCAGTGCCCGTATTAACGATAAAATAGATGTCATGATCAGTAAATTTCTTGTGCAGACAGAGCAAGAGAGGCTGATCGGACGCGACGGTAAAGTCGTCTGACTTCAAGGTGAAGGCATCCCCCAGAAACACGATCCGGTCCAAGTAATCCAGTCCGGCAATCGGACGCTTCGGGCCCGCAAAAACAACGCTGACTTGGCGTTCAAGCGCCAGGTCAATAAAAGCAGCTGTTTCTGCCTCGACAAAATCGATTTCCGGAAAGAGGATCATCCCTGGGCATTCATCGCCAGGTGTCCTGATGACATGTTCCTCGATGACACATTCGCGCAGTTTCTCATCGTTGATGTAATCAAAATCGATTTGCCGCATCATGAGGTTTTGAACGATGGTAGCCGCTGATTGGCTGAGCTTTGCGGCACGGTCGTCTGCTTCGAAGGGATTTTGAACCGTTGTCAGGCTGGCCAACTGCCTGAACGGATAGTAAACAAGAGCCTGTGTCTGGTGGATACCCCCAGCAAGCAGCTGGTGCAGTCTGGCGATATACTTCGTAAACTGCGCGTACTCCTCTTCTGAAAACAGGTTCTCGCCATAATACGACGTGATCGTATCAACACCGTGGGCAAACTCAATGGCCATCGCACATTTGATTTGCGCCAGGGAAAACTCCTGTTGCTTGTCACTCATGTTCGACGCTTCAATCATCACATGATCACGGCGATAAAGGTGTGCGGCCGATGAAGCCAGCTTGCAGGCAATCGAATAACGGATGCGCTCGGGATCGGAATAGAGCAGATCGCAGCCAGGAATGTCCATGCTGCCCAAATTCCGCAGAATATCGCCAAAAGAGCTCGGATGCATCTCGAAGCGTTCTTCGTGGATCATGTGTCCGGAAAAATCGACATTTAATGGCTGTAGCTTAGCCTGGAATTGCTGGTTATAGGCACGATCGAATAATGTGTTGATCGTATCGTAGAAATCGAGCCGCGTTGTCACTGCTTCAGGTGTACCCTCAAACAATACCGGCAAATGATCGCATAACGGATACTGGTGATCGCGCCTAAACTGTTCTTCAAGATCAGCTGTCCATGGTATATAGGCATAAAGAGGGATAGCCATGTTCGGCTTTTCACGCATGGATTCCGTCGGCAGTTTGCTGTACGACTGGTCGGGATCAAAGTCTGCCGGGTAAGGGGTATGCCAGAATAGGGACGGTTCATCCGTAAAGATGGCCTCAACACTGCTTTGCATACGTGAACCCAGTTTTTTGATATATGGGTCAAATGTAATGTCAAGAAAATGCTGGACTGCTTTTTTATTGCAGACGCTGATGTTCCGGCGCGGCGCCCGTAAAGCCCGGCACAGATAGGTTCCTTCATAGAGAGCTCTTGTAAAGAAGCAGTAGATTTTCCACTCGCCGCCAGGGCAAGTCCAGCACAAACCGCCGCCGTGATCGGACAAATGACTGATGTTGATCTGTTGATCGAACATGAGCCGACCTTGATTTTTGGGCACAGCATAGGCGTATACGAGCGCTGAATGGCCTAAAGGGCTGGCAATCCGGACCGGACTGGCAGGAGATGAGACTTCTTGCGTCACACAAACGAGTCCTTGCGCTTCGTATTCGGGATGGTCCCGCAGTGTCAGGCCACCGGCTGAACCAGATGGGTAGTACTGCTCATCGTAAATCCAAATACGCAGGCCTAAGTCACGGGCCAGATCAACGGTCTTATCCAGAACCTGCCAGGCCGCTTCATCTTCCATGTAATGTTTAAATCCGACGTTAAGGACAATACCGCCATATCCGCGCGCTTTCAGCCTTTCCATGCGCCACGTGATGTGCGCAAGTTTCTGTTCTGGATCCGCGTCTTCCAGCCATTTGTATTCGTCTTTGAGATTAAGCGCGACAAAACGGAAATCATGAACGATCTGAAGAGGACCGTTTCGCATGTTGGGATTTTGAAATACTTTGGCTTCAAACATGACTGTATTCTCCTTGTACAGCCGGCGGCCACTTTGCAGCAGCCGCCGGCTTTTCACATAATCGTGACTGGTTTTTGTTTCGTATTATCCCATGTTCTCCAAGAACGCGTCGTAATATTCCTGATAGATACTGACGATCTGTTCAATGCCCATGTTCTTGACTTGCGTCACATACTCTTCCCATTTTGCGTCAACATCATCTTCACCGGTGATGAAGCG
>JAAYJD010000013.1 GCA_012523135.1 Clostridiaceae bacterium
AGGACCAGGACGCTTGGCGTGCGGGGTACGAAGCAACCAGGCGTGGGGTTTATGCCGGCGCCTATGCCAATACCCGTGAGCGTCAGCTGGCCGAAGACGTCCTCCAGGACACAATCGTGCGCGTCTGGGAACAGTCCGGCCATTACCGTCCTTCCGGCAGCCCGCTGGCCTGGGTGCATACCATCGCCCGCAACCTGGCTCTCGATGTCGTGCGGCAGCGGCGGCGCCTGCTCCACACCGATTTTTCCGAGGACATGCCGCTCCCGGACGCGCTGGTCGGCTGGGCGGACCCGACCGACCGGATCAGCCTCGAAGCCGGCCTGGACCAGCTTGATCCGGACGATGCCGTCATATTTGTCCTGAAAGTGCTCGCCGGGTTCAGCCACCTGGAAAGCGCGCGGCTGCTGGGCCTGCCTTACCGCCAGGTCCGTTACCGCTACCAGCGCGCCATCCGCCAGCTGCGGCGTTTCCTGGCCGAACCCAATGCCCCTGGGAGGTGAACGACATGAAAGCGACAGGCTTGAAATTGAAAAGCAAACGGGACGTCCTGACCTGGGCCCGCCAGGCCCCGCTCGATCTTCCCGACCAATGGCCCGCCATCCGACTGCACTTGGCCGGGCAAGAGCCGGCAGCACCGCGTGCATCCCGTAAGCTGGTCTGGGTCTGGGCCTTACCTGGACTGGCCGTCTTGCTGGTCCTGGTGATCCTGCTGGCCGGACGCGTCTGGCCGCGCGATACGCATGGCACCTACACGCCGGCGGCCGGCACATCCGGCGCGACCGGTCCGACCGGTCCGACGACCGAACCGGATCCGGCGCACAGTGCCTTTTCCGACTGGGCGAACGCGCAATACGCCAAGATGGAACAAGCGGGGATTCCCGAGCAGTACGCGCCCTACGCCGGTTCCTACATCGCCAGCGATTTTTCCGCCTATGTCATCCTGGTGACCGGGGAACCGCAAGATTTCATCGCATCCTACCAAGACCTGCTTGATTTCAGCCGGATCGAGGTCAGGCAGGTCAGGTACAGCCTCAAAGCGCTGCAGACGGCCTTCGCGCCGCTGCAACAGGCATTTTTTGCTTCGGATGAGCTGGTGAAATTAGGTGTTTCCGGCATGGGTGTCTCGGAGCCGGAAAACGCCATCTTCCTGGTCGTCGATCGCGTGACCGACCCCTTGCGCCGGACGGTGGCCAGGATCGTGCCGGATACGGCGATGGTCGTGTTCGAAGTCGATGGTCGGATCGTGCCCTTTTCCTGACCGGATGTGACCCGCTGCAGGTTTGACTCGTATCATAAGTAAGGACCTGTCCGCATAGACCGACCAAGATGAGGAGAGCGCTGTGACCGACACAACGGAACGAGGCCCCGCAGACTTTCGTGACAGCTACAACCGCTACGGGCAGATGTTGTATCACATCTGCCTGAATGCGCTGAAAAGCCCGTCGGACGCCGAAGATGCCGTACAGGAGGTTTTCCTGCGTTATTACGACCGCACCCCGCAGCTGGCGAGTGAAGAGCACCGCAAAGCCTGGCTGATCCGTACCGCCATCAACTACTGCAAGGATCAGTACAAGGGGTTCTGGCGCCGGCGTGTCAGATTGGCGGAGACGGAGATGGCCGTCGCCCCCGTGTTCCCGGACCCGGGATCCTCCGACTTGTTCCAGGCCATGCTGAAACTGCCGCAAAAGCTAAGTGTCTGCCTGTACTTGTTCTATGTACAGGAAATGACTGTCGCCACGATCGCCCGCGCGCTCGGGATCGGCCCGTCTGCCGTCAAGATGCGTCTCAAACGCGGCCGGGAAGCCCTGCGCCAGGCAATGGAGGGAAACACGTGAACGATTGTGC
>JAAYJD010000080.1 GCA_012523135.1 Clostridiaceae bacterium
ACGTCATCTGGCATTTGTTCGTCAACGGCGGCGCTCTTTGCCACCTGGCTGCACTCGTCTGGCTGCGCTAGAGAGCCGCGTAGATCGTCGCGCGCAGGCGCGGAATAAAGCGGATGTGGTCCGCGGGCAAGCGCTGAACCATGTAGACGATCGTCATGTCCTCGGTCGGATCGACGCTGAACCAGGTTCCGGCCGCCCCGTCCCAGCCGTATTCGCCGGGGCTGAGCAGGCTGCCGCCCGGTACCGGATCGAGCAATGTCCGTACCGCTAGCCCGTAGCCAAATCCCCGGAGCATCTCCCAGGGGATCGATCTGAGCTGTTCCTCCGTCAGGTGGTTGCGCCGCAGCAGGTCGACGGAACGCCGGCTGACGATCCGCTGGCCTTCCAGGCTGCCCCCGCCCAGCAGCATGCGTGCGAACCGCGTATAGTCTGAACGCGTGCTGAACAAACCGGCGCCGCCATACGCGATCCAGGGCGGCTGCGAAGGATCTCCCGGTGTCAGGCTGTTGGCCGGATTCGGCTGCAGCTGCCCGTTTACCTCGCCGTAGAGGGTTGCTAGCCGGCCTACTTGCTCCGGCGGGACAAAAAAGCCGGTGTCGCGCATCGCCAGCGGCTCCAGAATCGTCTCCTGCAGGTAGTCTGCCAGCGCTTTGCCGCTGACAACCTCGATCAGCGCGCCGATCACATCGAGCGACAGGCCATAGCGCCAGCTGGTGCCCGGGTCGAAACAAAGCGGGATCTGGCCGAGCTGGTTGGCCAGATCGGGCAGCGAGACCGGTTTGCCGTATTGCTCCTGGAGCAGCCGGCCGATCGCCTGGCTGGTCGGGTGCGCCTCCTGGTGGTACGGAATGCCAGAGGTCATCGTCAAAAGGTCGCGCACGGTGACCTCGCGTGCGGCTGGGCGCGTGTCCCAGCCATCGCCCTGACGGACAAAGACCGACGGGGCCTTGAATCCGGGCAGATAGGCGCTGACGGGGTCGCGCAGATGCACCAGGCCCTTTTCATACAAGGTCAGGAAAAGAACGGCCGTGACCGGTTTGGTCATCGAGAAAATCCGGAAAATCGTGTCCGGGGTTATCGGCTTCTTGCCGGCGAGATCGGCATAGCCGACCTGCGTGGCCAGGATGGTTTCGTTGTTTCGCGTCACCTGCAGGCTGATGCCTGCGGCGGCGCCTGACTGCACGGTTCGATCCAGCCATTGCCGGGCTGCGGAAAAGTCGTAGCGTTGCCCTGCCATCGTCCCCACCTCCGTATGCTGTTATTGCTTACTCCTATTATGACGATTTTTGCTTGCCGGGGCAAGGTTGACCGGCCAGGATAAACTGCTCGATGACCTGTGCGATGCCGTGCTCTTCGTTGGTAGCCGTGACATGATCGGCGATGGCGCGCAGGGCTGGCGTGGCGTTGCCCATGGCGATGCCCAGGCCGGCCCATGCGACCAGGTCCGTGTCGTTGCCGGCGTCGCCGATGCCGATGACATCGGCCGCTGGAATCGCCAGCTGGCGGCACAGCGACCGGACCGCCTGGCCTTTGCTGGCTGACGGGTGAAGAAACTCCAAAAGGACGGGAGCGGAGCGCACCACTTGATAGCGGCCATGCCAGTCGGGCGGGATCGAGTGCCAGACGGCGTCAAGATGCTCCGGTTCGCCGGTTGCCATGATCTTGATCAGGGGGGTGTCGGGAGCCAGACGGGAAAAGTCGATCACGGCCGCCTGGATCGTGTTGAAACGGGATTCGGCATCGACGATCGGGTGCGGTGCCGGTGCCAGGCACCGGTCGCGGCTGAAGGCGTAGGCGAAGAGGCCGCGTTTGGCCAGATAGCCTGCAAGCGTGTCAAAATCGGATCGCGAGAGCTCGTGCACGGCCAGGTGCCGCCCGTTACCCAGGTCGGTGGTCAGGGCTCCGTTGAAGGTGATCAGGTACTCGCCGGCTGCCGGGGCCAGCCGCTCGAGCACGCGACGGGCGCCGACCGGCGGGCGGCCGGTCGCCAGCACGATCGTGACACCGTGCGCATGCGCCCGCCGGATCGCCTCGGCGTTCTCGTCCGAAACGGTCTTGTCTTCTTTGAGCAGCGTCCCATCCAGGTCAATGACCAGCATACGGTAAGCCCGTGGTTTCTTGATATGTTCCATGCATGACATTTTATACGTAGGCCGACAGGCTGGCAACAGGAAAAAACGGCTGTAAGCGCTGCCTGGCGGGATTTGGCGAAATTTTCTCTAGACAATTCCGGCGAACGGTGCTATACTGAAGTGCCTGAAACCCCAGCAGGGGTCTTTTTATGTAGCGGAGGCCGTCAGGCGGCCGCGCATGGAACAGGACAGAAAGAGAAAGGAGGTGTATTGATGCCTACGTTCAACCAATTGGTGAAATCAGGACGCGAGAGCAAAAGCTACAAGTCATCGTCCCCGGCTCTGCAGTCGACGCTGAACACGCTTAAAAAGCGCGACGTTCCGCTGTCATCGCCGCAGAAACGCGGTGTTTGCACGGTTGTCAAGACCACGACGCCCAAGAAGCCGAATTCGGCGCTGCGCAAAGTGGCCAGGGTTCGTCTGACCAACCAGGAAGAGGTCACGGCCTATATTCCCGGTATCGGGCATAACCTGCAGGAGCATTCGGTCGTTCTGATCAAAGGCGGCAGGGTAAAAGACCTGCCGGGCGTGCGCTATCACATCGTCCGGGGAACCCTGGATACTGCTGGCGTTGCCAACAGGATGCAGAGCCGTTCGAAGTACGGCGCCAAGAAACCCAAGGCGGCCAAAACCAAATAAGGCTGCAGGTTGGACTTTTGCGTGATCAGTACACTGTCATCATACACCGCGGTGGATATGGCATGAGCTGCACAAACACGGTCCAAACGTGAGTACCTATGGTTTCGGGACAGAGAGTCCCGCATAATCATGAGAGGAGGGAAGACAAGTGCCAAGGAAAGGCCATGTCCCAACACGAGACGTGCTCCCTGATCCGATCTACCACGATGTTCGGGTGACCAAGCTCATCAACAACATCATGCTGGACGGCAAGAAGGGTGTTGCACAAAGCATTTGTTACGGCGCCTTTGACCTGATCAAAGACCGTATCAATCAGGATCCGCTCGAGGTCTTCAACAAGGCTCTGGAAAATGTCATGCCGGTGCTGGAAGTTAAAGCCAGACGCGTCGGCGGCGCCAATTACCAGGTGCCGATTGAAGTCAGGCCGGAAAGACGGCAGACACTCGGTCTGCGCTGGTTGGTTGAGACCGCGCGCAAACGCGGTGAGCGCACCATGCGCGAGCGGCTCGCCAACGAGCTGATCGATGCGTTCAACAGCACCGGCGGATCGTTCAAGAAAAAAGAAGACATACACCGGATGGCGGATGCCAACCGCGCGTTTGCACACTACAGATGGTAATTTCGGAAGGAGCTTAACTGAATGCCCAGGGAATTCTCGCTGGAAAATACGAGAAATATCGGCATTATGGCCCACATAGACGCCGGCAAGACGACGACAACCGAACGGA
>JAAYJD010000081.1 GCA_012523135.1 Clostridiaceae bacterium
ATCAGGGAGAGGATGAGGCTGAAAAGAGCAGGAACCAGGGAGGCCAGGGTGACCAGGACGAGCAGGATGGTCCAGGCACTGCTTTTTCGCGAAGACAGCGTGTTCATGGAATCACCTTCCTTCACTGTAAGTGTAGGTACCTCCTTGACTTCTGTCAAACGCGCGGGGCGTTCGCGCGACCGCCTGTCGGGTTTTTCTCGTTCGTGCTATGATAAGCAGGTAACAAATGTCACTTTTACGGAGGATGCCTCTCATGATCAAGGACAGCTTGAACCGGATTGAACGGTACCGCGGCCTGAGCCCGCGCCTGGACCAGGCGATCGATTTCCTGGCTGCAGCCGATCTGGCCGCGCTCGAAGCCGGCCGGCATGCCATTGACGGCGATGCGATCTACGCGACCGCCAGCCAGTACCAGACCCGGTCCCTGGCAGAGGGCAAGTGGGAAGCCCATCGCCGCTACATCGACATCCAGGTGATCGTCGCCGGGCAGGAACGGATCGGCTGTGCCGCCAGCGAGCATCACGCGGTTACGCAGCCCTACAGCGCCGAACTGGACGTTCTTTTCCTGGACGTGGATCAGGGGGACGAACTGCTGCTTGGCGCCGGCGATTTTGCCGTTTTCTGGCCGGAAGACGCGCACCGGCCCTGCATGGCCGTCGGCCAGCCGGAACCGGTGCGCAAGGTGGTTGTCAAAGTCCTGATCTAAAAGCGCTAGTCAATCGCAACGATGCTCTGGCTGTCGTGCGAGCGGTAGGCGTTCTCTAAAAGTTCGGTCAGCGCTTCGCCCTCTCGGGTGCCGAAGGGGATCGGCGTCCCTTTGCTGATGCCGTCCAGCCAGAGACGCAATGCCATCGGGGTGGCCTCCGGCAGCTTGTCCGGGATGATCCAGCCGTCCGCGGCCAGTTTTTTGCTGCGGTATTTCACCTGGCCGTCCACGGCGACGATGGCGCCTTCGGTTCCCAAAAGCTCGAAGCAGTTGGCCGACCAGGGCGAGACGAAGGATGTTTCCAGCACGGCGATGGCCTTATTGGCGAATTCGACGACGGAAACGGCGTTGTCCTCTCCCGGCGGCGGGCTGCAGGTGGTGTTGAAGACGGAGGCGATCCGGGCCGGCTTGCCCAGCAGGTAGGACGCGGTGTACATCGGGTGGCAGCCCAGGTCCATCATGGCCCCGCCGCCGGACTTGGCCACGTCATACCAGTAGTCGGGCAGCCAGCCCATCAGGGCCCCGGCATGGGCCGTGCGCATGCGGAAGTAATGGACGCGGCCCAGCAGGCCGTCGTCGATCGCCTGGCGGGCGAACTGTGCCAGCGACGTGGTCAGGTTGGGGAACGAAATGCAGAACTTGACCTGGTTATCGGCGATGGCGGCGGAAATCTGCCGGCATTCGGCCAGGGTCGGCGCCAGCGCCTTTTCCGTGAAAATGTGTTTGCCCGCCCGGGCAGCCGCGACCATCACGCGGGCGTGGTCGCTGGTCGGCGTGTCGACGACGACGGCGTCGACATCCTCACGGGCCAGCAGCCGGTCAAGGTCCGGTTCAAAATCGACGGCCAGTTCCCGGGCCCAGGCCTGGCCGCGTGCGGCGTCATCGTCCCAGACACAGGTGATCGCGGCGTCTTCGGCTTTCTGGATCTGGCTGGCGTAGCCGGCTGCGTGGACATGCCATTTGGAAAGCATCGCAATACGAATCATGGGAAGTCTCCTTTCAGATCGCGGGAATCTCGATTTCGATCTCGCGTTTCAGCTTGGACGAACGGTAAATGCCGTCACAGATCGCCTGGTTGTAGAGGATCTCCTCACCGGGAATCGGCGCCGGGCCGCCGGTCAGGATCGCGTCGCAGTAGGCGCGGACCTTGGCCGCAAAGATGTCGACTTCCTTGGGACCGGCGTAGGCATTGTACATATTGGACGGCAGGACGTAGCTGTCCGTCTGCAAGCCGTTGACATCGGTGAAATGCATCACGCGGGAGGGTTTGTTGGCGTAGTCGAAGCCGTTGCTTACCTTGATACCGCCGTCTGTGCCCAGCCAGAGCGTGTCGCCGAGCGAATCGGCGTGCATCGCCCAGGACTGCTTGAAGATGAAGGTGATGTCGCCTTCCAGGCGGATCAGGGCGACGGAGAAGTCATCGACATTGAAGTTGTCCGGGTCGGGCCAGTACTTGGGGTTTTTACCGAAATAGTCGGTGGCCACGGCCGAGACGGTCAGCGGTTTGGGGTAGCCGATCGCGTGCATGCATTCGTCGATCGAGTAACAGCCCAGATCGCCCAGGCAGCCGAAACCGGCCTTGTCGGCGTCGACAAAGGTCCCCGGCGGGATGCCGCGCCGGCGGCCGCCGCCGCTCTGGACATAGTAGACCTTGCCGATCGCTCCGGAGGCGATGATTTCATCGACCTTCTGGCGCATGTAGCTGTAGCGCGGCTGGAAGCCGATCGTCAGGATCTTGCCGGATTTGCGCGACGCCCGCACCATCTCGACGGCTTCCGGCAAGGTGAAGGACATCGGCTTTTCGCACTGGACATGCAGGCCGGCCTCCAAAGCCTGGATCGCGCATGCGGCGTGGGTCTTGTTGTAGGTGCAGACGCTGACCCCGTCCATGGCGACATTTTTGATCAGGTCCGCGGCCGAGGTGAACGCCTCGGCCTTGGTGAGGCCGAATTCATCCAGGAACGCGCGCGCCTTGCCGGGGATGATGTCGGCGCCGCCGACGATGTCGACATCCTCGAACTGCTGGTACGCCCGCATGTGGGCGTGAGCGATGCCGCCCGTACCGATGATGCCGATACGAAGCTTAGCCATCCAGATCACCTTCCTTTTTGCCAGAAATCGTGTTGCCCAAGGGGCTTGTTTTCATTATTGGCCAGACGGCCGGGAATGTCCAGCCCATGCAGCCAGGTCTTTTCTGGTTCGGGAACTGTGTTAAGATGGGATTGTATCACCGCCGCAAGGCGCATGAGGAGAACCATATGGCTGTACAGCTCCACTACGATTCAGACAGCAAACTTACCCTGACCGGCCTGGCCTGCAATTGCGGCGGCGAGCACCGCCTGCCGACCCAGGACATCTATGTCGGCACCGGCCTGATCGACCGCGTGCCCGCCTTGATCCGGAAACGCGGTTTGGGCCGCCAGGCCGTTTTGGTCGCCGACGACAACACCTGGCCCCTGGTCGGTGAAAAGCTGACCGGCTTGCTGCGCGCGGCAGGCCTGACCGTCCTGCCCTGCGTGCTGCGCCGCGACGGCGAGCTGGTGCCCGATGAGCGGGCCTGCGGCGAAGTCCTGCTGACGATGCAGCCGGAGACAGAATTCCTCATCTCGGTCGGTTCGGGCTCGATCACGGACACCACCCGCGTGGTGGCGGTGCGGACCGGTAAACCCTTTGTCTGTATCGGGACCGCGCCCTCGATGGACGGCTATACCTCGGTCGTGGCCCCCCTGATCCTGCGCGGCGTCAAGATCCACCGTGCGGCGAACTGCCCGGAGATCATCGTCTGCGACCTCGACATCCTGCGCACGGCGCCGATGCCGATGGTCGTCTCGGGGATCGGCGATGTCCTGGGCAAGTACATCGCCTGGGCAGACTGGCAGATCGGCGGCATCGTCAACGGCGAGCGCACCTGCACGGTCTGCGGCGAGATCGTGGTTCAGGCGGTCAACAAGCTGCTCGACCACATCGGCGACCTGAAAAGCAAGAGCGAGGCGGGCATCCGCGTCCTGATCGAAGCGCTGCTCCTGGCCGGCGTGACGATCATGGTGGTCGGCCATACGCGGGCCGTCGCCTCGGTCGAACACAACATCGTCCATTACTGGGACATGATGAAGCTCCTCAAGGGCGAACGGCAGCCGCCGCACGGCACGGCGGTCGGTTTGTCCACCTTGCTGGTCTGGCCGCTCTATCTGCACTTTGCAAAGGAAGACCTGTCCCGCCTCGACCTGGCCGATATCCGCCGCCGGCGCCTGAGCCGCGACGAGCGGACGGCCTGGCTGCTCGAAGCCTACCGCGAAGAGGCCGCGACCGAAATCATGCGCGAGAATCCGGACGATTTCCTCGACTGGCCGGAACAGGAACGGCGCATCTGCCAGGCCCAGGCTCGCCTTGCGGATTTGCAGGCCGTGATCCGGGATCTGCCGCCCTTTGCGCGCATCCTCAAGGCCTGGCGGGATCTGGGCGGCCCCGAGGCCCCGGCCGAACTGGGTATCGACCGCGCCATGCTGAACCGCTCCATGCACGCCGGCAAGGACTACCGCACCCGCTACAGCCTGGTTAAGCTGCTCGACGAATGCGGCTTGCTGGCCAACTACCTGGACGATTACCCGCTGCTGGATGTCACGCATCCGAGCACCCGTTCCTGAACAGCCGCCCGGCGACATAAACCTTATTTTGGAGGACAAACCCGATGGCGATCTCACCCATCCGGCCCAAATGGAAAGGAACCCTGACCGATCGCGAGCGTTTCAACCGCCAGATGCATTACCAGGACATCGACCGCTGCTTCAACATGGAGTTTGGCTACTGGGAAGAGAATTTCCATCTCTGGAAGCTGTTTCGCGACCATAACATCCGCAACAACCGCGAGGCAGACATCTTCTTCAACTTTGACCGCATCGAGGTTATCGGCGGACGCACCTGGATGTCGCCGCCCTTCGAGACGCGCGAGATCAGCCGCGACAGCAAGCACAAGGTGATCATCAACAGCGACGGCCTGCTGGCCGAGGTGCCGCTGGACAGCCACGACACGATCCCGCACTTCCTGCGTTCCTCGATTGAGACGCCGGATGACTGGCAAAAGGTCAAGCACGAGCGCTTCCAGATCGACGCGACACGCACGCTGGACATCGACGCGCTCAAACGCGCCCATCCCGACGACCGTGTCTACCCGCTCGGCATCAACACCGGTTCCATGATCGGCAAGATCCGCGACATGCTGACCTTCGAGGGTCTGGCCTATGCCTGCTACGATTACCCGGAGATGGTCGAGGACATGGTCGAAACGGCCTGCCGGCTGGTCGAACACAGCCTGGACCAGCTCCTGCCCCACTTCCAGTTCGATTTCGCGGCCGGCTGGGAGGACATCTGCTTCAACAAGGGCCCGATCGTCCGGCTGGATTTTTTCGAGTCGGTGGTCGTGCCGCGCTACAAGCGGATCGACCAGAAGCTCAAGGCGCACGGCATCGACATCTGGTACACCGACTGCGACGGCGATGTCCGTCCCCTGCTGCCGGGTTTTTTGGCCAGCGGGATCAACTGCCTGTTCCCGTACGAGGTCAACAGCTGCACGCACCCGGCTGACCTGCTCGATGCCTACGGCCGCGACCTGCGCATCATGGGCGGCTTCGACAAGATGCAGCTTGGAGCCGGGCGCGAGGCGATCGACCGCTACATGGAGACGCTGGTGCCGCTGGTCGCACGCGGCGGCTACATCCCGTTCTGCGACCACCGCTGCCCGCCCAATGTCAGCGACCAGGATTACCTGTACTATCTTGATCTGAAAGAGAAGACCTTTGGCCTGACGTAAAACGCGCCGCTCGTGCGCAGAATCCGGAGGGAGGTATCCCCATGCTGTTTGGCGGACCGGTCCTGAAAGCGTGCCGTAACCCGGAGGAATGGCTCGGCGAGGTTCTGAGACTCGGCTATTCGGCGGTCTTTTTTCCGCTGAAGCATACGGATCCCCCGGATCTGGTCGACGCCTATGTCCGCCTGATCCGCGAACACCCGCTGCACATCGCGGAGGTCGGCGCCTGGAGCAATCCGCTCAGCCGGGACGCGCGCACCGCGCGCCAGGCCTTCGATTTCTGCTGCGGCCAGCTCGACCTGGCTGACCGGGTCGGCGCAGCCTGCTGCGTCAACATCGCCGGCTCCTGTTCCGATATCTGGGATGGCCCGCACCCGGATAACTTCAGCGCGGACACGTTCGTCCGCATCGTCGACGTGGTCCGCCGGATCATCGACACGGTGCGCCCGGTGCGAACCTTCTACACCCTTGAGCTGATGCCCTGGATGCTGCCGGACAGTGCCGACACCTACCTCGACCTGATCCGGGCGATCGACCGGCCGTCGTTCGCCGTGCACCTCGACCCGGTCAACATCATCTGCAGCCCGCGGGCCTACACGGACAACGGGGCCGTCATCAAGGAGCTGTTCGCCAAGCTGGGCCCCTACATCAAGAGCTGCCACGCCAAGGACATCCGTCTGGAAAGCCGCCTGACCACGCACCTGAACGAGTGCCGGCCCGGGCTCGGTGCCCTCGACTACACCGTTTACCTGCGCGAACTGAATAAGCTGCCCATGCCGGCCGCCCTGATGATGGAGCACATGCGCCAGCCCGACGAGGTCGCAGCCGCCGCAAGCTTCATCCGGCAACAGGCGCTGGCGCTCGGCATCCGGATCTAAGCCATCTCGAATCATGAGCCGGATTGTGCTGGTGGCGCGTGCTTCCGGACACCTCTTGGGGAAAAAGCGCATTTCCGGCCGTTCGGGATCTCAAACGGCTGCAAGCGAGGAGGCTGAAGTCATGAAAGCGTTTGATCAAAAATCCGCCTGGCTCAACCCGGACATCATCGCCCAGAACCGCGTCCCGGCCCATACGCCCTGGGGGGCCTACCCGTCAGTCGAGCAGGCCCGGACCTGCGACCGGACGGCTTCGCCCCGGGTCAGGTCCCTGGATGGCCGGTACGACTTCAAGCTCTACCGTTCACCGGATGACGTGGACGCCTTCTATTTGCCCGATTATGTTCCTTCAGACTTTGCCCCGATCGATGTACCGGGCAACTGGGAAACGCAGGGCTTTGGCGAACCGATCTACACCAATGTCGTCTATCCCTGGCGGCTGGATCCGGGCACACCGTCTGCCGTCACGGCCAGGGCCGGCCTGCAGGCCCCCAATCCGCCTGAGCTGCCCCGGGACAACCCGACCGGCTGCTACCGCAAGACCTTCATCCTGCCGGAAGACGACCTGAACCGTGACCTCTTCATCCGCTTCGACGGCGTGGAAACGGCCTTTTACCTCTGGATCAACGGCCAGATGGCCGGCTATGCCGAAGATTCCAAGCTGCCGGTCGAATTCGAGATCAGCCAATTTGTCCGGCCTGGCGAAAACCTGCTGACCCTGCAGGTGATGCGCTTCGCGACCGGCACCTGGTTCGAGGACCAGGACTACTGGTACCTGTCCGGCATCTACCGGCAAGTCTGGCTGATCGCCAAGCCGAAGCTGCACATCGCGGATTACCAGGTCGTCGCCGAGCCGGACCTGCCGGGCGCGGGCGGGCACTTTTGCGCCGACGTGATGGTCTCGCGCCAGCCCGGCTATGCCGATTGCCGCATCAGGGCCAGCCTGTACGGCCCGGAAGGCCGGTTGCTGGGCGAAGCAGAAAGCGCTGTGGCCGCCCGGGCGCAGTACACGACCCGGGAGCAGCCCACCGCGGGCGCCGCGCGGGTGCGGATCGAACTCGACCAGGTGTGCCCCTGGACGCCGGAAACGCCGGTTCTGTATACGGCGGTTTTTACGCTCCTGGACTCCGGCGGGGAGGCGGCCGACCACGAGGCCTGCCGCGTCGGATTCAAGAAGGTTGAGATTCAGCACGGCGTCGTGCTGCTGAACGGCAAGCGGCTGCGGGTCTGCGGCGTCAACCGACACGAGCACGGGCCGTCTGGCCGCACGGTGAGCCTTGCGCACATGCGCGAGGAGATCCGCCAGATGAAGCGGATGCACATCAACGCCGTGCGCACCT
Organism: Clostridiaceae bacterium; assembly: GCA_012523135.1. Classification (GTDB taxonomy): domain Bacteria; phylum Bacillota; class Clostridia; order Saccharofermentanales; family UBA5734; genus JAAYBY01. Next base: position 7,726 of record JAAYJD010000081.1, read on the forward strand.
GCCATTATCCGGATTGCCCGGAATGGTACGAACTGTGCGACGAGCTGGGCATTCTTTTGGTGTGCGAGTGCAACCTGGAAACGCACGGCGTCTCAGGCCAGCTGTCGCACGACCCCGAGTACGCCCTGCACTACCTGGACCGCGCGACCCGCATGGTGCGCACCTACAAGAACCATGTATCCATCTATGCCTGGTCGCTGGGCAACGAGAGCGGTTTCGGGCCGAACCACGCCGCCATGACCGGCTTCATCAAGGAATACGACAAGACGCGGCTGTGCCAGTACGAAAGCGGCAGCCCGGGCAAGAACATCTCCGATATCCGCGGCGATATGTACGCGCCGGTCGAACGCATCCTGGAAATGCTGGCGGACCCCGTCGACGACCGGCCGGTCATCCTCGTCGAATACCTCTACCAGATCTGCAACAGCGGCGGCGGCCTGGCCCAGTTCCGCGACCTGCTCGAACGCTACCCCCGCTTCCAGGGCGGCTTTGTCTGGGACTGGCAGGACAAGAGCCTGTTGGCCGAAACGCCGGACGGCCATGCATACTGGGCCTATGGCGGCGATTTCGGCGAATCCTTCACCGACCCGGAGGTGCCGCTGTTCATGACCAACAACGGCATCGTGCTGCCCGACTTGACCTGGAAGCCGGTGGCCCGGGAGATCCAGGCCGTCTACGCGCCGATCTGGCTGGAAGAGCGCCGGGACAGCAACGCGCGCGGTTCCGCACGCGACCCGGGGCGGTTCGTTTTGAAAAACCGCAGCCAGACCATGAGCACGGCCGACGTGCGGGCCGAGGCGGTGCTGCGCGAAAATGGTGTGGCCGTCGTCCGGCAAGCAGTCGTTTTGCCAGTTCTGGCGCCCGGTGAATCCGCCGAATGGGTCTGCCGCCTGCCGCACGACAAAAAGCCAGGCTGTGCCTACCACCTGGAGATCAACCTGCGCTGGAAAGACAAGCCCTGGTACGGGGAAGACGGCGACATCCTTTCCTTCATCCAGATCGAGCTGCCGGACGGACCACGCGCCGAACCGGTGATCAAGCTTGCTGGCCCGGTCCTGGTGACGGACGGCGACCAAATCGTGCTGCGGGCCGGAACCCTGGCGGCGACGCTGGATCGCGCCAGCGGGCAGCTGCTCGGTCTGGAGCAAAACGGGGGTTCCCTGATCCGGGGCGCCATCCCTGCGTTTTCCCGTCCGCCGACCGGCCTGGACTGCCAGGAAGGCTGGGGCTGGTACGCGCAGACCCGCGTGTTTCGCGACCTGGCGATCGCGGCCCTGGATGTCCAGCTGACCACAGCGGACCGCCTGGCCATGGTCCGCTTCCAGTTGCTGGTAACCCCCCGGGCCGCCCAGCCCTTTCCGGTCTTCCTGACGTACCGGTTCGACGCGGCCGGGTTGGCGATCGACATAGGTGCGCTCGTACCGAACCAGGTCGAGATGGTTCCGCGGGTCGGCCTGTGCTTTCAGCTGAACGGTGCATGCCAGCAGCTGCGCTATTGGGGCTACGGCCCCTGGGAGTGCTATCCGGACCGCATGGCCTGCGTCAGGCTGGGGCAGTTCAGCAGTACGGTCGCAAAAGAACATTTCCCCTTTAATCCGCCCTCGGAAAACGGCGGCCATGAAAAAACGCACTGGCTGGAGCTGACCGACGCCGACGGCCGCGGCGTTCGCATCTTGGGGCAGGCCCCGTTCCATTTCGACGCCCGTTTCCATGACGTGGCCGCCTATTGGCAGGCGCGGCACGAACATGAACTAGCCCCGTCGGATACCGTCACGCTGCACATCGACGGCAGCCACGCGCCGATCGGCTCGAACATGGCCTGGTCGACCGTGATCGACCGCAGGGAGATGCCGGGCGGCGGCAGCTATTTCCAGAGCGTACGCATTGAACCGCTGGGAGGGGAGCCATGATCCGGAAAGAACGGGTCCTGGCTGCCCTGCGTCACCAGGCGAGCGACAAGATCCCGCACTATTGCGATTTTACCGAACAGGCCCGCCGCAGCATGGCCCCGCATTTCGAGACGGAGACATTTGAGGACGATGTGCTGGACAACCACCTCTATTGCGGGCAGTACTGGGGCTGGCCGACCGAACGCGAACCCGGTTCGGCTTTGTTTCTGGACGAGTATGGCGTCACCTGGAACCGCTCCGGCGCGGACAAGGACATCGGCGTCGTCGATCACCCGCTTATTCCCGGGCCGGACATGGCCTATTACCGGGAGCCGGCTTTTGACGAAGCGCGATTCCGTCGGGCGGTCGAGCAGGTGGGGGCACGGGACTGCGACCAGTTCAAGGTCTTCGGTATCGGCTTTTCACTTTTCGAGCGCGCCTGGAGTTACCTGACCTTCGAGGAAGCCCTGTACAACATGGCGGCTGAGCCGCTGTTCATGCACGAGCTGTTCGAGCGCATTTTGGTCTATAACTTGAAGCTGATCGCCATCGTCAACGAATATCCCCTGGACGCGGTCTATTTCGGCGACGACTGGGGCCAGCAGCGCGGGACCCTGATGGGCCCGGCCAACTGGCGGACGTTCATCAAGCCGCGCCTGGCCCGCATGTATGAGGCGGCGCGTATCGGCGGCAAGGTTGTCATCCAGCATTCCTGCGGCGACATTTCAGCCTTGTTCCCGGACCTGATCGAGATCGGCCTGGACTGCTATCAGACCTTTCAGCCGGAAATCTACGACCAGGCCTGGTTTAAACGCGAATTCGGCCGCGACTTGTCTGTATGGGGCGGCATCTCGACCCAGCAGCTGCTGCCCAGATCGACGCCCGACCAGATCCGCGCCGAAACGAGCCGCGTGATGCGCGTCATGTCAGCGGGGGGCGGCTACATCGCGGCCCCGACGCACGCCGTGACCCACGACATCCGCTATGACCAGATCATGGCCATGCTGGATGTCTTCCTGAACCAGGAACGGTATCTTTAGAATCTCAAGCTAGCTGTCCGTGGTCGATCAGCCAGGTGACGGCGGCCTGGACCGCTTCGAAAGCGGCAAAACGCGGCACGAAGCCCAGCAGATGGCGCGCCTTGTCCATTGAGGCGTTAGGCGAGCGGGAGATGTGCTCCAAGGTGGCCGCCGCGTCGGCTTCAGGGACCGCTTTGGCCCATTCGTCAAAGGGCAGAAACCGGCGGCGGGCTTCCTGGCCAACCCAGGCGGCCATCGACCGGGCATAGCCGGACAAGGTGACGGCCGCCGGCGCGACCGCGTGGAAGCCCTGGCCGAAGCTGACGCTGCCGATCCGGAGGGATGCCAGGAAGACGCCGGCGACATCCGCCGCGTGCACCGGGTGCAGTGTTTCCATGCCCAGGTTGGGCAGAACGAGCGGCTGGCCGCGGCGCAGGTCGGAGAAAACCTGAGGATTGAAATTGCCCTGCGGGTTGATCGGCCGGAAGCCCTCGGCGACGATGTGGCCGGGGTGGACGATCGTGCCGGGAAAGCCCTTTTGGGCAAACAGCTGCTGCACGGCGTCGTCCATCTTGAGCTTCTCCTGGCCGTAGACACCGGTCGGTGTGCGGCTCAAGTGCTCGGGGCAGGGGACCGTCTCGCTGGGCCCGTGCATCCAGATGCTGCCGCAGACCAGGTAGTGGCCGACCTGGTCTTGCAGCGCATCGGCCAGGCGCAGCATGTCGTCCGCCTTGAAACAGACCATGTCGATGACCGCGTCCGGGTGCAGGGCGGCGATGTGCTGCGGGAAATCATCCTGCTTGCGATCCAGCACGACCTGCTCGACCTGTTGCCAGACCCGGTCCGGCCGCGGCGGCTCGGTCTGGCCGCGGCTGACGTTGAGCACTAAATAGCCGTCGGCGACCAGCTGCGGCACCAGGTAGGAGCCGACCCGCCCCTTGCCGCCGATGATGACGATGCGTTTCATAGCGATCCTCCTTGCAGATGCGCGTACTGCAGCGCGACCGGTTTCCCGGCTGCGGCTGACTTGACCGCGCCGAGGCAGGCCTCCACGGTCGACGCCCCTTCGACGGACGACGTGGTAACAGCGGTATCCTCGAGCAGGCAGCGGGTGAAATCGTTGATCTCGCCGCTGGTGTTGTGGTTGTTCAGCGAGACCGGAAGCAGGACGGGAACCGTGTGCGTGGCGGCCGCGTCGAACAAGCCGTCCGCTGCGGCAAAACCGTCCTTGAAAATCGTCAGATGCGGTGTGGTGTTGTCGGCGATGATCGTCCCCTTCGAGCCATAGAAGACGGAACGCATGGTGTAGTTGCGCTTGCAGCCGATCGAGACAAACACCTTGCCGATCACCTCGTCCGGGAACTTGTAGATCGCGATGGTGCAGTCGTCGGTCGGCATGTCCCGCAGCATCTTGCGGTTGGCGTAGGCGGTCACCTCGGTCGGGTTGCCGGCAATCCAGCGCAGCAGGTCGACCGCGTGGCAGCCGCCGCCGAGGAACGGGTGCCGCAAAGGGTCGCGCCGCCAGTGGTCGGCCGTCGGGGAACCGACGATTCTGCTGTAGTCGTGGGCGTATTCCGACTCGACGAAAAACAGCTCGCCGATCTTGCCCCGGCTGATCAGGTCCTTGGCGGCGACAAAGCCCGGCGTATAGCGGCAGATCTGCCCGATCATCAGCCTGGCTTTGCCGGCGCGCTCGGCCTCGATCATGGCCTGGCAGTCGGCGACGGTCAGGGCCATCGGCTTCTCGCACAGGACATGCTTGCCCCTGGCCAGAGCGGCCACGGTCATCTCCCGGTGCAGCTGGTCCGGCGTGCAGATCACGACGGCGTCGATGGCGGCATTGTCCAGCAGCTGCCGGTAATCCTGGTACACCTGATCCGCGCCAAACAGGTCGGCTGTGCGTTTCGCCTTGGCCAGGTCGAGGTCGCAAACAGCCACCAGCCTGGCGTTCGGGTTGTCCTGGATGGCTTTCATGTGGGACCTGGCCATGTTGCTGGCTGAGATCACCCCGTAGTTGATGCGCTGTCTCATCTGCTCACCCTCCTGGTCCCATTATAGCTGATCTGGCGCGGAAGATGCGGCCAACAGCTGCAGATGACAAGGCGTACCGCGTGTGATAAGGTTAGCTTGTCTGGAAAACATGGCAGCCTCACGCGGATTCGGTCCGATGCGACAAAGGGGGGGATTGGCTATGGATACCCATCGAGCGGCGCATGAGCCGCGCTCACCTGATCTTGACCAACGTGAAACAGCCGACAATGGATTTTCCCGGGGCTGGGGTTTTCATTTTCTGCCCAGCGAAGAATACTGGTTTGACTGCCATGCTCATCTGGACAAAGCCCGCTCAGCGGCGGAACTCCGGCAAGTCCTGCATGAATGGTTTTCGATTCTGGACGGCTATCGCCTGGAGCGGATCAACCTGTTCGTCACGGACGCAGACCTGTTTGCGGCCTGCCGGGCGGTCCAGGCCGAAACAGACCGGTTCAGCTGGTTTTACTTTCCGCGTTACGACCAGGCCGACCCCGACCAGATCGAGCGGGCCTTCGAGTCTGGCGCCGCCGGACTCAAGCTGCACAACGCGCCGATCATGCGGGGACTGGCCGACCCCAAGGTCTGGCAAAGCGCAGCCTGGCAGCAGATTTTTGCCCGGCTGAACGCGTTACACAAACCGGTCTTGTGGCACGTGACACAGCGGGTCAGCCGGTCGCCCTACCACGGCGGCTCAGAAAACGCCTACTGGTCCGACCGCCCGGATCAGGCTGAACCCCTGGACAACGACCTGCTGCTGGCAGATTTCCTGGCCCTTGTCAGGCGCTACCCAAAGATCCCGTTCATCGGGGCCCACCAGCTGCACATCGGGCTGGACAAGCTGTCGCCGCTGCTGGACGCGCACCCCAATCTCTTTATCGACACCAGCTGCGGCTTCTTCCTGCGCTGGTCAGACGATCTGTACGAGCAGGACCGGGCCCGGTACCGGGCTTTTTTCCTGGATTACCGCGACCGGATCCTGTTCGGATCGGACACAGGCCTGGCGCCCGGGGAAATCGATACCTACCTGATCCAGGCTTTCCTGGGCCACGCCCGCTTCATCCTGCAGCTTCACCTGCCGGACGACGTGCTCCAGGCCGTTGCCTGCCGGAACGCGGAACGTCTGCTCGGCCTGACTGGAAAACAGATGCAGCGCAGAGGGAATGTCCGGCCATGAGCCGAGACAGAAAGGACAAGCTATGAAAAGACTGGTGATGGTTGGCGCGGGCAGCCGGGGTTCCGGCATGTATGCCCAGCCGATAACAGAAAACTATGCGGACGAAGCGGTCATCCTGGGTGTTTTCGATACGAACATCAAGCGGGCGGAATTGCTGAGCCGCAAGACCGGCGGCAAGATTCCCGTCTTCGATGACTTCAACCGCATGCTGGCCGAGGTCAAGCCGGATGCCGTAATCGTGACGACCGTCGACCGCTTCCACCACCAGTACATCATCGCGGCGCTGGAAGCGGGCTGCGACGCGATCAGCGAGAAGCCGATGACCATCGACGCCGACAAGTGCCGGGCGATCCTCGAGGCGGAGCGGCGCACCGGGCGGCAGGTCATTGTGACCTTCAACGCCCGCTGTTCGCCGTTCGCCACCAAGATCAAGGACCTGATGCGTGCCGGGGCTGTTGGCCAGGTCTACAGCGTCCATTTCGAATGGTTTCTCGACACCGAGCACGGCGCAGACTATTTCCGCCGCTGGCACCGCCAGCTGAAAAATTCCGGCGGGTTGCTGGTGCACAAGGCGACCCACCATTTCGACCTGGTCAACTGGTTCATTGAAAAAGATCCGGTCGCCGTCTTCGCGACCGGCAGCCGCCGCTTCTACGGCCAGCCCAGTGCGATCTCCGGCCCGCGCTGCCGGACCTGTGCGCACAAGGACGATTGCCGGTTCTTCATCGACGTCACTGCTCCGGCGTACCGCGAGCTCTACTTCGATTGCGAGTCAGCCGACGGCTACTGGCGCGACGGCTGCATTTTCTCCCCCGAAATCGATATCTGCGACACCATGACGCTCCATGTCCAGTACGAAGACCAGGTTTCGATGGCCTATTCCCTGACCGCACATTCACCGCATGAAGGCTACCGCCTGGTAATCAACGGGGAGAAGGGGCGGCTGGAAGCCGAGACCTTCGCGCACAAGCGCAACGCGGCTATGTCCAGCCATTCGATCAAGGTGCTGGACCGGGACGATGCGGTGATCACCCACCAGGTGGCCAAGCTCAGCGGCACCCACGGCGGCGCCGACGCCATCCTGCTGCGACTCCTGATGCGCGACCAGGCGCCGGATCCGCACCAGTATGTGGCCGGTTCCCGGGCCGGGGCCATGTCTTTGATCATCGGGGCCGCGGCCAACCTGTCGATCGCCAGCGGCCAGGTCATCCAGATCAAGGACCTGCTTCCGACCCTCTAATGCCTTGCCCGCTGCTGCCGCGCCAGCCTCCGATCTGCTACAATAGTCGTGTTGAAAGCCATGTGCTGGGGAGGCAACGATGAAGATCGCGGTTGTAGGCAGCCTGAATATGGATATGACGGTGACATCACCCCGGATACCGCACAAGGGTGAGACGATTCTAGGCGACTCACTCAGTTTTTTCCCCGGCGGCAAAGGGGCCAACCAGGCCTATGCGCTTGGCCGGCTGGGGGCCCAGGCCGCCATGTACGGCTGTGTCGGCCAGGACGATTTCGGCCGCCAGCTGATCGATAACCTGGACCAGGCCGGTGTCGACGCCAGTCAGGTCAAGCGCCTGCCTGATGTCAAGACCGGTGTGGCCCTGATCACGGTTGCGGAAAAAGACAACACGATCGTGGTTGTGCCCGGCGCCAACGCCCGGGTCAGCCCAGCCTACATCGATTCGGTTGCCGACCGGCTGATGCAGTCAGACCTGGTCATGATGCAGCTGGAAATTCCCCTGGACACCGTCGTTCATGTCGCGGAGCTGTGCGCCGTGGCCGGGATACCGGTCCTGTTGAACCCGGCGCCGGCCCAGCTTTTGCCGCCGCGACTGCTCGGGCAGATCACCTGGCTTACGCCCAATGAGCATGAGGCGGCGCTGCTTTTCCGGCACCAGGGGCTGCTTGACGACCTGCTCCTGGCTCAGCGTGGCAAGCTCGTCGTGACGCTGGGCAAGAACGGTTCGGCCATGGCCGATGATAGCGGGCGGATCATCCGCACACCGGCCAGCCCGGCACAGGTGGTCGACACGACCGGGGCCGGCGACACCTTCAACGCCGCTCTGGCCTTTGCCCTGATCCGCGGCGATGATCCGGATCAGGCCCTGCGCTTTGCCAATGCGGCCGCCGCGCTCAGCACGGAGAAAATGGGCGCTCAGGCGGGCATGCCGACCTTGGACGAGGTCCGGCAGCGTTTGGACGGTCAAGCATCATAACGGAGGATTTTGCGTGAAAAAGATCATTCTCATTCCCGATTCATTTAAAGGCACGATGAGTTCGCAGGAAATCTGTGCGATCATGGGCGAGCAGATCCGCAGGCATCTGCCTGACGCCGAGATCGTCAGCATCCCGGTGGCCGACGGCGGCGAAGGCAGTGTCGACGCCTTCCTGACGGCGATGGGCGGGGAAAAAGTTGAACTGACGGTTTCCGGACCGTACGGCGAACCGGTCAAGGCCTTTTACGGGCGGCTGCCAAACGAGACGGCGATCGTGGAAATGGCCGCCGCGGCCGGCCTGCCGCTGGTCGGTGACAACAAGCAGGCCGACCGGACGACAACCCTTGGCGTCGGCCAGCTGATGGCCCACGCGGTCCGGCACGGAGCCAGAAAGCTGATCGTGGGACTTGGCGGCAGTGCGACCAATGACGGCGGAAGCGGCGCCGCCGCCGCCCTGGGCGTGCGCTTCATCAACCGGGCCGGCGAGACGTTTGTGCCGGTCGGCGCGACCCTCAAAGATATCGCACGTATCGACCGCTCTGGGTTGCTGCCTGAAATTGGCGCTGCCGAGGTGGTGACGATGTGCGACATCGACAACCCGCTTTGCGGCCCTCAGGGCGCTGCCGCGGTTTTTGGCCCGCAGAAAGGTGCTGATCCCGCCATGGTTGCGCGCCTCGACGCCGGCCTGGCGCACCTGGCTGACGTGTCCCGGCGCGACCTCGGCCGGGAGATCCGCGACCTGCCGGGTGCCGGCGCGGCCGGCGGCATGGGCGGCGGCATGGTCGCGTTTTTCGGCTCGAGCCTGGAAATGGGCATCGAGGCCGTGTTGAACCAGGTGGCTTTCGACCAGCTGGCGGCCGACGCCGACCTGGTCTTGTCCGGGGAAGGAAAAATCGACAGCCAGTCGCTGCGCGGCAAGGTGGTCATCGGCGTCGCTCGCCGCACCCGCCGCCTGAACGTTCCTTTGATCGCCATCGTCGGCGACATCGGCGATCACATCGAGTCAGCCTATGACGAAGGGGTGAGCGCGATCTTCAGCATCAACCGGGTGGCGGTTCCGTTTGCCGAAGCCAGGCAGCGAGCCCAAACTGACCTGGCGCTGACCGTAGACAACCTCTTCCGATTGTTCCAAAGCATGAAGGGTCGGATTTAGGTGCAGCTGACACACAAGAAGGTCATGGCCTTCGCGATCGGGTTTTCCGCCGTGCTCGTGGCGGTCGTATTGGTCGCGATCGCCTTGAGCGGTGCCCGGCAGCAGCACAGCTTTGCTATTTACCTGGTCAAGGGCCTCGACACCGCCGCAGCCCGGGCAATGGCGCTGGACGAACTGCCCCTCGAGGCGGAGCCGGTGCTGACAGACCAGGACCTGACCGCCTATCACTGGCCTAGCCACACCTTGGCGCTGGCGGATGAGGAGGCGGTCCTGGCGCGCTTGCCACAAACGCCCGTGCACGGCCTGCCTTTCGTGGTCATGGCCAACGGTGAGCGGATCTACCTGGGCGCGTTCTGGACCAGCTTTTCATCGCAGTCGGTCGATCTGCCGGTGATCGACACGCTGCTGCGCGACTGGACGATCCGGCCCGGCTACCCCTGGGTGCACCAGCTCGACCCGGATCCGCGCGGCGACGCACGCATCCGCAAGGCTTTGCGCAATCTGGGCAAGCTGATCGACGAATAGAGGATGAGCAGGGAGGTCACCATGGATCGAAAATGCGCCTTGGTCACGGGCGGCAGCCGCGGCATCGGCCGGGGCATCGCCGTTGTCCTGGCCCGGTCGGGCTATGATCTGGCCATCACTTACGCGACTGCCTCAGAGGAGGCGGAGCAGACTGCGGCGCAGGTGCGGGCAGCCGGCGGCCGTTGTTTCATCTGCCAGGCAACGCTGGAAGCCGATGGCGTTCCCGAAGCGGTTGTAAGTCAGGCGATCGGAGAGCTCGGCCGCCTGGACTTGCTGGTCAACAACGCCGGCCTGACTCGATTTGCCACATTGGACAAGCTGGACTGCAGCCTGATGGACTTCGTGTACCGGCTCAACTGGCGCGCCCCGATGCTCTGCACCCAGGCAGCGGCCCGCCATATGCTCGACCACCAGATCCAGGGCAGCATCATCAACATCGCCTCGACGCGCGGCATCCGCGCCTACGGCAACGACCATCTCTACGGGGCCATGAAAGCCGCCCTGATCCGATCCTCGGAATCGCTGGCGCTGGAGCTGTCGGGTTATGGCATCCGGGTCAACGTGATCGCGCCGGGCGCCACCCTGGTGCGCGGCGACATCAGCCGGGAGACAGCCGCCCAGACCGGGTGGGCGCACAAGATCCCCCTGGGGCGCTACGGCACCCCGGAGGAGGTCGGCCATGCAGTGGCCTATCTGGCTTCGGACCAGGCCGCGTATATCACCGGCGCGGTCCTGAAAATGGACGGCGGCCTGATTTTGCCCGGCATGCCGGAGGATCCGTCACCGGAAGCCGGTTACGGCTGGGCCCGGCCGAAAAAGCCGGTCAGCGGCTGATCGCCTCGATAAAGCTTTTGCTGATCAGGGCATGCCCGGCCGCGGTCGGGTGAACGCCGTCGGCGGCCCAGACCGGGTAGGGCTGCCAGGTGGCGGCCGCGTGCATCAGGCCGCCCGTGGGGATGAGGCAGGCGGCGTAGCGGTTGGCCAGTTCGCGCAGCACGGCGACCTTGGGGTCAAGGTCAAGGTGCCACGTCCTGCGGTCTTCCGGATACGGCAAATGAAACGGTTCGATCACGATCAGCTTCGCACCTGAAGCGACGGTTTTCTCAAACAGCCAGCGTATGTTTTCGCCATAGGCCTCCGCGGTGGTCGGGTCATTCCGGTCGTAGCGGCGCCAGGTGTCGTTGATGCCGATCAGGATCGAGACCCAATCGGGCTTCAGGTCCAGGCAGTCGGCCTGCCAGCGCTGCACCAGGTCGCGCGACCGGTTGCCGCTGATCCCCCGGTTGATGAAACGAAGTTGCAGCTCCGGGTGTTCGGCCGTCAGGCGGGAGGCGATCATCAGCGGATAGCCGCGGCCCAAATCGGACAGGTCTTCGCGGCTGCGGCCGCAATCGGTTACCGAATCGCCCTGGAAGAGGATGGTCTGGCCTTTTTCAAACAACATGATGTTGCCTCCTATAACAGCTGTATGGCTGAACCCATTATGCGAGCCGGCCTACCGGCTGTCAATTTAGGCGTACTGCCCCGATGGTCATTTTGTGCATCAGGCAGGTCCTATTGTCTCTTGTCCTGCAGCTGTAGCGCCATTACAGTTGTATTAGTTGCATTGCAGAAGGAGACCAATATGGGGCGGTTAATGATCCACAGGGACAAGCTGGAACTGGACGGTCACGATTTCTACCTAGCCAGCGGCGATTTCCATTATTTCCGCTGCCTGCCGGGCGGTTGGCGGCGCCGCCTGGAATTGATGAAGGACTTCGGATTGACGGCTGTCCAGACCTATGTGCCATGGAACCTGCATGAGCCCAGTCCGGGCCAGTTTGATTTTGACGGACGGCTGGATCTGGGCGCGTTTATCCACCTTGCTGCGGATGTCGGGCTCAAGGTCTTGCTGCGCCCGTCGCCGTACATGTGCGGCGAATGGGACCTGGGCGGCCTGCCGGCCTGGCTGCTGAAAGACCGCACCATCTGTTTGCGCAGTTCAGATCCCCGCTTCCTGGACCCGGTCCGCAGCTACACCAGGCGGCTTTGCCAGGAATTTGTGTCATCCTTGTCGACACGCGGCGGGCCTATCATCCTCGTCGCCATTGAGAACGAGTACGGCAGCTACGGCGACGATCTGGCGTATCTTGACCAGCTCCAGACGATGCTGATGGACTTTGGCGTCGATGTGCCCTTTTTTTCGGCCAACGGCCACGATATTTTCAAGCTGGTGAACGGCAATTGCCTCGGAACCTGGGCCGGCGTCGATTTCCGCCTGGAAAGCCGCCAGGCCATTGAGCGGCTGCGTGCTTATCAGCCGGACAGGCCGCCTTTGATCACTGAATTCTGGAGTGGACGCAGCATCACCTGGGGCAGCGCATTCAAGCCCCGCGATCCGGTTCCGGTGGCCCGGGCCTATCGTGAAGCGTTGGACCTTGGCGCTTACGTCAACTTCTACATGTTTTGCGGCGGCACGAATTTTGGCTTCCTGAACGGAGCCAACATCGGCAGGCATTTCGGCGAGCCATCTACCATGCCAGAACACTACGTGGCGGAGACCACCAGCTACGACACCGACGCCCTGGTCAGCGAGAACGGGGTGCCGACCGCCAAGTATTACGCCTGCCGGCGCCAGCTGGACCAATACCTTGGCCGCGCCGGGCGGCCGGACAATCCCCCGCGTTACCAGGCCCAGGCGATCGGCCCCGTCACGCTGCAGCGGATTGCCGGTCTGTTCGGCGAGCTGGACCGCTTGAGCGCGCGGTGCGTGCACGCGGCAAACTGCCTGGCCATGGAGGATCTGGACCAGGCATACGGGTTCATCCTCTACACGACGCGACTGGCATACACGGACGCCAGGCGCCGTTTCCTGCGCCTGGAAGGGCTGCGTGACCGGGCACAGGTATATGGCAACGGGCAGCTGATCGGCATTCTCGAACGCGATCAGACCGACAGTGACCGGGCGATCTGCTTCACGATCCCGCCCGACGGCCTGCAGCTGGATATCCTGGTTGAAAACCAGGGGCGCATCAAGTACGGCTGGGCTTTAGCCGACCGCAAGGGGATCCTCCAATGTGTCCGGATGGACATCGAGGAGCCCGACAACCGCGGGTTTCTCTACAACAAGGCCATGATCATGAACTGGGTCATCCGTACGCTGCCCCTGTCGGACATCAGCGGCCTGCCGGAAGCCCCCGAAGACGCCGTCTCGGATCGTTTGCCGTCTTTTTACCGCGGCCGGTTTGCAGCCAGGCCCGGTGTTGACACCTTTCTAAGTCTGCCAGGCTGGCAAAAAGGTGTCGCCTGGGTCAATGGCTTCAACCTGGGCCGCTACTGGTCCGTCGGGCCGCAGCACACCTTGTATGTTCCCGGGGATCTGCTCCAGGCGGAAAACACCCTGCATGTCTTTGAACTGCTCGAAGCCGGCCCTCAATGCCAGGTCTGGCTGGGCGATCAGCCGATCATCGGCTGAAGTGAACCAGGCCAATTCCGACCGGTCCCTTGGCGATGCGGCAGGACACCCGGAAGACCAGGGGTATGGTCGCCTGTTCCGTGTTTTCGGGCAGGGCGATCTTCCATGCCAGGCTTAAGTCCGGATTGGACTCGGCCAGGCAGCTGCCGTCGGTCAGCGGGGGAACGACGCCTTTCTGCCGCAGCGAACCGCCGGCCACGCGGCAGCCGGCCGGCAGGACCGGCTCCACGCTGACCGTCAGCGGTTCGTCATCGTGGTTGGTGATGTGGACCGCCACCGTGATGACCGAACCGGGCGCCGCGGTCTGTTCAAAGGGGTACACGCGGCACCAGGCGTCGTCCCAGGCCCAGCCGGCCGAACGGCCGGTCAGTTCTTCGGTGATCCGGTCGCGTTCGATCAGCACCCGTTCGAGTTCGTCGAGCATTTCCGGCTCCAGGCGAAAAGCCTGGCGCCGGTGCTGGTTGATCAGGAAATCCGGCCGGAGCTGGCGAACCAGATCGATGCAGCGCCGCATACCCCGGTTCTTGCCGGGCAGCACCCGGTTTTGCGGGCAATAGTCATCCAGGCCCGTCGACGAAAACGAATCGCCGACAAACAGGACCCGCTGCCCGTAGCCCTCGACGAGCAGCGCGCCGTGGTGCAGCACCTGGCCGGGGAATTCGTACGCGGTCAGGGTGAACTCCCGCCAGGCGAAAGAAGTCTTGTCGGCCAGGCCTTTGACCGGGAACGGCGCCGGGTATTGGCAGGGCAGGAAGTAGGCGTCGGGATGGCAGAGCGTGTCGGCGGTCAGGCGGCTGGCCAGAACGGGGCAGGAAAAATGCTCCAGCAGCCGGACAAGGCCCTCAGTATGGTCGTAATGCATGTGGGTGATCCAGACCGCTTCGAGATCCAGCAGCGAACCGGACCGGATCTGCTCCTGCAGGAGTCCGGCAGCGGCCGGGTCGCCGCAGTCGATCAGGAAGCCGGCCCCGTTCTGTGCGCGCAGCAGGAACGAGGTGCCGCACAGCCCCTCGACAAAGGGCGGCAGGGGCAACGGATCGGATCCCAATAGGCGGGGCCAGTCCCGGTCCCAGGCCAGGTAGAGATCGGGGAAATAGAAATTCAGTGCCGACGCCCGCATGACATTTTGCTGCAGATGGACCATCCGTTTGCCGAGTCGGACCAGGCCTTCAGCCGGGCTGCGTTCGATCGGACCGGATCCAGGGACCAGGATGTCCGGTTCCAGGGCGAGAAAGCGCCGCCAGGTCTCCCGGATGTCGGGTGCGGCGCCGAGGATGCCATGGTAATCCTGGATACGGCCAAAGCCTTTCTGCAGCATCCACAGGTTGGGCAATTGCCCGCCGGCCAGGGCGGCCTGCCCGCAGAACAAGACTCGCTGCGTGCCGCTTTGGACCAGCCAGGCCAGCGCGCCGGGGCTGGGTCCTGCGGCGTCAACCGCCAGAACCCCGAAGTCAAAAACGTCGATGGTTTGCCTGGGCTTCACACGCCGTACCGGGCGGATATCTGACGCGGGCATAGCCAGGTCGGGCACCATTTTGGCGAAGCGGCGCCAGCGAAAAGCCGGATCGGTCCAGCGCTGGCCCGCGTGTTCCAGGATGTCGGCTTCAAATTCGGAACAGAAGACCGGGACCCCCTGCCCAAGCCAGATGTTGATCCCATCGGTCTGCTCCCGGCGGTGCTGGGTCAGGCAGATGCCGGCTAACTGGCGGACCCCCAGGGCTGCAAGCAGCTGCGGTGTGCAGCCGATGTGGCAGTCAAACAGCAGCGCGCGGCCTTCCCGGACCAGCAGCCCGGCGTTACCGGACGGAGCTGTCAGGACAAATAAATATTCGCTCAATCGAACAACCTGTGTCATCGTACCGCTCCTGTAGGTTTGACGTTGACTTTTCACCGGCCCTCGACCGGACCTCATATGAACACCTTACACCGCCGAGGTGGTTTTGCATAGGCGGAACCCGTTCATCTGACGCTGATGCTGTTCTGTGCTAAAATAAAGCTGTGCAGACAGCTTGTGCATGATTCATGAATGGAAGCATGAAGGCCGCGAGACGGCCTGCCTGATCCAGCGGGTGCCTGAAAACGGCTTGTCAGATTGGAGGCAGGATCATGTGCGCACATGAAACGTTTCGGATACCGCCAGAGCAGTTGAACCGCACGTGCACCGGTGAGGAGGAGCTCAGCTTCTGCCAGACATCGCTGGATGTACCGCCGCTGGAAGGCGTCATCGGGCAGGACAGGGCTGTGCGCGCCATGCAGTTCGGCCTGGATATGTCGGCCCAGGGGTACAACCTGTTCGTCGTCGGGCCGCCCGGCACCGGCAAGAGCACCTATGTCCAGACCTTGATTACCCATGTGGCGTCGCAGAAGGCTGTCCCGCAGGACTGGTGCTACATCCATCATTTTGCGAACCCAGACAGCCCCCAGGCGGTCGCGCTGCCAGCCGGCCAGGGACGCATTTTCCAGCAGGACATGCTCGAGCTGGTCGACGATTTGCGCCTGTCGGTGCCCAAGTCGTTTGAAGGCAGCGCTTACGAGACGCAAAAGGACAGCATCGTCCAGGCGGTACAGCGCTAGATGCAGGAGGCCCTGCAAAGCATCGAGCAGGATGCGCGCGAAGCTGGTTTTGTCCTCAAGCAGGTGCCAGGCAAATTCCTGTTCGTGCCGCACAAGGAGAACAAGTCCCTGTCGTCGGAAGAATACGGCCAGCTGCCGGAACAGGAACGGCGCGCTTTCGAAGAACGCGGCCGTGTTCTGGAAAAAAAGCTGGAAGAGACCTTGCATACGGGCCGCATGCTGGAAAAGCAGGCCAAGGGAAAAATCCTTGAACTGGAAAAGCAGATCACGCGCGTAGCGGCCGAGCCGCTGATCAGGCGCCTGATCGAAAAATACGGGGCAAACGAGAAGATCCGGCACTACCTGAACGATGTCCTGGCAGATGTTGAAAGCAACCATGAACTCTTCAAGCACGACGAGTCGGCCCGGGAACAGCCAGCCGCCCCGTTCGCGGCATCGGCCGGGGAAGAAGACGAATTTGCCCGCTACCGGGTCAATTTGTTTGTCAACCACGAAAACACGCGCGGCGCGCCGGTCATCGCCGAGCCGTTCCCCAACTACTACAGCCTGTTCGGTAAAATCGAATACAAGAGTCATGCCATGACCTTGTCGACGAACTTCACCATGGCCAGGGCCGGGGCCATGCATCTGGCCAACGGCGGCTACCTGATCCTGCAGGCCAAGGATGCCCTGATCGAGCCATTTGTCTGGGAGACACTCAAACGGGTGCTCAAGTATCGCTCCATCGCGGTCGAGAACATCGGTGAGCAATACCGTTATGTGCCCTTCGCCACGATGCGCATGGAGCCGATCCCGCTGGACCTCAAGGTGATCCTGATCGGCAGCCCGCTCCTTTACCACATTCTCTCCCAGGACGAGGATTTCCAGAAGCTGTTCAAGGTCAAGGTCGACTTCGATGTCACGATGCAGCGCAGCGCCGAAAACCTGTGCAAATACACCTCGTTTGTCTCTTCGATCTGCCGCGGGGAAGGCTTGCTTCCGTTCAGCCAGGACGGTCTGGCCCGGGTGGTGGAGCATGGCTCCAGGCTGGCCGGCAGCCAGAAAAAGCTGTCAACCCGCTTCAACGAGGTCCGGGAAGTTGTCTACGAGGCCAACGCGCTCGCGGTCAAAGAACAGGATGCGATCGTTTCAGCCCGGCATGTGGAACAGGCGATCCAGGAGCGCCGCTACCGCAACAACCGGATCGAGGAGAAAATCCAGGAGATGATCCTTGAAGGCAAGATCCTGGTCGACACCAGCGGCGCCGTGACCGGCCAGATCAACGGCCTGTCCGTGATCCAGCTGGGCGGCTACATGTTCGGCCAGCCAGCGCGCATCACGGCCGTCACCTACCTGGGCAAAGGCGGCGTGATCAACATCGAGCGCGAAACCGAGCTGAGCGGCCAGATCCATTCCAAGGGCGTGCTGACGTTGTCCGGCTACCTGGGCGCCCGCTTTGCCCAGGACTTCCCGCTCAGCCTGACGGCCCAGATCACCTTTGAGCAGAACTACGAGGGGGTGGACGGGGACAGCGCCTCCTGTGCCGAGCTGTATGCCATCCTGTCCAGTCTGGCCGACGTGCCGATCCGGCAAAGCCTGGCGGTGACCGGCTCCGTCGACCAGCTGGGCCGTGTCCAGCCCGTGGGCGGCGTGACCGAGAAGGTCGAGGGCTTCTTCGATATCTGCCAGGCCAAGGGCCTGGACGGCGAACAAGGCGTGATCATTCCGGCCCGCAACCTGGACAGCCTGATGCTCAAGCACGCGCTGGTTCAGGCGGTGCGCGCCGAGAAATTCAACCTCTACGCGGTGCATACGGTTGAAGAAGGCATC
>JAAYJD010000014.1 GCA_012523135.1 Clostridiaceae bacterium
GGATGATACCGTCAAGAGCGGCGATATCGCCATCGTTGATGTCGTTGACGACACGCTGGTGGTACGGCGCGGGGAGAAAGCGGCGCAAACTGAATCGCCGGCGGCACCTGAAGCTAAATGATGCCGGAGTGGTCGAGCAGGGCGTTGAGAACCGGCAGGGACAGGTTCAGCAGCAAGGCCAATATGCTGGTGTAGACGGCCAGTGTGAACGCGGTCAGCAGGAACGTGCGGTTGTCGTCAAAACCGGTCAGCCTGCGCAGGACGAGAAACTGGAGGATGGCAGAGGCGGCGAGTCCGGCCGCCAGCATCAGCAGAGCGCTGAAGAAGGAGCCAGACAAAACCAGCAGGGCACTTAACGCGAACAGGCTGGCATAGAGGTAGGCCGGCGCCAGCTGATGGACGAGGCGGACCAGCTGCAGCCGCTGCCGGTACAGCAGGCGCAGCGCCAGCTGGTACAGCACCGCCAGGAGCAGGTTGGCCGCCAGGCTGATCCCGACGCCTTGTAAAAAGATGAAGAGCTGGCTGGCAAACGCGTACCCGTTCAGCGCGGTCGCGGTGTTCAGCGATAAAAACAAGGATAGCTGCGGCTGCCGGGTTCCGAGCAACAGCAACAGACCGCCCAGCAGGCTGGAGGTGAACAGCACCAGAACGGTGACACCTCCGGCCTTGCGGCTGTCTGGCAGGTTCACAGGACTGGCCGGATGGGCCAGCTGGACGGCCAGGTGCCTGAAGATGTCGGTACTGCCCTGGCGATCCAGGCGGAAAGACCGGTGGCGCTGATGCGGCCCGGGCTCGCCTGACTTTGTCTTCTGTCCCGTGAACGGGTTGAAGAAACTGACTGCTTTTTTCCAGAAGGGGGTGCGGACGCGGGTCTTGCGGCTGGTCGTTTCTGCCTGCTTTGGCTGGCTGTCGCCGGACGCCCCGGTCGGCTGCGCCGTTGCGCGGCAGCCGCATTTCTCGCCTGAATTCAGTTCGCGGCCGCAATAGAAACAATATCGGGCCATGCAATGGTGTCCTCCAACGGATTGATCTACTCCATCATAAACGGAATATGTTATCATTATATGACATAACGCGATCGTTTTTGGAAAAAGACCCGCAACGGTCATGGAGGATTCCCGGCAAGATGAACATTGAGAAGGTCCTGCAGGAAGAGTTTGCCCTGCATGAACAGCAGATCAGCCAGATTATCGGCCTGATCGACGGCGGCAACACCATCCCGTTTATCGCCCGTTACCGCAAGGAACAGACCGGCAACCTGGACGACCAGGTGCTACGCCGGCTTGCCGAACGGCTGGATCATCTCAAAGCCCTGGCGGCGCGCCAGGAAGAAGTGCTCCGGCTCATCGAGGAGCAGGGAAAACTGACCGCCGAACTCAGCCAGGCTATCCGGCAGGCCGCCACCCGCGCAGAGATCGACGACGTGTACCGGCCGTTCCGGCCAAAACGCAAAACGCGCGCCTCGGCTGCCCGCGCACAGGGCCTGCTGCCCCTGGCTGACTTGCTAGCCGGCGAACCGGCTTCAGAAACAGCCATTCGCGACCTGGCCCGGCAACTGGCCCAGGCCCCGGAAGGCCCGGCAGACGAAGCGGCTGCCCTGGCGGGCGCCTGCGACATTCTTGCTGAAATCCTGTCCGACGACACCTGGGTCCGCCGCCGTCTGCGACGGTTGCTGCAGGCCCAGGGTCAGGTCGTTACGGAAGGCAGGACCAGCGAAACGACCGTCTATTCAGCGTATTACGATTACAGCGAACCCGTCAGCCGCATCCCCAGCCACCGGGTCCTGGCCATCGATCGCGGTGAACGGGAGAAGATCTTGTCGGTTCGCGTGAGCATCGAGCCGGAGCAGGCGCTGGCTGTTTTGCACAGCCGCCTGATCTCACGGCCTTCCGCCGCGAAACCATGGCTGGAGCAGACCGCTGCGGATGCCTGGAAAAGGCTGTTGCAGCCATCCCTGGAGACAGAAGTCCGCAACGAACTGACCGTGCAGGCCCAGGAACAGGCGGTCCAGGTTTTTGCCGCCAACCTGCGCAGCGTCCTGCTGCAGCCGCCGGTGCGCGGGCACCGTGTGCTGGGGCTGGATCCGGGCTACCGGACCGGGTGCAAAACGGCCGTTGTTGATGCGACCGGACGCGTCCTGGCGACTGGCGTGGTCTACCCGACACCGCCGCGCAGCCAGACCGCCGAGGCCGCCCGGACCCTGACCGGCCTGATCGCGCAACACCAGGTCAGCCTGATCGCAATCGGCAACGGAACCGCTTCGCGCGAGACGGAGCTGTTTGTGCGCGACATGATTCATGAACAGAAGCTGGCAGTGCGCTGGTTTGTTGTCAATGAAGCCGGAGCCAGCGTTTATTCGGCGTCAGAGCTGGGGGCGGCCGAATTCCCCGATTGCGATGTGTCGCTGCGCAGCGCCATCTCCATCGCCCGCCGCCTGCAGGATCCGCTCGCCGAACTGGTTAAAATCGAACCACGCTCGATCGGGGTCGGCCAGTACCAACACGACCTGCAGGCCAAGAAGCTCGACGACAGCTTGCGCGGTGTCGTGGAAGATTGCGTCAATCAGGTCGGGGTGGACCTGAACACGGCCTCAGCCGCCCTGCTCGCCTACGTAGCGGGCATCAGCGCGTCCGTCGCGGCGCAGATCGTCGCCTTCCGGGAAGCGAACGGCCCTTTTAGGTCGCGGCACCGCCTGCTGGCGGTTCCGAAGCTGGGTCCGATGACGTTTCAGCAGTGCGCCGGGTTCCTGCGCATTCCGGACGCGGCCCAGATCCTGGACAACACGCCGGTCCACCCGGAGCGCTACGAACTGGTCGAGCAGCTGGCCGCCCGGTTTGGCCAGCCCCCCTCGCCGCGCCTGGCCGAACGGCTCCAGCAGCAGGACCTGCCGCGCTTGGCCGGGGCGTACGACGTCGGCCTGCCGACCCTCAAGGACATCATCGAGGCCTTGCAGAAACCAGGCCGCGACCCGCGCGACGACATGCCGCAGCCGCTGCTGCGGGCCGACATCCTGGAGCTGGAAGACCTCAAACCCGGTATGGTGCTGCGCGGCGTCGTGCGCAATGTCGCCGATTTCGGCGCTTTTGTCGACATCGGGGTGCACCAGGACGGGCTGGTGCACGTATCGGAACTGTCGGATAACTTTGTCCGCCATCCGCTGGCGGTGGTTCAGGCCGGACAGGCCGTCACGGTGCGCGTGCTGCAGGTCGACACGGTCAGGCGGCGGATCTCCTTGAGCATGAAAAGCGTTGGCGATAGCCAGGGGTGAACGAAATGGCTGTTTCCCGATCTGCTCCCGAGTCCGAAAAGAGCCGGCTGCATCCGGCAGCCTGGCTTTACTGGCCGCTTTGCCTGCTGGGCTGGCTGCTGCTGCACGTGCTCTTTCGGCTACGCGTCCGTGTCGAGCCGGCTGTGCGCAAGGTGAAGGGGCCGCTGATCCTGATGGGCAACCACCCCTCGTACCTGGATCCGGTCATCATGGCGGTTTCGCTGCTGCCCCGGCGGATCAGCTTTTTGACATCCCGTGATTTTTTCCGCAAACGGCTGCCCCGCTTCATGCTGCGCCGGCTGGGCGCGATCCCCAAGACCCAGTTCCGCACGGACATGCAGGCGATCAAGTCTGTCTTGCTGACCTTGCGGGCAGACGGAGCCGTGGCGATCTATCCGGAAGGGCAGCGCTCCCTGGACGGCTGCTTGCAGCCTGTTGACGAGGCCATCGCCAAGCTGGTCAAGAAGATGGCCTGTCCGGTGGTGCTGGTCAAGGAGCAGGGTGCCTATCTGGCCTGGCCGCGTTGGGCAAACGGACTGTTCCGTCCCGGCCGCATCGCGGTCTCGGTCACCCTCTTCATGACCGCGGAACAAATCATAGCCAGCTCCGTTGACGCACTGCAGCGGCGAATCGTCTCGGCCCTGGCGTACGACGAATACCAGCTGCAGCAACAGAACCGCTTTCGTTACCGGACCCGCGAACCGGCTGGCGGGATGGATAAAATCATCCACCAGTGCCCGGCATGCCGGCGCGAACTGGCCATGGTCTCCGACACGCGCAGCCTGACCTGCCGCTTTTGTCAGAACCAGGCTATTGTCGACCAGACAGGCTTGCTGCGGCCCGGCGGTCAAGGCCGCATCTGGCCGGACCTGGCCCGCTGGCACCAGTGGCAGGTGGACCAGCTGCGCCTGCAAATGGATAAACCGGGGTTCAGGCGCGGCTATCCGACTCGCCTGTCCTGGCCGGATTCGCAGGAGGGTCGGCAGCCGCTCGACGGGACGCTGGTCTTGACCGGCGAAAGCTTGCTGTTTTACGGGTCCGGTATCCAGGCAGACGATCCGCAAGCCGAGCCCTGCCTCACCGTTAAGCTCGAGCACAGGACCGGCATCTCGGCTGAATTCGGCAGCTATTTCGATCTGGCCTACAATGACCAGGTTTTACGCTTTTCACCGGAACCAGGCCAGGCGGTCGTGATTCTGGCAGATGTGATCCTAGCTCTCGGCAGCCGGTCCCGGACGCGCGCGAACGCTTGACAAACGGTTTGGCAGAGCGGATAATTTCCCTAACAATCAAGGCGATGACGGAGACAAGTAGCTGATCCATCACCGACAGGGCGTTCCGGCCCTGGACTGAGAGCCGGAACCGGCAGAGACGCAGCGAAATTCACTCCTGAGCAGGCAGCTGAACGTGCAGTAGGCTGACCCGCCTGCCCGGCGTTATGGGGCAGGGATATGACCGTATCCCGGCAAAGTGCGCAATTCGAACGGATTGCGAATATGGGTGGTACCGCGGTGGCCAAGCTGCCGTCCCATGCTGGACGGCGGCTTTTTTGCGTTGACGATCAGGAGGATTTCGATGAACGGATACATCTGGAACATGCCGATGGAAACCATGTCTGAGGAACAGATGCACGAGCTGCAGGGCGAACGGCTGGCTGCCTGTGTCCGGAGGCTTTACGGAACCGTGCCGTACTACACCGACCGCATGAAGGCGGCCGGGATGACGCCCGACGATGTTCGTTCGTTAGACGATTTGGCCAGGCTGCCGTTCACCGACAAGGACGACATGCGCGACAACTACCCGTACGGGACCTTTGCCGTCCCGCTCGGCCAGATCGTGCGCATTCACGCGTCCTCCGGCACGACAGGCAAGCAAAAAGTGGTCGGCTATACCCAAAAGGACATCGAACTCTGGAGCGAATGCTGTTGCCGCGCCCTGGCAGCGACCGGCATGACCGCCAGCGACATCCTGCATGTCGCCTATGGCTACGGCCTGTTCACGGGTGGTCTGGGCCTGCACTATGGCGCGGAGAAGATGGGTGTCACGACCATTCCCGTCTCGTCGGGCAACACGAAACGCCAGATCCAGATCCTGGTCGATTTCCAGCCGACCGCACTGGCATGCACCCCGTCCTACGCCTTGCATCTGGCCGACGAACTGGCCACATACGGCGTCGACAAGTCGATGCTCAAGCTTAAGGTCGGTATCTTCGGCGCTGAACCGTGGTCGCTGGCCATGAAACAGCAGATCGAAGACAAACTGAACCTGCGGGCGTTCGATATCTACGGGTTGTCAGAGACGCTGGGCCCCGGCGTGTCGATCAGCTGCGAAGCCGGTGACTTGCTGCACATCCAGTCCGACCATTTCATCGCGGAGGTCATCGACCCGGTCACGGGCGAGCAGCTGCCGGATGGCGTTTTGGGCGAACTGGTCTTTTCCAGTGTAACCAAGGAGGGGACCCCGCTGCTTCGGTACAACACCCACGACCTGACCCGCCTGTATCACGGACGCTGCGCCTGTGGCCGGACGACCGTGCGCATGGAAAAGGTGACCGGCCGGGCCGACGACATGCTCATTATCCGCGGCGTCAATGTCTTTCCCACGCAGATCGAGTCTGTCCTTTTGCACTTTGGCGAGGTGGAGCCGCATTACATGATCTATGTCGACCGGATCAACAACCTGGACCAGATGGAAGTCCAGATCGAAATGACACCGATGTTCTTTTCGGATTCGGTCAAGGAAATCGAGCAGACAGAAAGAAAACTGTACCAGGAAATCCAGTCCACCCTGGGCATCTCGGCTAAGATCCGGCTGGTCGAGCCGCGTACGCTGCCGCGCAGCGAAGGCAAAGCCAAGCGTGTTGTCGACCGCCGGACGTACTGAACGGCTCTGTCAATAGGTTTTCTGCTTGGTGTGGGTGATGCTGAGGATCTTTTCCGGACTCATGCCGCTGGCGGCGAAGGTGCTGTCCAGCATGACCCAGCCGGAGCCGTCGATCTCCTTCCAGCGGAAGGCTGCGACAACGACCCAGCCGCGTCCTTCGAAAAACACCTCGTTCCAGGCGTGGTAGCCCAGCGGTGTCGACCCCTTGATCAGGCGGGTCGGTATCCCCTGGGATCGCAGCATGGCACACATCAGTGACGCGTAATCATAGCAGATCCCCTTGCGCGACGCGTAGGTTCTGTCCGGATCGGGCAGATAAACGTCGATCTGCTGTTTGGTGATGCTGCTGGCCAGGGCGCGGTCGTAGGAGATGTTGCTGACGATCCAGGAATAGACGGCGCTGACCTTGGCGTCCTGGGTGTCCAGGCCGCTGCAGAGGCTGCCGGCCTTGCTGACACAACCCGAGCCGCGCGAAAAGTCGCTCATGACCGAGGACGCCGTAAAAGGGCGCAGACTGGATTGCAGCGAGACCGAGAAGCTGTGGCTCATCTTGGGCGTATAGGAGGTTCCCTCAACCTGTTCGTAGACCGTCAGGCTGTAGGTGCCGTTGCCCAGCTGCAGGGGGATGCCCAGGTAAGTGTTCCTCGCAACAATGTCATACTGATAGCTGCTCTTGTTGGCCAGCACGATCACCTTGCAGCGCTTGCTGGCCGGGATGCTGTCGACACGCAGCAGGGCGACCCCGTAGCGTGTGTTTCCGGTGTCGATCAGGATGCCGCCATCCTCGCTTGCAGTAATTTCGCTGTTTGTTCCGTACTGATCGCGGAAAAAGGTGCCGTAGTTCTTGGCGGGGAAATAGCCGTCGGCCGCAGCCGTGGGCGGCGGTGCTTTCGTGGCGGTGGGCCGCGGCGTGTTCGTGGCCGTGGGCGGCGGCGTGTTCGCGGCGGTGGGCCGCGGCGTGTTCGTGGCCGTGGGCCGCGGGGTGTTCGCGGCGGTGGGCCGCGGCGTGTTCGTGGCCGTGGGCCGCGGGGTGTTCGCGGCGGTGGGCCGCGAGGTGGCTGTGACGGTGGGCCGCGGGGTGTTCGTGGCGGTGGGCCGCGAGGTGGCTGTGGCGGCAGTGGTCGGCCGGATCGCGGCAGTTGGCTTTGCCGTTGGCGATAGCGTGGCCGGAACGGTCAGCGTAGGTCTGGGCGATGCGGTTACGGCCGTCGTCGGAGCAGGTGTTGCCGTTGCTGCTGCCGTGGTCGGCGCCTGGGTTGCCGGGCGGGTTGTTGGCGATGGCGGGTGCGTCGGCGACGGGGCCGGCGAGAGCGACGGGGCCGCAGTCGGGGCGGCTGTTGGCGCGGGTGTACCCGTCGGATCGAGGCCGGTCGGTACGGGCGGCACGCGATGGCAGGAAGACAGGAGCAGCAGGCCAAGAGTCAGCACCGCCAATAGAACCAGGCGGTGTGAACCAGGTGTTGGATTTGCTCTGGGCGGTTGTGACAAGCGAGCTTTCATGAAAAGAGCTGCTGCTTCCTTCCACGCTCCGGCAGACGGCCAGAACGATTTCCTTCATTATAGCTGATAGAGCAAACAAGCCGCAAGGCGAGCGGTAGCTGGCATTCAGACGGGCAGATGTGTATAATGTTTTTATCATCTTGCCAGGGTTTTTCGGATCACGAGGCATGTTTCAGGAGGTTCCCATGGTGTCAGACAAGAGAACAAAACTCGATCCTGCGGACTTAGCCTGGCTGTGTGAACAGATCGCGCTGGTTCAGCGATCCGGCATCTTGTTGCCGGAAGGGATCGCCCTGCTTGCCGAAAGCGCCGATGTGCCGCGTCTGAAAAAGGTCCTTAAGCAACTGTCCGACCGTGTCAGCAAACTGATGCCGCTTTCGGACGCCATGCAGGAGGTGCAGGCGTTTCCGCCTTATCTGGTCCGCATGGTGCGTATCGGCGAGCTTTCCGGCAATCTGGACAAAGTGCTGACCGGCCTGGCCGATTTTTACCTGCGCGACAACGACCTGCGCCAGAAGGTGCGCAACGCCCTGGTCTATCCGCTGGTCCTTCTCCTGATGATGCTCGCCATCATCGTGCTGTTGATCGTTCGCGTCCTGCCCGTGTTCGACCAGGTCCTGGGCTCGTTCGGCGGCCAGATGCCGCCGGTTTCCCAGGGCCTGCTCCACTTCGGCCAGTTCATCAGCCGCCATGCCTTCTGGCTGATCCCGACCCTGGTCGTTGTGGCGGTCGGGGTCTGGCTCTGGTTCAGGAAAAGCGCACCGGGCCGGCGTTTGCTCGACCAGATCCGGCTGCGCTTGCCGGTTCTGGGAACACTTTACCGGCGCCTTTATGCGTCACGCTTCGCGCTGTCCATGCATTACCTGCTGCGCAGCGGCATTGACCTGGACAGCGCGCTTTCCATGACCCAGGCGGTCATGGACAACAGTCTGGTCAGCAGCCGGATCGACGAAAGCCGCCAGAAAATCCGCAGCGGCTCCGACACGTTTGTCGCCCTGCAGGAGACCGGTTTGTTTCCACGCCTGTTTGTCCGCATGCTGGCCCTGGGCAGCCGTGCCGGCGAATTGGACACGGTGATGAGCAAGATCGCCCAGGCCTACGAAAACGAAGTCAACAACCGCCTGACACGCCTGACCGGCATGGTCGAGCCCTTGCTGGTCATCATCCTATCGCTGGTCGTCGGGATCATCTTGCTGACGGTCATGATGCCGCTGGTTGAGATCATGTCGTCGATCGGCTGAAAGGGGTGAACGTGGTGAATCAGCAGGTGTTTCGCCTGGCGAGCATCCTGGTGGCCGTCCTGGCCTTCATCCTGATCATGATCGCGGCCTGGCAAGGCCTGGGTGACCTGGAGGCTAAAAGCAGGCTGAGCGGCCTTGACGTGGCCCGCACGGCAGCCGCGCGGGCGGTTACGCAGTGCTATGCCCTCGAGGGCGCTTATCCGCCTGACCTCGCCTACCTGCAGGAACACTATGGCCTGGTGCTCGACACCGCGCGGTTCGCCTATGTCTACGAAGTGGTCGGTGACAATGTTCATCCGATCGTCGATATCCAGTTCAGGGAGGATGTCAGCCAATGACCCGGCGCGGCTACACGCTGATCGAGATGGTGCTCGTGATGTTCCTGCTGGTTCTGGTGGCGTCACTCGTCTTTTCCCTGACCGGTGCCGGAGCCACGGCGTATCTGCGCCTGCAGCAGAAAC
The DNA here is from genome assembly GCA_012523135.1 of Clostridiaceae bacterium. Lineage (GTDB taxonomy): Bacteria > Bacillota > Clostridia > Saccharofermentanales > UBA5734 > JAAYBY01. The sequence continues at coordinate 9,354 of JAAYJD010000014.1, forward strand.
AGGATCTGGCCGCCGACCTGCGCCCCGGCTTGTCTTATCTTGATGTCAAAATCCGCAGTCACGATGCCGCAGGCCAGATCTGGTCAGACCAGCGGCCAGACAACGGCGAAGCAGCCCTGGTGCTGCGCCGGACCGCGGCCGACGCGCCGTATGTGACCTGGATTTTTATCCATGAAGGCTATCTTTGCGAGCTGTTCATCCCCGAGCGGGCTGCGTTCAGCCCCGGCCTGGGCAGCCGCATCGCCGCAGCGGACCGCCTGGACATCCGCTTCGCGGATGAGCGGCAGCTGACGGTGACGCTGTCCCGCCAGACCGATGACGGAACGCTGTCCCGGTCGCGCACGATCCTGCTGCGCAGCGGAGGGCTCCTGCCATGATGACGACCAGATGCCGGGCAAAAAAAGGGTTCACGCTGGCTGAGCTGATCATGGCGATCGCCCTGCTGGCCTTTTTCAGCACCATGATCGTTCAGGTTTTCGCCAAGGCCGCGGATGTGACGGCCAGGGCCGACCGGCTGGACCAGGCGGTGCTGCTGGCTTCAGACCTGGCCGATCAGTGGAAGCACCACGCGGACGAGTCCGGGTATCCGGAAACGGCCGAGGGGAAGCCCGCGGTCCAGTCATTCGTGTCCTGGTATGACGAGGGCTTTTCGGCCTGTTCCGAAACCGAGGCCGCCTACGCAGCCGCCGCAACGCTCGAAGCGGGCGATGTGCCCGGCTTATGGCAGTTGCACATCCAGATTGAGACCGCGGACCGCCAGGAGCTTATCTACGAGCTGGCCGCCGGACATTACCGGAGGCTGCCATGAAACGGCCGGCGTACAACAGCAAGCGGGGCGCTGCCTCCGTCCTGATGATCATGCTGCTGGTGCTGCTGGTGTTTTTCGGCATCCTGTCCCTGGTGACGGCCGCCACGGACCTGCGCCTGTCTGACAGGCGCGCCCGGGCCAACCAGGCCTATTACCTGGCAGACAGCCAGGCGGCTCGGTTGCTGGCCAGGATCGGCGAGGTTTGCCGCCAGGACGATTATCTGCAAGCCGGCCCGGATCGCCAGTCCGAGCTGCTCGCCGCGCTGCTGGCGGAAGAGCCGCATGTCCGCACCTACGACATCGCATCCGCGGACGGCCGTCTGCAGGTCAAGGCCGTCACCGGCCTGGATGGCCGTGACGAGCAGGGCATGGAACTGGAGCTGGACATTTTTGCCGCAGCGGGCAGGCCGCAATCCGTGCGCATCGAGGTCGGGCGTTGGAGCTGGTGGAAGAAACCCTTCGACTACCAGGCTGAGCCGGGCGGCGTCTGGGAAGGATAAGCATGAACAAGATTCAAAACATCCTGGCCGATATGGTTCGCCTGCAGGCCTCCGACCTGTTTGTCACGGTGGGCAGGCCGCCGATCCTGAAAATAAGCGGTAACCTGCACGAACTGGGCGAGTACGGCCAGTTCGTGCCTGCGGACACCGAGATGTGCGCCCAGCAGCTCTTCGACCGAGAGCAGAGCAGGCAGGCTTTTGCGGCCCACGGCGAAGCTGATTTTTCCCTGTCCCTGAGCCATATCGGCCGTTTTCGCGTCAATGTGTTCCGCCAGCGTGGCTCCTGCGCCATCACGGTCCGGCGCATTTATTCACAGCTGCCCGACCCCGTGGAACTGGGCATCCCGGACACGGTCATGGGCTTGACCTCCCGGCAGAAAGGGCTGGTCCTGGTGACCGGGCCGGCCGGCTGCGGCAAGACCACCACCCTGGCCGCCCTGATCGACAAGATCAACCAGGAACGCGCCTGCCATATTCTAACGCTGGAGGACCCCATCGAGTTTCTGCACAGCCACCGGCGCAGCATCATCAACCAGCGCGAAATCGGCACCGACAGCGAAAGCTATGCCCAGGCGCTGCGCGCCGCCCTGCGCCAGTCGCCGGACGTGATCCTGATCGGTGAAATGCGCGATCTGGAGACGATCAGCATTGCCCTGACAGCGGCGGAAACCGGTCACCTGGTCTTGTCGACCCTGCATACGGTCGGCGCCGCCAAGACGGTTGACCGCATCATCGACGTCTTTCCGTCCAGCCAGCAGCAGCAGGTCCGGGTTCAGCTGTCGACCGTGCTGCAGGCGGTCGTGTCACAGCAGCTGCTGCCCGGAATTGACGGCAGCCAGCAGCCGGCGTTTGAGATCATGCTGGCCAACCCGGCGGTCCGCAACATGATCCGCGACGGCAAAACGCCGCAAATTGACGGCGTGATCCAGATGCACGCAGCCGCGGGGATGCTCACCATGGAGATGAGCCTGGCGAGACTGCTGCGCGAAGGTCAGATCAGCCGCGAGGACGCTTTCTTTTATGCCGTCAACCAGGAAGCCCTGACACGGCTTGTTTCCGTTGCCGCCCCGGACAGACCGGACAGCACGAATCCGCACGTTTTCTGAATGCAATCGCCTTGACGTGACTGGGGCCACCCGTCACAATATGATCAGGATGACGTACAGGGAGGAGTCTGGCAGGCCGTCCGTGTTGCCCAGGCGCAGCCGGGTCAAGGCCGTCAGGGTAGCGCATGGCCGGAAATGAGCAAACAACACCCCGTGTCAGACCGCTTGTCAAAGCGGCGGTCATCGGGCTTGGCCTGATCGGCGGATCGATCGCCAAGGCTTTGCGGACGCGCGCCGCGCTGACCGTTGTCGGGCTCGACATCGATCCGGCGGTTCTGGAGCAAGCCCGCTCCGAACAGGTGCTTGCCGACAGCGGGACGATCCATCCGGACGACGGCCCGGAGCATGTGGCCGATACCGGCCCCTGGTCTTTGCTGCAGGACTGTGACATCGTCTTTATCTGCACACCGGCGTCGACCATCGCCCGCCTGGCCCACTTGGCCGCTGCCTGGTGCCCGGGCCTGATCACCGATGTCGCCAGCGTCAAGCGGCCGGTTTTGGAACAGGTACGCCTGGACCGTTTCATCGGCGGCCACCCCATGGCGGGATCTGAACGCCAGGGCTATGCCCATGCCACGCCAGGGTTGCTGGAAAACGCGGTCTACGTCCTCTGTTTGCCGCCGGATTCGAACCTACCCCACGCGCGTGTCCGCCAGCTGGAGGACCTGATCCGTAAAATCGGGGCCACGCCGATGCACCTGGACGCCGCCGAGCACGACCGGGCGGTCGCCGCGGTCAGCCACCTGCCCCATGTCGTCGCCTCCGCGCTGGCACTGCTGGCCGCCCGCTCTGACCAGGGAACCTTGTCCCGCCTGGCTGCCGGCGGATTCCGCGACATCACCCGCATCGCCTCGTCCGACCCGCGGCTTTGGTCCGGGATCAGCCTGGAATCGAGCCGCTGCCTGCTGCCCCAACTGACCCAGTACCGCGCGATCCTGGATGAATACATCCAGGCTATTGAAGCAGGCGACAGCCATGCGCTGCACCAGCTGTTCTACGAAGCAGCCCATTACCGCAACAGCCTGCCGCTCGACGGCCGCGGCGCCCTGACCGCACACAGCACCCTGACCGTCTATGTCGACGACAAGCCGGGTGTTCTCGGACAGGTGACAACCCTGCTCGGCACCCACGGCATCAACATCAGCAACATCCGCATCCGGGAATTGCGCGCCTACGAAGGCGGCTGCCTGCAGCTGGTGCTGCCGGACGGCCGGCAGGCCGCGCGAGCCGCCTGGCTGCTGCAGGAGGCCGGCTATGTCTGCGACTGACTATGGCCTCATCGGCCATCCGCTCGGCCACAGCCTGTCACCGCAGATCCACGCGGCGCTGCTCGAGGCGGCCGGCTTGCCCGGACGCTACGATTTGTTCGATATCCTGCCCGACCAGCTGGGCGAGACCGTCAGACGCCTGGGCCGCGAACGGCTTGGCTTTAACTGCACGATTCCCTACAAGGAACAGGTGATGCCGCTGCTGGAAAGCCTGGACCCGGTTGCCGGACGCATCCGGTCGGTCAACACGGTCTGGCGGAACCGGGGCTACAACACCGATTACGACGCGTTCCGGCACGACTGCCCCTTGTCGTCCGGTGACCACGTTTTAATCCTAGGCGCCGGCGGGGTCAGCCGGACGATGGCTTTTGCCGCCGCGGACGCCGGCTGTGTCCTGCGGATCGTAGCCAGGCGGCCGCAGCAGGCCCGGGACCTGGCCTGCGCTGTGCAAACGGCCTGCCCGGCCGCCGATATCGCCTGCCCGGAGGACCTGGACGCCTGGCGGCGGGACGCGGATGGTGCGAACCGTTGGATTGCGCTCAACGGTACCCCGGTCGGTTTGTGGCCGCATGTGGCCAAGATGCCGCTGGCGCCAGATGACCTGTCGTTCTGCCGTTTCGTGTATGATACGATCTACAATCCGGTTGCCACCCGTCTGGTTTTGGCGGCCCGCTCGCGGGGCATCCGGGCCAAGGGCGGTTTGGGCATGCTGTTCGGCCAGGCTCTGGCCGCCCAGAAAATCTGGAATCCCCAGAGTGTGTTTCCCGAACCGGCCATGGCCGGCGTGTGCGCGGCTCTGGAAGCGGAAATCTGGCGGCAGTTTCCCCTGACCGTGCTCTTGTCCGGCTTCATGGGCAGCGGCAAGACAACAGTCGGCCGTCTGCTCGCCCGGCAGATGCAGCTGCCTTTTGTCGATCTGGACCAACAGATAGAAAAGGAGGCCGGGCGCTCGATTCCCGACATGTTTGCCCGGGACGGCGAAGTGGCTTTCCGCAGCCTGGAACGGCGGCTGCTCGAAGATATCGTCCGGCAGCCATACAGCAAAATCCTGGCCACGGGCGGCGGGGCCTTGACCGGGCCGGATATCGCGCCGGTCCTTGCGGCCGCGCCGACCCGGGTTGTCTATCTCGACATCCAGCCGGAACGGCTGGTCGAGCGGCTCGGCCGGGGCCGGGGACGTCCCATGCTGGCCGGCAAAGACTTCGGCCAGTGGCGCGCGCTATATGACGAGCGCCGTCCCCGCTATCTCGAACGAGCCGATCTGGTCGTCGATACCGCCCCCCCCGCCGACCGCGTGGCGGCTTTCATCTGGCAACGCCTGGGACTGGAGGAAACAACATGATCCTGGTTTTAAAGCAAGGAACCCCTAAACCGGCTGTCGAATCGCTCTGCGACTGGCTGACATCCGCCTACGGTGTCCAGACCAGCCCGATTTTCGGCAGCAGCATGACCATCGTCGGCCTGGTCGGGGACACGTCAAACATCCCGATCGAGACCCTCGAGCTGCAGGACACGGTCGAGCGGGTCATGAAGGTGCAAGAGCCCTACAAACGGGCCAACCGGAAATTCCATCCTGACAACACGTTGATCCAGATCGGCGATGTGACGGTCGGAACGGACCAGGTCTGCGTGATCGCCGGACCCTGCTCGGTCGAGTCCGAAGAGCAGGTGGCCGGCATCGCCGCCCTGGTCAAATCGGCCGGCGCCGTCATGCTGCGCGGCGGCGCGTTCAAGCCGCGTTCGTCACCGTATGCGTTCCAGGGGCTGAAGGCCGAGGGCCTGATGTACATGAAAAAGGCGCGCCAGGTGACCGGTTTGCCGGTGGTTTCGGAGATAACCAACCCGTCGCAGCTTGAGCTGTTCCTGGAATTTGTCGATGTGATCCAGGTCGGCACCCGCAACATGCAGAATTTCGAGCTGCTCAAGGAGCTGGGCCGGATCCGCCGGCCGATTTTGCTTAAACGCGGTTTTGCCAACACGATCGACGAGCTCCTGATGTCTGCCGAGTACATCATGAACGGCGGCAACAGCGAGGTGATTCTCTGCGAGCGGGGGATCCGCACCTTTGAGACCAGTACGCGCAATACGCTGGACATCAGCGCCATCCCGGTTCTGAAAAGCCGCACCCACCTGCCGGTCTTTGTCGATCCCAGCCACGCGGCCGGCTATGCCGTCTATGTCGAACCGCTGTCGCGGGCCGCGATTGCCGCCGGGGCCGACGGGCTGATCATCGAAGTCCACAACGACCCGCCGCGCGCCCTGTCCGACGGCCAGCAGTCCTTGACACCGGAGGCGTTCGCGGCCCTGATGAACGGGCTTCGTCCGATTGCCGCCGCCATCGGGCGCACGATCTGAAAAGGAGGGACCTCATGCCGGAAATTATTGCCAGAACGGCGACTGCCGACTATCCCATATTCATTCAGCAAGGCGCCCTGGACCATCTGGGCGAACGGATCGCGGCGTGCGTGCAAGGCCGGCGCGCCGTCATCGTCACGGACGACCAGGTCGGGCCGCTCTATCTCGAACGCGCATCCCGTTCGCTGCGGGCCGCCGGATTCAGCTGCAGCGAAGCGGTGGTGCCGGCCGGTGAAGCCAGCAAGACGCCGGAGCAGCTCGCTTCCCTGTATGCCCGCTTCCAGGAGACGGGCCTGAGCCGGGCGGATCCGGTCATCGCGCTGGGCGGCGGTGTTGTCGGCGACCTGGCCGGCTTCGCGGCGGCGACCTGGCTGCGCGGCGTTCCCCTGGCGCAGGTGCCAACAACCTTGCTCGCCCAGGTGGATTCGTCGATCGGCGGCAAGACGGGCATCGACCTGCCCCAGGGCAAGAACCTGATCGGCGCTTTTTACCAGCCGCGTCTGGTCGTGATGGATCCGGCGGTGCTGCATACCTTGCCCCGGCGTTTCATGGCCGACGGGATGGCCGAGGTGATCAAGTACGGCCTGATCGGCGACGAACCGCTGCTCGCCCAGGTTGAGCAGCAGGCCTGTGACCTGGAGTGGGTTGTCTCGCGCTGTGTGCGCAGCAAAATCGCGGTTGTCGCCCGGGACGAAAAAGACAACGGCGAGCGCATGCTGCTCAATTTCGGCCACACCGTCGGGCATGCCATCGAGAAGGCGACGGGATTTAACGCGTTCAGCCATGGCGAAGCCGTGGCGGTCGGCATGGTCATCGCGGCCAGGGTTGGCGAGCAACTGGGTGAAACCGAGCCCGGCACCTGCGACCGGATCCGGCGTGTTCTTGAAGCCTACCAGCTGCCGGTCCGGGCCGATATCCCGCTCACGGCGATCCTGCTGGCCATTAAGAGCGATAAGAAGCGGCTGGGCAGCCGCATCCATTATGTCCTGTTGCGCCGGCCGGGTGAAGCTTTTCTCAAACCCATGGCGCCGGAAGAGCTGGCGGACGTACTCGGCGAGGTCTGGCCCCGTGGCTGATATCCTGGTCAAGCCAGGCCTTCTGAGCGGCACCGTGACACCGCCGCCGGCCAAGAGCGACGCCCATCGTGCCCTGATCGCCGCGACTATGAGCGACAGCCGGCCGCGCGTCGGGGGGCTGCCGGAGCCCTTGTCGGAAGACCTGTCTGCGACCGTTCGCTGCCTGGATGCGCTTGGGGCCGGTCTGCCTGAACTGGACTGCGGCGAGTCCGGTACAACCTTGCGCCTGCTCATCCCGGTCTGTGCGGCTCTGCCCCCTTCGCAGCGAGCGGATCCGCTCTGTTTCACCGGCCGCGGCCGTTTGCCGTACCGGCCGCTCAAAGATTACGAAGCGATCCTGGGCCCGGCGGGCGTGCACCTGCAGTTTCCCGCAGAGGGTTTTTTGCCCCTGACGATCAGCGGCCGTCTCGAGCCGGGCGATTTTTTTGTGCCCGGGCACATCAGCTCCCAGTATGTATCGGGCCTGCTGCTGGCCCTGCCGCTGCTCGGCAAACCGTCGCGCATCCACCTGACTTCGGCGCTGGAATCGGCGCCGTATGTCGCGATGACGATCCGCACCTTGCAAAGATACGGCATCGAGATCAGTCAGACCGCCGACGGTTTTGCCGTTTTGGCGCCCCAGCCGTACCGGGCATCGGACTACATGATCGAGAAAGACTACTCGCAGGCGGCTTTCTGGCTGACCGCCGCCTATGGCGGCGCGCCGCTGACCGTCAGCGGACTGCCCGCAGACACGGCCCAGGGGGACAAGACGATCGAGGACTGGCTGGGCCGCTTGGCCAGCGGCCGGTCCGAATACGAAATCGATGCCGCCCAGATCCCCGACCTGGTGCCGATTCTGGCCGTCGCAGCCTGCCTGACGAAGGCCGAAACGCGCATTGTCCGCGCCGGGCGGCTGCGCCTTAAGGAAAGCGACCGGCTGGAAGCGACGGCCTCTTCATTGCGGGCAATCGGTGCCGCGATCGAAGCAGGCAGCGACAGCCTGACGGTCCATGGCGGCCGTCCTCTGCCCGGCGGCCAGGCAGACGCCTGCGGCGACCACCGCATCGCCATGGCCCTGGCGATTGCCGCTCTGTTCACCCGGACCGGTGTGCTGATCCGCGGCGCCGAAGCCGTGCGCAAGTCCTATCCGGATTTTTTCCAGGAAATGAGACGACTGGGAGGTGACGTTCATGAGCTCCATGTGGGGGACCACCCTGAAGATCAGCTTGTTTGGTGAGTCGCACGGCCCGGCCATCGGCGTCGTGATCGACGGATTGCCGGCCGGCTGCCCGATTGATCTGGAGCAGGCAGTCGCGTATTGCCGGCGGCGCGCGCCGGGCCGGACCCCCTGGTCGACGGCGCGCCAGGAATCCGACCAGGCGGAAATCCTGTCGGGTCTGTACCGCGACCGGACCAGCGGGGCCCCGTTGGCAGCGATCATCCGCAACCGGGACACGCGATCGGCCGACTACGAGGAACTGCAGCGAAAACCGCGCCCGGGGCACGCCGACCTGACGGCACGCCAGCGCTACGACGGGTACCAGGACCCGCGCGGCAGCGGCCATTTCTCGGGCCGGCTGACCGCGCCCCTGACCTTTGCCGGTGCCATCTGCAGCCAGATCCTGGCACAGCACGGCATCCGTACGGCGGCCCACATCTGCCAGATCGGCGCGGTCAAGGACCAGCTGTTCAACCCGCTGGCCTGTGACCAGAAGCAGCTGGACGCCCTGTCCGGCCGTGACTTCCCGGTCCTGGACACGGCCAGCGGCGCCCGCATGGCGGAGGCGGTCCTGGAGGCTGCATCAGCCGGCGACTCGCTGGGCGGTGCCATCGAGGGCGCTATCTTTGGCCTGCCGGCCGGCATGGGAGACCCGATGTTCGACAACCTCGAATCCCAACTGGCCAGCCTGCTCTTCGGCATCCCTGCGGTCAAGGGCGTCTCGTTTGGCGCCGGGTTTTCTGCCGCTGCCATGCGCGGGTCCGCGTTCAATGACACGCCGGCCATGAGCGACGGCGCGATCACGTTTCTAAGCAACAACAGCGGTGGCGTCATCGGGGGCATCAGCACGGGTCAGCCGCTGCTTTTCCATGTTGCGGTCCGCCCGCCCGCCTCGATCGGCCGCGAGCAGCAGACCGTCGACCTGCTGAGCGGCGAAAATGCCGTTCTGGCTGTGCGCGGCCGCCATGACCCCTGCATTGTGCCGCGGGCGGTTCCGGTCGTGGAGGCGGCCGCGGCCATCTTCAGCCTGGATGTGCTGCTGGGCGCGAGGCGGTGGTCGCATGACTGAGACCGGACGCCTGCTTTTGCTCAACGGGCCCAACCTGAACATGCTGGGCAGGCGCGATCCGCGCCAGTACGGCACCTTCAGCCTGGCCGATGTGGAAGACATCACCCGGCAGGCGGCAGCCCGGCTGGGTTATGCCGTGGACTGTTTCCAGACCAACCACGAGGGCAGCCTGATCGACACGATTCACACGGCCATGAACCGCTATGACGGGATCCTGATCAACGCGGGCGCCTGGACCCACACCAGTTACGCCCTGCGTGACGCCCTGGAACTGACCGGCCTGCCTGTGCTGGAAATCCATATCTCCGACATCTACCGGCGTGAGCCGTTCCGGCGCATCTCGGTCATCCACGAGGTTTGCCTGGACCAGGTGGTCGGGCTTGGCCTTGACAGCTACCGGGTTGCGGCTGAAAAGCTGTGCCACCATCTGAAAGGACGAAAAGACGATGAAGGATCCGGGGACAACACCTGACCTGGGCGCGCTGCGCCAGGAAATCGACGCCATCGACAAAGCCCTGATCAGCTTGTTCAACCGGCGCATGGCCGTCGCGCACAAGATTGCGGCGGCCAAGGGGGATGGCAGCCTGGTCTATGTCCCGGAGCGCGAGCAGGACAACATCCGGCGGGCTCTTGAGCAGGTCGAACCTGCGCACAGGCGGCGCGCCGAGAGCTTCCTCAAGAGCCTGATGCGCCTCTCGCGCAGTGTCCAGTACGATGACCTGATGCGCGGCGGGGCGGATTTTGCCGCCGGCCGCCTGCTGCGCGAAGCCGAACCGGCCTGGCCCAGGATCCGGCGGGTCATCGTGCAGGGTGCCGCCGGCGCCTATTCGGAACAGGCGGCGGCCCTCCTGTTTCCCGCCGTCGAACCGGATCGGGCGGAAACCTTCGCCGAAGCCTGCGACCGGGTGCGCGACGGCCTGGCCGATGTCGCGGTCCTGCCGCTGGAAAACAGCACGGCCGGAACGGTCGACGATGTCTACAACCTGCTGCTCAAGGACCAGCTGTTTATCTGGCGCTCCCTGACGCTGCCGATCCAGCACCAACTGCTGGTCAGGCCGGGTACGACGCTGGACCAGGTCCGCACGATCATCTCCCATCCGCAGGCGCTCGCCCAGTGCTCGGACTATATCCGCCGCCAGGGCTGGTCGATCGAGGCCTCGCTCAACACGGCCTTTGCGGCGGAACAAGTCGCCGCCAGCGGCCGCAACGACCTGGCGGCGATCGCCTCGCCGGCTGCCGCCCGCTCCTGCGGTCTTGATGTTCTGGCGGCCGAGATCAACAACACCGATGTCAACCAGACCCGCTTCATCGCGGTCGGCCGCTCATTCGCGGTAACGCCCGATTGCTCCAGGATCAGCCTGATCCTCAAGCTGCCGCATACCATCGGGGCCCTGGCTTCCACCTTGGCCGTCTTCAGTGACAGCGGTCTCAACCTGAGCAAAATCCAATCCCGCCCGGACCGTGACAGCCCCTGGACCTATCTGTTCTATCTCGATTTCGCGTGCGGCCGGAGCGACCTGCCCAGCGCCCTGGCGACACTCTACCAGCTGTCCTGCGAAATGCCGATGCTGCGCCTGCTGGGCTGGTACGGCGAGGTCGTTCCCTGACCGGCCGAACGCGTCTGGCTTGAGCATTTTCTCCGTTTGCAGTAGGATAGGGATGTTGGCCAGCCGGGCGCTTGCGCGCCTTGACGGCTGTTTTTCCAACCGGCAACCGCCGTGCAAACAGGAGGATAACGGTCATGATCCAGATGCGCAAAGTCAGCAAGAGTTACGGCGGCGCCGTCAAGGCCGTCGACAGCATCGACCTGGATGTCCGGCGCGGCGAGATATTCGGCTTCCTCGGCCCCAACGGGGCCGGTAAAACGACTTCGATCAAGATGATCACCGGCATCCTGACGCCTGACTCAGGCGATATCCTGGTCAATGGCCGCGATATCCGCAAGGAAGCGCTGGCGGTCAAACGGTCGTTTGGCTTTGTCCCGGACGATCCGAACATCTTTCCCCGCCTGAAGGCGATCGAGTACCTGCGGTTCATGGGCGATATCTACCAGGTTCCGACGGACCGGCGCCGGGAGCGTATCCAGGAACTGACCGAACGCTTCAGCCTGGACGAGGCGCTAACCGACCGCATCCAGAGCTATTCGCACGGCATGCGCCAGAAGCTGATGATCATCGGCGCGCTGCTGCATGATCCCGAGCTGTGGATCCTTGACGAGCCGATGACCGGTCTCGACCCGAAATCGGCTTTTGTGCTCAAGGAGATGATGCGCACCCAGGCCGACAGCGGCAAAACGGTTTTTTTCTCGACCCATGTGCTGGATGTTGCGGAAAAAATCTGTGACCGGGTCGCTGTCATCGACCGCGGACGCATCCTGTTCTGCGGCTCGATTGGCGACATGCAAAGGCAGTTCCGCCAGGACGGTTCGCTGGAGACGATGTTCCTCGAACTGGTCAACCATTCGGAAACGGCGGGTGATCCGGCATGACCAACCTGGTGCGTCTGGCCGTTGTCCTGTTCCGCGGTTCCGGCACCGGCATAACCGCCGGCAGCGGCCGGCGCAGGAAACGCAGCCAGCTTGGCAACATACTGCTGTTTTTGTTTCTGGGCATCTACATGGTTGGGATCATGAGCGCCAGCTCGGCGGGCCTTTACAGTCTGCTCGCCGCCAACGGCTTGCAGGACTTGATGATCGGGCTGTATCTGAGCATGGGAACCGTGCTCGTTTTCCTGTTCGGCATCCTATATGTGATCAGCGTCTTCTATTTTACCGGCGATATCGAAAAGCTGCTGCCCCTGCCCCTGCAGGCCGATGAGATCATCGGCGCCAAGCTGGCGGTGACGGCCGCCTGGGAATATCTCTACCTGGCCGTGCTGGTGCTGCCGCCTCTGGTGGTGTTTGGCATTCTTAGCCAGGCCGGCGCCGGCTATTTCCTGTTCCTGGCCGGCGTGTTCCTGCTCTTGCCGGTGGTGCCGCTATGCCTGGCCTCCATGCTGGTCATGCTGATCATGCGCTTCACGCCGCTGGCCCGCAACAAGGACCGGTTCAACATGGTCTCGGGGATCCTGGCCATGCTGCTGGCGCTGGGCTTTGTCTTCGGCACCCAGTCGATGGCCCGTTTCGATGAGATGGACCTGGCCCAGATCATCAGCGCCGGATCGGCATCGATCGCCAAGCTGACCACCACCGTTTTTCCGGGCACCTCTTTCGCGGTCGGTGCCCTGACCGCTCCGGACGCGCTCCAACAGCTCGCTCAGCTGGGTCTTCTTCTTCTGATTGCATCCGCCGCCGTCCTGGTGACGTTTCGCATGGCCAGGCTGCTCTACTTTAAAGGCGTTGTCGGTGTCGGCGCCTCCGCCGCCAGGCGCCGGCGGCTCAGCAGCGCCGAACTCAGCAAGGCGGGCCAGGGCGGGTCGGCCTTCTGGACCTACTGGCTCAAGGATGTCCGCATCCTCATCCGGACACCGGTCTTTTTCATGAACAACGTCCTGATGAACTTCCTCTGGCCGGTCTTCTTTGTGCTGCCCATGCTCACCAGCGCCGGCGGTTCAGGAGGCAGCGGCGCGCTGATCGAACTGGCGCGCGGTGCTCTGGCTGATCCCGATGGCAGGGGGGCTGCCCTGTCCCTCGTCATCTGCTTTGTCATTGCCTGCTTCATATCCGGCACCAACGGCATCTCAGAAAGCGCCCTGTCCCGGGAAGGGGAAACCTTCTACATCATGAAAATTATCCCCATGTCCTGGTGGCGGCAGATTATGGCCAAAGTGACGGCCGGTCTGTTATTCAGCCTGGCCGGCACCCTGCTACCGCTGGTGCTGGCTGTCGCTTTTCTGCGGCCGCCAGCCTGGCTGGCACTCGGCTGGCTGGCTGTTCTGCCCGGCGGTATCCTCATGCCGAACCTGGGCGGGTTCTTTTTCGAGCTGTTTTGGCCTAAGCTGCACTGGGAGCACGAGCAGAAAGCCGTCAAGCAGAACCTGAACGTGCTGTACGGCATGGCCTTGGCCTTGCTCCTGGCCGCTTTGCTGGCCGGACCCGCCGTGGCGCTGGGTCTTTCCGCCGCCGGAACGGCCTTGCTGGTCGGGCTGGGTTCGCTGGTGGTCGCGGCAGCCGAAATCGTTATTTTGCGCCGTATCCTGCCGGGCCGATTTGCCGCGATCGAACCGTGATGCCAGTACCTTTTTGCATTGTTATTTTGCGGTGCAATTGGTATAATTAGTTTCCGGATGTCCGGGCGCACCTTAGTGTGCTCTCCGGCCGGCAACAGGAGGGAAGAAATGGCAGGACAGAATTTTCTTGCCCAGATCAGGCAGACGGAACAAGAAGCGGCCGATCAGGTGCAGCAGGCACGTGAAACCGCGAAGTCTTATATTGAATCGGGCCGCGAGCAGGCAGCGGAAGCGTTGACCGAGGCTCAGCAGGCCGCTGCGCGTGAACAGCAGGACATGCTGGCGAAAGCCGAGCAGGAGTCCGACCGGATCCGCGCCGCTGCGCAGGAAAAAGTCAGACAGGAAAAAGTACGGCTGCTGGACCAGTCCAGAGATAAGCTGCAGCAGGCGGCAGAACAGATCGCGGAAAGGATTGTGACAGACAGTGCCCATCGTTAAAATGGAAAAACTGACCGTCATCGGCCTGCGCGAAGAACGCGATCCGATCATGGATACCCTGATGCGGCTGGGTGCTGTTGAACTGATTGAACAATCGACCGAAAAGGAAACGACAACAGAAGAAGAGCCGGCCCTGGTGCCGGAACACCAGGCGGTCCAGGGCGATGTCAGCTTGATGTCGCGGCTGGAAATGGCGATCGATACTGCGCAGCGGCGTCACCCGGTCAAGCGGAAAATGTTTTCAGGCCGGCGCCAGGTTGACTCCGCGGCCTTGATGCGCGTAGCCGAACGGGAAGAGGATCTGCTCAGCAAAGTCGCCCGGATCGAGCAGAACCAGGCCCGCCTGGCGGATCTGCGTCAGCAGCTGGGCCGGTTGGCGACCTTGCGCGAACTGCTGCAGCCATGGACCAGTCTCGATCTCGATCTTCAACAGCAGCAGACCGAGCATGTCCAGGTCTTTCTGGGCAGCCTGGACACGCCGGAGATGCTGCGTCAGGCTGAGGCGGGGCTGCAGGACGAGGTGCCGGAAAGCCTGCTGACAGTCCTTTCAGAAGACGAAGGCGGCCTGCGCTGTGCGGCTGCCACGCTGCGTAGCCGGGCCGACCTGGTGCGCAGCATCCTGCGCAAGGCCGGGTTCAACTTTTTGCCTGACATCGACACCCCCGGAACGCCGGCCGAACAGCTTGAGCGCATCAGCGGGGAAATCCGCGCGATCCAGCAGGAACTGGCGAACCGTGATCAGGAACTGGAAGAGCTGACCCGCCACGGGGCGGACTTCGAAGTGCTGCATGATTTCCTGCTCATCCGGCATGACCGGCTGAAGGCATCCACCGACTTGCCGGCCAGCCGCCACACCTTCTGGCTGCAGGGCTGGGTGCCCGCGCACCTGGTCAAATCGGTCGCCCGCGGCCTGGAGAGCCGTTACATGGTCGCGCTCAGCCATGAGCCGGCCGGACCGGAAGACGACTACCCGATCCTGCTGAAAAACAGCAAGCTGGTCAAACCCTACGAAGTCATCGTGGAGATGTTCAGCCCGCCGTCGACCCGCGAGCAGGACCCGACCCCCCTGCTGGCGCCGTTTTTCTTTTTCTTTTTCGGCATGATGCTCAGCGACATCGGTTACGGACTGCTGCTTTCCGGCTTGTGCGCCCTGCTCCTGTTCAAGGTCAAGGCCAAAGGCGAGATGGCCCGCATGGTCCGGATGCTCTTTTTATGCGGCATTTCATCGGTGATCTGGGGCGTGCTGTTCGGCAGCTTTTTCGGCGACATGGTCTCCGTCCTGTCGCAGGGCCGGCTGGTCATCCCGCCGCTCTGGTTCAACCCCATGGACGACGCGACCAAGCTGATGATCTGGAGCATGATCTTCGGCGTGATCCACCTTTTCGCCGGCATGGGGGCCAAGGCTTACCTGCTCTTTGTCACCGGCCGGGGCAAGGATGCTGTACTCGACATTTTCCCCTGGTACCTGATCATCATTGGCCTGGGCATCATGATCGGCGGCATCGGCGGTCAGCTCGGCTTGTACATAGCGGTGGCCGGTGCGTCCGTGCTGGTGCTGTTTGGCGGCCGGGACAGCCGCAACCCGATCATGCGCCTGCTTAAAGGCCTGCTGTCCTTGTACAACATTACCAGCTACATCAGTGACATCTTGTCCTACACCCGCATCCTGGCCCTTGTTTTGGCCACCAGCGTCATCGCGATGGTCGTCAATCTGCTCGGTTTCCTGGGCGGTCCGTCGATCACCGGCTTTTTCTTCTATGTGCTGGTCGCCATCCTCGGACACGGCCTCAACCTGGCCCTGTCGGCCTTGTCGGCGTACGTGCACACCAGCCGTCTCCACTATGTGGAGTTTTTCGGGAAGTTTTACGATGGCGGCGGCCGGCTCTGGCGCCCGCTGGCCATTAAAACCCGCTATGTTGATATTGTCCGCTCACCGGCGGATGAGATGGAAAAGGCATAAACGAATCAAGATGGTCCCCGCGGGACCCAGGAGGAAAAAAACATGGTGTTTCTAGAGAATCTCGGCTTGATCCTGACTTTGATGGCCGGTGCGCTGGCCGCTCTGCTGCCCGGCATCGGTTCGGCCAAAGCAGTCGGACGCGTCGGCGAGATGGCGGCGGGCGTCCTGACCGAGGATCCCAACAAGTTCGGCAAGCTGCTCATTCTGCAGGCGCTGCCGGGAACCCAGGGCATCTACGGCCTGCTCACCTGGTTCATGGTGCTGCAGCAATCTGGCTTGTTCGACGAAGGGGCCGCGATCTCCTGGCAGAAGGGGCTGGCCTACCTGATGGCCGTGCTCCCAATCGCCATCGTCGGTTATTTTTCCGCTGTGTACCAGGGCCGAGTTTCTGAAGCCGGCGTCGCCCTGGTGGCCAAGCGTCCGGAAGAGCAGTCCAAGGCACTGGTCATGGCGGCCATGGTTGAAACATATGCCATCCTCGCCCTGCTGGCCTCCGTCCTGACCATTTTCCGTATTGCCTGACATCAGACGGCAACAGCCGTTGCCGGTTCTGTCCGGAGAGGAGAACGATCTTGGAAGGGTTAGAAGCCATTAAACTGCGGATCCTGGCCGACGCGCACGAAGAAGCTGATGCGATTTTGCGCCAGGCGCGGGATGCCGTCGCAGACATCAAGGAAAAGAACGAGCAGGCTGCCAGCCGGCTCCTCACTGAGGCGCGCCAAACCGGTGCAGCCCGGGCGGATTCTGTCGTCAGCCGGGCCCGGAGCCTGGCCGCGCTTGATCAGCGCAAAGCGCTGCTGGGCGCCCGGCAGGAACTGGTCGAAGAAGCGATTCGCCTGGCGCTGGAACGCCTGGTCGCGCTGGAACCGGATCGGAAACTGGCATTTTACCAGGCTCTGATCGAGCAGTCTGGCATGACAGATGGGGAACTCATCCTCAACCGCCAGGATCAGGTGCTTGGCCCGCGTTTGCTCCTGCAGAGCCGCCATCGCATCGCTGTCGCGCATCAGGCGGGCGATTTTGCCGGCGGACTTGTCATCCGCAACGGCCTGATCGAGGAGAACCTGACCTTTGAAACCTTGATCAAGAACAGCCGCCCGACCTTGATCCGCCTGGCGGCCGATATCCTGTTTGCTCCGGAGGAACCGGCACCATGATGACAGCCGCAGGTCCAGCGAAAAAACCAGAGCCGGACAAGCTGCAGGAGCGCTATCGCTATGTCAGCGGCCTGGTGCGCGCGCGCGAACTGCTGTTGCTCGACCAGGCCAGCCTGAACCGCCTGACGGAAGCTGGCGGACCCGACGAAATCAGCCGGATCCTGATCGCTAACAGTTATCCCGCGGGCCAAGATCCGGAGGAGATCCTGGACAGGGAGAGCAGCGCCGTGCTGGACTGGCTGGCCGAGGTCATGCCGGATCCGCGCTTTACCGACACGCTGATCTTGTTCAACGATGCCCACAACCTGAAACTGGTCCTGAAAAAGCACCTGACCCAGTGGATCGGCAGCCAGCCGGCGCCTGAGCCGGCCAAGACCGAACCCGATTCGGTCCAGATGCCCGACTTCAGCGGCCCCGACGGCATCCTGCCTTTCGGCGGCGCGGCCGAACAGGTGCTGAAGCCGTCCCAAGTAGCGGCCACGGTCCTGTACCGGCAGATTGGCATGCGTGAAACCGACGCCCTGCCGGCATGGCTGGCCGAACTGGCGCCCAAGGCAATCGGGTGCTACCTGCAGCGTTATGATTTCAGCGATATCGATCACCTGGTCGACCAGACCGTCTGGCAAAAAGCGCACGCTGAAGCCGCCGGCATCGGCAACCGATTTTTCAGCGGCTATCTTGCGCGCCGCACCGACCTGATCAATCTTGAGCTGCTTCTGCGGACCCGGGTTCTGCGCATGGGCAAGGATGTCCTGCGCCGCGCACTGCTGGGCGGCGGTTCGCTTGACCCGGAAGCGGTACTGTCGGTCTATGACCAGTCCGATGACCAGGTCAAGGCGCTTTATGCGCCCACGCCCTACGCAGCCCTGGCCGAACAATGCCGGACATACGGCAAGATCGGCCAGGCAGCCCGTTTCAGCCTGGCATCCGATAACCTGCTCATGGACTACATCCGCCAGGCACGCTGGGTGCTGAACGGTCCCGAGATTCCGCTCGCCTGGGCGCTGGCCCGGCAAATGGAAATCAAGAACATCCGGATCATAACAACCTATCTGCGCAATGGGCTGCCCCGTGCGCAGATGCGCGACCTGATCCGCGACAACTATCTGGCCTGGAGGTGAACGGTCATGTATCAAGTCGGCGTTATCGGTGACCGGGACAGCGTCATGGGCTATCGCGCTCTGGGCATGGCGGTGTTTGAAGCCGTGGATCCGCAGGATGCGGCCGCCGCTGTCGACGAACTGGTCAAGGCCCACTATGCCGTTATTTTTCTGACCGAGGCGCTGGCCGAGGCCATCGCGCCGCACCTGCAGCAATACCGCGATCGCCGCCTGCCCTCGATCATCCCGATTCCGTCGATCCAGGGAAGCACCGGCTTCGGCATGCGCCAGATCAGCGAATCCGTCCGCCGGGCCGTCGGGATCGACCTGTTCGGTCACGATGATCAGCAAGCGGACAGCCGGCAAACAGATCATCCACAAGACGATGTTGAGGAGTCATGATCCATGAATAAAAACAGCCAGGGAAAAATCATCAAGGTATCCGGTCCACTGGTCGTGGCCGAAGAGATGCGCGACGCGAACCTTTTCGACGTGGTGCGTGTGTCTGACAAGCGCCTGATTGGCGAAATCATCGAGATGCACGGCGACCGGGCCTCGATCCAGGTTTACGAAGAGACGGCCGGGCTGGGCCCGGGCGAGCTGGTCGTATCCGAAGGCGCTCCGCTTTCAGTCGAGCTGGGCCCCGGCCTGATCGGCGGAATCTTCGACGGCATCCAGCGCCCGCTGGACCGCCTGGTGCAGCTGGCCGGTAACAACATCGCCCGCGGCGTGTCCGCTCCGGCGATCGACCGGGCCAAGCGCTGGCATTTTGCGCCGTCTGTCGCCAACGGGCAGGCCTGCATCGCGGGCGACATCATCGGCACGGTGCGCGAGACCTCGCTGGTCGAGCACCGGATCATGGTCCCGCCCGGTGTGTCCGGTACGGTTGATTCGATCCGTTCCGGCCTGATGACGGTCGAAGAAACCGTCTGCCAGCTGCGCCAGCCGGACGGCTCGCTGTTTCCGATGACCATGCTGCAGAAGTGGCCAGTGCGGCGCGGCCGCCCTTACCAGACCAAGTTGTCTCCTGACCGGCCGCTGGTGACCGGCCAGCGTTGCATCGATACCTTTTTCCCTGTAGCCCGCGGCGGGACGGCGACCATCCCCGGACCGTTCGGCAGCGGCAAGACCGTCGTCCAGCACCAGTTGGCCAAGTGGGCGGATTCGGATATTGTCGTCTATATCGGCTGCGGTGAACGCGGCAATGAGATGACGGATGTCCTGATGGAATTTCCGGAAATCGTCGACCCGCGTTCCGGCGAGTCGTTGATGAAACGGACCATCCTGATCGCCAACACGTCGGATATGCCGGTCGCCGCGCGGGAAGCGTCGATCTACACCGGGATCACGATCGCCGAGTATTTCCGCGATATGGGCTACTCGGTCTCGATCATGGCAGACTCGACGTCCCGCTGGGCCGAGGCCTTGCGCGAGATGTCCGGCCGCCTCGAGGAGATGCCCGGTGAAGAAGGCTACCCCGCATATCTGGGTTCCCGGCTGGCCAATTTCTACGAGCGGGCCGGGTCGGTCCGCTGCCTGGGCCAAGACGGCCGGATCGGCGTCCTGACCGCCATCGGAGCCGTGTCGCCGCCGGGCGGCGACCTGTCGGACCCGGTCGCCCAGGCCACGCTGCGCATCGTCAAGGTCTTCTGGGGCCTCGATTCCGCCTTGGCCTACAAACGCCATTTTCCGGCGATCAACTGGCTGAACAGCTATTCACTTTACGTAGATAAAATCGACCAGTGGAAAAATGAACATGTTGCGCCCGACTGGACACAACTGCGCAACGACGCGATGCGTCTGCTTCAGGAAGAGGCCGAGCTGGAGGAAATTGTCCGTCTGGTTGGCCAGGACTCGCTGTCGCCGCTCGACCGGCTCAAGCTGGAAGCGGCCCGCTCCCTGCGTGAGGATTACCTGCACCAGGATTCGTTTGACGAGATCGACACCTACTCGTCGCCGGACAAGCAGTACCGCATGCTCGCTCTGATCATGCAGTACTACTATGCCGGCAGTAAAGCGCTGGAACAGAACGTGCTGTTCCGCGACCTGGTCCGGCTGCCGGTCCGCGACGAAATCAGCCGCCTCAAGCTGGCGGCGGAAGAGACATTTGCAGAGACCGCAGAGTCGGTCGGCCGGCAGCTGGCCGAGCAGATCGACGCCCTGCAGTCCCGGGAGGTATAAGCATATGCCCAGAGAATATCGCACCATCGAGGAAGTCGCCGGCCCCCTGATGCTCGTGCAGCATGTGTCCGGCGTCAAGTACGACGAACTTGGTGAAATCGAGCTGCCCGGCGGCGAGATCCGCCGCTGCAAGGTGCTGGAAGTCAACGGCAGCAACGCCCTGGTCCAGCTCTTCGAGAGCGCGATCGGCATCAACGCGCAAGACAGTAAGGTTCGCTTCCTGGGCAAGGGGCTGGAGCTGGCGGTCTCCCCCGACATTCTGGGCCGCGTTTTCGACGGCATGGGCCATCCGGCTGACGACGGACCGGAAATCATTCCGGACAAGATGGCCGATATCAACGGCATGCCGATGAACCCGGCTGCCCGGGCTTACCCAAACGAGTTCATTCAGACCGGCGTATCGGCCATCGACGGCCTCAACACGCTGGTGCGCGGCCAGAAGCTGCCTATTTTTTCAGCATCCGGTTTGCCGCATGCCGAACTCGCCGCCCAGATCGCACGCCAGTCGCGGGTGCGCGACCAGTCCAGCAAGTTTGCCGTCGTATTCGCGGCGATGGGCATCACCTTCGAAGAAGCCGATTACTTTATCAACGATTTCAGGCGGACCGGGGCCATCGACCGCGCCGTGCTGTTCATGAACCTGGCCAACGACCCGGCGATTGAGCGTATCGCAACACCGCGCATGGCCTTGACGGCCGCCGAGTATCTGGCGTTTAACCTCGACATGCATGTCCTGGTCATCATGACCGATATCACCTATTACGCCGAAGCCTTGCGCGAGGTGTCTGCCGCCCGCAAGGAAGTTCCCGGCCGCCGCGGCTATCCGGGCTACCTGTATACCGACCTGGCCACCATGTACGAGCGGGCCGGCCGCCAGCGCGGCAAGGAGGGATCGATCACCCTGATGCCGATCCTGACCATGCCCGACGACGACAAAACCCACCCGATCCCGGACCTGACCGGCTACATCACCGAAGGCCAGATCATTCTCAGCCGCGAATTGTACAAGAAGGGTGTCCGCCCGCCGATCGACGTGCTGCCGTCGCTGTCGCGCCTCAAGGACAAGGGCATCGGGGAAGGCAAGACGCGCGCCGATCACGCGAACACCATGAACCAGCTCTTCGCAGCCTATTCGCGCGGCAAAGATGCCAAGGAACTGCAGATCATCCTCGGTGAAGACGCTTTGTCTGAGGTCGACCGGATTTATGCCCGCTTCGCCGATGCTTTCGAACAGGATTATGTTTCCCAGGGGTTCACGGTGGAACGTTCGATCGACGAGACGCTCCACATCGGCTGGAAACTGCTCTCCATGCTGCCGCGCAACGAGCTTAAGCGCATTCGCGACACCTATATTGACCAGTACTACGGGAAGGATTGACCGTTATGGCGAGAAAGCAAATCAATCCCAACCGGATGGAGTTGCTCAAACTCAAGCGGCAGCTGGTTACGGCGCGCCGCGGCCACAAGCTGCTCAAGGACAAGCGCGACGAGCTGATGCGCCAGTTCCTTGATGTCATCCGACAGAACCAGGCGCTGCGCCGCCGGGTCGAGTCCCTGCTGGCCGGCGCTTCACGCCAGATGGTCCTGGCGCGGGCGGTCATGGTGCCGCAAGTGCTGGAAACCGCCTTGCTCGCCGGCCGGGCCTCCCTGTCCCTGTCTGTCGACACGCGCAACATCACCAGTGTCAATGTGCCGGTTTTTACGGCGCCGTTCGCCCTGAGCGGGTCACTGGAGAACCTGCCCTACGGGCTGGCTTCCGCGGCAGGTGAACTGGACCAGGCGGTTACGGCGCTCAACCAGGCGCTGCCGGCCATGATCGAGCTGGCGGAAGTGGAAAAGACTGCCCAGCTGCTGGCCGATGAAATCGAAAAAACTCGCCGGCGCGTCAATTCGCTCGAGTATATCCTGATCCCGGAACTCAAGGATTCAATCCGTTCGATTACCATGAAAATGGATGAGAACGAGCGCGGCAACCTGACCCGCCTGATGAAGGTCAAGGACATGATTGTCAGCCAGGCTCTGGAAAAAGCCCGCCTGGCCGATGCCGCCGCCGCGCGGGAGCAGGCGTAAACCAGCGTAAAACCAAACAGGTGTTATCGGTCAAAAAGGGTTGACAAGCGTAAAGTCCCTGTTTATAATGACAGGGACTTTACTGCTTTATCGGTTTACTTAGCTAAAGCGGTAAAGCGCGAAAGGGGTTTGCTCATGGGACAATGGCAGTTTCATACACCGGTCGGCGTGGCAGATCTGCTGCCGCGCGAATGTGCCGCCAAACGGCAAGTTGAACAGCGCCTGCGCGATGTATTCTGCCGGCGCGGCTACCAGGAGATCGAGACGCCGGGCATCGAATTCTACGATGTCTATGCCGCCGGCAGCGATACGGTACCGCAGGAAGGCCTGTTCAAGTTTTTTGACGAACAGGGCCGCATCCTGTGCCTGCGCTATGACGGCACCGTGCCGGCCGCCCGGGTCGCTGCGACCTTGTGCCGGGACAATCCGGTACCGCTGCGCCTGGCCTATATCGGGAACATGTACCGCTACAACGAATATGGGGGCGGCAAGCAGCGGGAATTCGGCCAGGCCGGGATCGAGCTGATGGGATCCGACGCACCCGAGGCCGACGCGGAAGTCATTGCCACCGCCATCGAGGCGGCCCTGGCGGTCGGTATCGAGGATCTGCAGGTTTCGGTCGGCCAAGTCGGCTTTTTCCATGGCCTGCTGGCCGAATGGCAGATCGACGGAGCTGACGCGGCCCTGCTACCCCAACTGATCGACAGCAAGCAGCAGGTAGCGCTGGATGAACTGGCGGAACGGCTGGGCCTGCCGGATCGTGCCCGCAGCGTGATGCGCCTGATGAGCCAGGGGCTTGGTTCCGAGACCGAACTGAACGAGCTGGCCACGCTCGTGCGCCACCCGCTGGCCCTGGCGGCCCTGGAAAACCTGCGCGCCGTCCTCAGCATTCTCGACGACGTCCAGGTCCGTCCGTATATCTCCGTTGACCTGGGCATGCTCCAGAGCCTGAACTATTATACCGGTGTCATTTTCAAGGGCTTCACCTATGGCTTGGGCTTTCCGCTGTTCAGCGGCGGCCGATACGATGGCCTGGTCCGGTCGTTCGGCCGCGATCTGGCGGCGACCGGATTTTCCATGGGCACCAGCCTGACCCTGGCTGCCCTGCAGCGTCAGGGCAAGACGATTGGCGCCTGGTCGCGGCCGGTGCGTCTGGGCTATTTGCCCGGGCAGCACAAAAAAGCACTGCGGACAGCCGACTCGCTGCGCCGGGATGGCCTGGCGGTGAGCTGCGATCCGGTTGAAAGTGCGGCGGCCTGGCTGGCGCACAACCCCGACGGACCGGTACTCCTGGTCGATGCGCGCGGCGAGCCGGTCTGGCTGCGGGAGGTGACAACAGATGCTTGAACTGACGATTGCCCTGGCTAAGGGCCGCCTGGCTGACCAGGCGATTGATTTGCTGGAGGCCGCCGGCACCGATTGCCGGGTTGTCCGCGCGCCGTCGCGCAAGCTGATTCTGACCGACGAGCAGGCCGGCCTTCGGTTCATCATGGCCAAGCCGGCCGATGTGCCGACTTACGTCGATTACGGCGCCGCCGATATCGGGATTGTCGGCAAGGACACCTTGCTCGAAGAAAACCGCAGCTTGTACGAAGTCCTCAACCTGGGCTTTGGCGCCTGCCGCATGTGTGTCTGCGGGCCGGAAAACCTGGCCGGCCGCCTGGACAGCATACCAAACAAGCGGGTTGCCACCAAGTACCCCAACATCGCCAGGGCTTATTTCGAAGCCCGGCGCGAGAGCGTCGAAATCATCCGCTTGAACGGCTCGGTCGAACTGGCGCCGCTGGTCGGCCTGGCTGAGGTGATCGTCGACATCGTCGAAAGCGGCCGGACTTTGCGGGAAAACGGACTGGCTGTCCTGGATACAATCGCTTCGCTCAGCGCGCGCATGGTTGTCAACCGCGTCAGCATGAAGATGAAGGCGGACCGGATCAATCCGTTGATTCAGGCTGTCCGCAGGCAGCTGGACCAGGCGGGGAGGACAGCACCATGACACGTCAGGCCGTTTTGAAGATCATCCGCGCTGGCTCGGGCGAGCTGCAGACCCTGTCTGCCCAGCTGGGCC
Organism: Clostridiaceae bacterium; assembly: GCA_012523135.1. Classification (GTDB taxonomy): domain Bacteria; phylum Bacillota; class Clostridia; order Saccharofermentanales; family UBA5734; genus JAAYBY01. Next base: position 33,875 of record JAAYJD010000014.1, read on the forward strand.
TGCGCGGCAAGATGAACCAGGCCGGCGTTGTGGCGGCGACAGAGTCGATCATCCGCCAGGTCCGGCAGGACGGCGACGCCGCCTTGCTCGAGCTGACGGCCCGCTTCGACAACGTCCTGCTGACCGCCGGCCGGCTGCGCGTTACCGAACGGGAGATCAGCGAAGCGATCGAACAGGTTGATGTCCGGCTCATGGAGGTCATGCGCCTGGCAGCAGAGCGGATCCGCTCCTTCCACGCGCTGCAGCTGACCGAGGATGTGGTGTCACCAACCAGTTACGGCGGCCAGATCAGCCTGATCAGCCGTCCGCTCGATCTGGCCGGCGTCTATGTGCCGGGCGGGTCCGCGCCGCTGCCGTCATCGGTCCTGATGAATGTCTTGCCGGCCCGCGTGGCCGGCGTGCGCCGGATCGTGATGTGCACACCGCCGCGGCCGGACGGTTCTGTCGATCCGGCCATCCTGGCGGCGGCGTCACTGGCGGGCGCCGATGAGATCTACCGCGTGGGCGGCGCCCAGGCGATCGCGGCCATGGCCTACGGGACCGCCACGATCCCGGCTGTCGACAAAATTACGGGACCGGGCAACATCTACGTCAATACGGCCAAACGGCTGGTTTTCGGCCAGGTCGATATCGACATGTTCGCCGGGCCAAGCGAAATCATGATTCTGGCGGACCAGACAGCCAGGCCGGATTATGTGGCTGCGGACCTGCTGTCCCAGGCAGAGCACGACCCGCTGGCTTCGGCCCTGCTGCTGACCGACAACGAACCGTTGGCGGAAGCCGTTGCCGCAGAAGTCGGTCGCCGTCTGCCCCTGATGCCCCGCGCGGCGATCATCGAACGCTCGCTGGCGGATTTCGGCGCCGCGCTGGTCGTTCCGGATCTGGACACGGCCGTCGACTTTGTCAATGAACTGGCGCCGGAGCACCTGGAACTGCTGGTGGCCGACCCGGACCGGCTGCTGCCCCGGATCCGCAACGCCGGTGCCATCTTCATCGGCCCTTACAGCCCGGAGCCGTTGGGCGACTATATGGCCGGAACCAACCACGTGCTGCCGACCAGCGGCACGGCGCGCTTCTTTTCGCCGTTGAACACGCAGGATTTCATCAAGAAAATCAGCGTGATCCGCTATACCCGCCAGGATCTGGCGGCCTGCCACGAGCTGGTGGAGCATTTCGCCGAAGCCGAGCACTTGAAAGCGCATGCCGAGTCTATACGTGTCCGCTTCGGTACCGACCTGCTGGCCCAGAAGGGGGAAACACGATGAGCAGTCCCGACAAACAGGCGGGCAGCCGCTTCTGGAACGAGAAAACGCGCCTGCTGACGCCCTATGTGCCAGGCGAGCAGCCGCGCGGGCAATCGTTTATCAAGCTGAACACCAACGAAAACCCATATCCGCCCGCGCCTGAAGTCGAGGCTGCCCTGAACACGCTGCCGGCTGAGCGTTGCCGCCTCTACCCGGACCCGGACAGCTTGGCGCTGCGCGAGGCCATCGCCAGCTATTATGGGCTGGACACGGAGCAGGTCTTTGTCGGCAACGGGTCGGACGAGGTGCTGGCACTGGCTTTCCAGGCCTTTTTTGAACCGGCAGGTCCGCAGGACAAACCGGAACGGGCGGTCGTGTTTCCGGATGTCACATACAGCTTTTACCCGGTCTACGCGCGTTTTTACAACCTCAACTGGCGGACCGTCCCGCTGAACGATGATTACACGCTGCCGGTCGACGCCCTGCTTCAGCCGTCCGGCGGAATCGTCCTGGCCAATCCCAACGCACCGACGGGCATCGCTGCGGACCTTGATGTCATCGAGCGGCTGGCGCGCCAGGATCCGGACCGGCTGGTGCTTGTCGACGAAGCCTACGTCGATTTCGGCGGGCAATCTGCTGTCAGCCTGCTGGCTGGCTGCGACAATCTCCTGATCGTTCAGACCTGCTCCAAGTCACGGGCCCTGGCTGGGCTTCGCCTGGGTTTCGCACTGGGCTCGCCGGCCCTGATCGAAGGATTGAAACGGGTTCGGGACTGCTTCAACTCCTACACGCTCGACCGGGCCGCCCAGGCAGCTGGTACGGCGGCCTTTGCCGCTTCAGCCTGGTTTGAAGCGACGCGGGCCAGGATCATCGCCAGCCGCCGGCGCATGACCGCGGCCTTGGAACAGCTGGGTTTTGAGGTGCTGCCTTCGTCTGCGAACTTTGTCTTCGCCCGCCATCCGCTGCGCAGCGGCGCGTCCCTTTATGACGACCTGCGCCAGGCAGGCATCCTGGTTCGCCATTTCAACCTGCCGCGCATCGCTGACTTTTTGCGCATCACGGTGGGCACCGACAGCCAGATCGATGAAATGATTCGCGTCCTGAAACGGTTGTTGCTATAATGGATTTGCTTAGCGAGACGGGAGGCATGAGGATGCGCCAGACAGAATTGAAACGAAAAACGGCTGAAACCGAAATCGTGGTCCGGCTCAGTCTGGACGGGTCCGGGATCGCGTCCGTGCACACCGGCATCGGTTTCTTCGACCACATGCTGCTCCTTTTGGCCCGCCATGCGCGCCTGGATCTGGTTGTCGAAGCCCAGGGGGACCTGGCTACCGACGACCACCACACGGCGGAGGATGTCGGCATCGTCCTGGGGCAGGCGATCGGCCGCGCCCTGGGTGACAAGCGCGGCATCCAGCGCTACGGCCACGCGATGGTCCCGATGGACGAAGCGCTGGCTTCTGCGACCATCGACCTGTCCGGGCGGGCATACCTGGTCTTCGACGCCCAGTTCACCGCCGACCGGATCGGCGATTTCTCAACCCAGATGACCGAGGAGTTTTTCCGGGCCCTGGTCTTCCAGGCCGGCATGACCGCCCACCTGGCCTGCGTGTACGGGCGCAACGACCATCACAAGACCGAAGCATTGTTCAAGGCCTTCGCCCGCAGCCTCAGGGACGCGATCTGCATCGATCCCCGGCTGGAGGGCGAGATTTTATCGACCAAAGGCGTGCTGTAGGCTGCATGCCACGTTTTTACAGGAGGTATTATGAACCCACTCATGCGCCAGGCTGATTTTATCCAGTTGCCCCTGTTTGTCCGGGGCAAGGTCCGCGATGTTTACGACCTCGGCGATCAGCTGCTGATCGTGGTTACGGATCGGATCTCCGCCTTCGATGTCGTCTTCGCGGAACTGATCCCCGACAAGGGCGCCGTCCTGAACAGCATCGCGGCATTCTGGTTCAGGCGCACACAAGGCATCGTGCCCAATCACGTCATGTCAACGGATCCGGCGACCTATCCGCTGGGCCTTGCTGCTTATGCCGATCAGCTGGCCGGCCGTTCCATGCTGGTGCGCAAGATCGACATGCTGCCGGCGGAATGCATCGTCAGGGGCTATCTGGAGGGATCCGCGCTCAAGGAATACAAAGCCAGCGGGACCGTCGGCGGCATGATGATGCCAGCTGGCCTGCGCCAGGCCGACCGGCTGCCGGAAGCGGTCTTCACGCCGTCGACCAAGGAAGCGTCGGGGCATGACATCAACATCACCTTCAGCCAGCTGGAGCAGCTGCTGGGGCAGAAGCTAGCCCGCGAAATCCGCGCCAAGAGCCTGCAGCTGTACCAGGAGGCTTCGGATTACGCCCTCAGCCGGGGCATTATCCTTGCGGACACCAAGTTTGAGTTTGGTCTGTGCGACGGCCAGCTCGTGCTTGGCGACGAGATTTTCACGCCGGATTCCTCCCGCTTTTGGGAGCTGTCCGACTATGCGCCGGGTCGGGCACAGAAAAGCTTTGACAAGCAGTACCTGCGCGAGTGGCTGGAAACGCTCGACTGGGACAAGACCCCACCGCCGCCGGCGCTGCCTGAACCAGTCATCGCCGCGACGGCCGCGAAGTACCGGGAGGCATATGAGCGCCTGACGGGTAATCCGCTGCCATGACAGTCTTGATCGACTATGGCATGGGCAACATCGGCAGTGTCGTCAAAGCGCTGGCCTACCTGGGTGAGACGGTCACGGTGACCCAGGACCCGCGCGTCGTGCTCGAGGCCAGCCGGGTGATCCTGCCCGGGGTAGGTGCGATGGCCTACGCTGTCCGCCAGCTGCGCGAACGCGGCCTGGACGATGCCATCCGCCGCTACCGGGACCTGCAGCGCCCCTTCCTGGGCATCTGCCTGGGCATGCAGCTGATGTTCGAGAAGAGCGAAGAAGGCCAGGCCGGCGGCCTCGGCCTGCTGGCCGGAACGGTGCGGCGTTTCCCGAATGCTCCGGGCTTGAAAGTGCCGCACATGGGCTGGAACGCCCTGACAGATTCGCGCCTGGACTTGCTGCCCGAACGGACATCGTTCTACTTTGTCCATTCCTTTTACGCCGCACCCGCGGATCCGTCCTTGACAGCGGCCTGGAGCAGCCACGGAATCCGGTTTGCCGCCGCGGTGCAGGACGGACCGGTCCTGCTGACCCAGTTCCATCCGGAAAAGAGCGGCGACGCCGGACTCGACCTGCTGCGCCGCTGGCTGACTCAGCCAGGATAACGTGAACATCGGAGGAGACATGCAACAAGAGCCCATGATCCTGTATCCGGCGATCGACTTGCTGCAGGGGCAGTGTGTCCGCCTGCACCAGGGACGCTACGACCAGGTGACCGTCTACAGCGACGATCCCCTGGCGGTCGCCCGCCGCTTCCAGGCAGACGGCGCGGCCTGGCTGCATGTGGTCGATCTTGAAGCGGCCCGCTCCGGCCAGATGGTCCACACCGAGCTGATCGCCCAAATTCGCCGGGAGACCGGCCTGAAGATTCAAACCGGCGGCGGCGTCCGCACCATGGCATCGCTCGTGCTGCTGCTGGAAACGCACCAGATTGAGCGGGTCGTCCTGGGGACGGCCGCCGTCAAGGACCGGCGCTTCTCCCAGGAGGCCCTCGCCCGCTATCCGGACCGGATCGCCATCGGGCTGGACGCTCGCGACGGCATGGTCTGCATCGACGGCTGGACCCGGGAGAGCGGCCTGGATGTTGTCGCTTTTGCCCGGACGATGGCCGACCTGGGGGCGCAGACCGTGATTTATACCGATATCCGGCGCGACGGCACGATGCGCGGGCCAGCCCTGGCCGGCATTCGCCAGCTGGTCGCGCTCGGCCGCGTCGCGGTGATCGCGTCAGGCGGCATCGGCAGCCAGGCCGATCTCGAGGCGGTCCGCCAGACAGGCGCCGCCGGCGTAATTGTCGGCAAGGCGCTATATGAAGGAAAGGTTGTGTTGCCATCATGCTTGCCAAACGCATAATTCCCTGCCTGGATGTCCGCGGCGGTCGCGTCGTCAAAGGCGTCAATTTCGTCGATATCCGCGATGCCGGCGATCCGGTGGCGTCGGCGCGTGCCTATAACGACGCCGGTGCCGACGAACTGGTCTTCCTGGACATCTCCGCGACACTGGAAGAGCGCGACACCCTGATCGATGTTGTCAGCCAGGTGGCGGAACAGGTGTTCATCCCCTTCACGGTCGGCGGCGGCATCCGCAGCCTGGAGGATATCCGTAAAATACTCAAAGCAGGCGCCGATAAAATTTCGCTGAATTCCGCGGCTGTGCTCAATCCGGATCTGGTCCGGGAGGCCTCCGACCGATTCGGCAGCCAGTGCGTGGTGGTTGCGATTGATGTCCGCCGCACGCCGCAAGGCCCGTATGAAGTCCTGATCGCGGGGGGGACCCGCTCTGCAGGCCTCGAAGCCGTCGCCTGGGCACGCAAGGTTGCCGAGCTCGGCGCCGGTGAAATTCTCCTGACCAGCATGGACCGGGACGGCACCAAGTCCGGCTACGATCTGGACATCACCCGCCAGATTGCCGACGCCGTTCCGATACCGGTGATTGCGTCCGGCGGCGCGGGACGACTGGCCGATTTCTATGACGCCCTGACGCAAGGCGGCGCGGAAGCGGTTCTCGCGGCCAGCCTGTTCCATTTCGGGGACATCACGATCCCGCAGCTCAAGCGCTACCTGGCGCTCCGGGAAATACCGGTCCGGTCTTCACCTGCCGAGCTGGAAGCGCTCGCCGGTTGTGCCAGGCCCTTTGCAGCCGGAACAGGTTTGGATGATCCCGCCGTTGCTGCGGCTATCTGGGCGCAGCTGAAAAAGGATGACCGGGGTCTGGTGCCCGTGATTGCCAGGCGGGCCGAAGACGGGGCCGTCCTGATGCAGGCATACGCCAACGAGGAGGCTTTCCGGGAAACGCTGGCCAGCGGCCTGATGCATTACTACAGCCGCAGCCGGGGCAAGCTCTGGCTCAAAGGCGAACAGTCCGGCCATTTTCAGCAGGTTCGCGCCCTGCGTGTCGATTGCGACGCGGATTGCCTGCTGGCGGATGTGCACGCGTTTGGTCCCGCCTGCCACACCGGTGCCGAGACTTGTTTCTTTCGCACGATCGACGAACTGGCCGCCATAAAGCTTTGATGAAGCTGATGCCGGCCGCATGATGCCAGGAGGATAACGATGAGCCAGATTGGACAGATTCTCGATGAACTATATGATGTTGTGCTCGACCGCCAGGCCAATCCCAAGGAAGGGTCTTACACCAACTACCTGCTGGGGAAAGGGCTGGATAAAATCTGCAAGAAAATCGGCGAAGAATCGGCTGAGGTCATCATCGCCGCCAAAAACCGCCAGCCGGCCGAGTTGACATACGAAGTGGCCGACCTGCTGTATCACCTGTGCGTTCTGCTGGTGGAGCAGGAAGTTCGTTTTGACGAAATCGAAAAAGAGCTGCGCCAGCGGCGTTGACGCCGCTGGCCAGCCTCTGGCACGTCATAAAAACTGTTTGACAAAAGACCCTGCCTGTGATAGAATTCGTTTGCTTGTCCATAAAAGGGTCTTTTTTTTATGTGATGATCACAGACCAGACCAGGCGGAGGTGACCAACAGATGGCTAAAGCAGGAGTACGGGACAAGGTGACCTTGTCATGCACCGTATGCAAACAGAGAAACTATGACACCAAGAAGAACAAGAAAAACAACCCTGACAGGTTGGAAATGAAGAAGTATTGCAGATTCTGCCGCAAGCATACCGATCACAAGGAAACCAAGTGAGCGATAAGAGCAAGCTGATAAGGATGTGTTGAGGATGGCAGAAAAAGCCAAGAAAGACAACCGGCCGACCAAGCCCGCCCCTGTAAAACGGAACTTCTTCCAGAAAGTGGCCGCCTTTTTCGTCACGACTGGGAAGAAGCTGAAAAACTTCTTTGTCAATCTCAAGGCAGAGCTGAAACGGGTCGTATGGCCGGACCGCAAGCGCCTGATCCAGAGTACGGCGACGGTTCTGGCGATTTGCCTGATCATTGGAGTCCTGCTGTTTGTCATCGACACGGTTCTCAGTGGCACCTTGAACGCCATTGGCTTTTATTCGCCTCAAGTGACAACGACGGCAACGACAACCGGCACGACGGCCGCTACAACGACCGCCACAACGACCGAATCCGGAACAAGCGCCACGACGGCGCAGGCCGGGTAAAGGAGTACGCAAGCTATGGTCGAAGAAACCTCCTCGGAAGCCAAATGGTATGTTGTCCATACTTATTCCGGGTATGAAAACAAAGTAAAGGCGACCTTGGAGCGAATCGTCGAAAATCGCGGCATCCAGGAATATATCCAGGAAGTCTCTGTTCCCATGGAGGAACAAGTTGAGATCAAGGATGGCAAAAAGAAGGTCACCCAGCGCAAGATCTATCCAGGCTATGTTCTGGTCAAGATGACGCTGACGGATGAGATCTGGTATATCGTCCGCAATACGCGCGGTGTAACCGGTTTCGTCGGACCCTCAAGCTCCAAGCCCACGCCGTTGACCGATGAAGAGCTGATGCTGATGGGCCTCGAGTCAAGCTGGGAACCCGTTGTCGACTACGATGTCGGCGATTCGGTCAAGGTGATCAACGGGCCGCTCGAAAGCTTTATCGGCACCGTCGAGGACATCAACCTCGACAAGAAGAAGGTGCGCGTGCTCGTTTCCATGTTTGGCCGCGAAACACCGGTCGAACTGGAATTGACGCAGATCCTGCGCATTTAAGCAAGACTGCTCCGCATGGTCCGGCTCAGGCCGGCCGTGCCGCAGATAGAGAACCAGATTTGGGAGGTGGCCGTTATGGCAAAAAAAGTCACAGGGTATGTGAAATTGCAGATACCCGCAGGCAAAGCCACACCAGCGCCGCCGGTAGGACCAGCCCTTGGTCAGCATGGTGTCAACATTTCCATGTTTGTCAAGGAATTTAATGAAAGAACAGCAAAGGATGTTGGCCTGATCATTCCGGTCATCATCACGATCTACGCGGATCGTTCGTTTACTTTCATTACCAAGACTCCTCCGGTGCCCGTGCTGCTGAAAAAGGCATGCAACATTGAAAGCGGATCCGGCAAACCCAACCGGGAAAAAGTTGCCAAGATCCCCCGTTCGGAAGTCCTGAAGATCGCCCAGATGAAGATGGTCGACACCAATGCGTCGGACATCGAATCCTGTGCCCGGATGGTCGCCGGAACAGCCAGAAGCATGGGCATTGTCGTCATTGACGATTAAGGCGCCGGAAGGAGTGAAAGACGATGAATAGAGGCAAGCGTTATCAAGACCTGTCGAAGCTGATCGACCGGACCGTCCAGTACGAGCCGGCGGATGCCATCGACTTGGTGCAAAAGACAGCCAAGGCCAAGTTTGACGAAACCATCGAGATGCACATCCGACTCGGCGTCGACTCCCGTCACGCTGACCAACAGGTGCGCGGCGCTGTCGTGCTGCCCCATGGCACCGGCCGGACCAAGCGTGTGCTGGTTTTCGCCAAGGGACCCAAAGCCGACGAGGCCAGGGAAGCCGGAGCAGATTTTGTCGGTGCCGAAGACATGGTCGACAAAATTCGCAATGAGAACTGGTTTGATTACGATGTTGTCGTCGCAACACCGGACATGATGGGTGTCGTCGGGCGTCTCGGCCGCGTGCTCGGTCCCAAGGGCCTGATGCCCAACCCCAAGTCAGGCACCGTCACCATGGACCTGACCCGGGCCATCGCCGAGATCAAGGCCGGTAAGATCGAGTACCGCCTGGACAAGAGCAACATCATCCACTGCCCGCTGGGCAAGGCGTCGTTCGGTCAGGATAAGCTGGCGGAAAACTTCAAAGTTCTGATGGACGCGATCATCCGGGCCAAGCCGGCCGCATCCAAGGGCCAGTACCTGCGCAGCGTGACGATCACCGCGACCATGGGCCCCGGAATCAAGATCAACACAGCCAGAATCAGCTAACAACGCGCGGCCGTTGACAGACGGCCGCAAACCAGCTAGAATAGCCGCATGCGCCCAAGACAGCAGGATTCCTCAAGGAAGTAAACGTCAGCCGTCCTGCCGAGGCTGCAGAGCCAGATTGTTTCATGAATCTGTCCTGCCCCTCTTGTCTTCAGGCGAGAGGGGCTTTATTTTGACCAGAAGGAGGGATAATATGCCCAGTAAAAAGGTATTGGAAACCAAGCAGGGGATCGTGGACGAACTGGCCCAGGAATTCAGCCAGGCGCAATCGATCGTTTTGGCCGAATACCGTGGATTGACCGTCGCCCAGGACACCGAGATGCGGACCGCGCTGCGCAAGGAAGAAGTCACATACAAGGTCATCAAGAACACCTTGTCTTCGCGGGCGCTCGCCCAGGCGGGATTCAACGGCCTTGACGATTACCTCACGGGACCGACAGCCATTGCCTACAGCAAGAAAGACATGATCAGTCCGGCAAAGGTGCTCAAGGAATTCTCGACCAAGTACAACAAGCTGGTTCTCAAAGGCGGCTTCCTTGAGGGACAGGTTCTGGACCTCGATGGCCTGAACCGTCTGGCCAGCATCCCTGGCCGCGACGTGCTATATGGCCAGCTTGTTTTTGGCCTGATGTCACCGATCACCAGTTTGGCTTTCGTCTTGAACGCCATCCGGGAGAAAATGGAAGCCGGAGCCGGCGAGGCCGCTCCCGCAGAAACCGCAGAAGCATAAAGGATATAATCAGGAGGTCATAAAAATGGCAAGTGAAAAAGTGAGCAAGTTTATCGAAGACGTCAAGGCTCTATCCGTCATGGAACTGGCAGAGCTTGTGAAAGCCCTTGAAGAAGAGTTCGGCGTCTCCGCCGCAGCCATGGCCGCCGCTCCGGCCGCCGGTGCTGCCGCTGTAGAAGCCCAGGTCGAAGAGCAGACGGAATTCACCGTCATCCTCAAGGCCGCCGGTGCCAGCAAGATCGCCGTTATCAAGGCCGTGCGCGAACTGACGGGTCTCGGACTCAAGGACGCCAAGGATCTGGTTGACAGCGCGCCTAAGGCCGTCAAGGAAAACGTCAGCAAGGAAGACGCCGACAGCGTTGCCAAGAAGCTGACCGAAGCCGGAGCCGAAGTCGAAGTCAAGTAATCTGTGATCAGGAAAAGCCTGGCCGCCGTTCGCGGCGGCCAGGCTTAAGCCGATTCGCACATTATGCGATTTAAAGATTTCGTGATGATTGAAATGCATATAGCAAAATGATTTTGAGCATGTGTTTCACAAAATTATGATTCTGATGATGGGACAGCGGCGGTCATGAATTCGGATAAACGCCTTGACAAACAGCCGGGTCTACTGGTAGAATCATGAAGCACCTTGAAAGGCATCCCCATAATCGTGGCGGCGTAGCTCAGTTGGCCAGAGCATTCGGTTCATACCCGAACTGTCGTTGGTTCAAATCCGACCGCCGCTACCACATGGCCCGTTGGTCAAGCGGTTAAGACATCGCCCTTTCACGGCGAAGACAGGAGTTCGATTCTCCTACGGGTCACCATTTGTGGGTGCTTAGCTCAGCTGGGAGAGCACATGCTTCACACGCATGGGGTCGCAGGTTCAAGTCCTGTAGTACCCACCAAGCTGCGGGATTAACTCAGTGGTAGAGTGTCACCTTGCCAAGGTGAA
>JAAYJD010000082.1 GCA_012523135.1 Clostridiaceae bacterium
GGCAGGATGCCCAGATCCGGTGCAGCTGCAGGTCCTCGAAACCAAATCGGATCAGCTCGGCCGCGAGTTCGGTGCCGTAGCCTTGGCCCCAATAGTCCCGGTGCAGGATCCAGCCCAGGCTGCCGGTCAGATCCGCTGTCAGACTGAGGCCGCAGCCACCGATCACCTGGTCTGATTCGCGCAAAACGACCGCCAGATTGTCGGCAGAGTCGGGATTGCTCCTGGTTGTGGCGATCGCCTTTTCGAGGAAAGCGATTGTTTGTCCTTCCGTGTTGGGACCCCATGGCATGAAAAGAACATTGTCCAGAACGCTGGCATACGCATGGACAGCGGCAAAATCGTCCATCTGCAAGGGCCGCAGGTTCAGGCGTGTGGTTGTCAGCACAGGCATCGGCAACACCTCTTTTTCATCATAGCACATGGCGTCGAAAATGGGCAGGCGGGCTGGCTCGGAACATGGCCATGCGATAGAATAGAGGCAAAGTGGCCGGGCAAGACAGCTGGCCAGAAGGCGGCTAAGGATGAGCATGCAACGGCATATCCGGATTTTCAACAAAATCGCACCGGTCTACGCGTTGTTTTTCGGTTACCAGCTGCGCCGCTACCGTCACTTGCTTAAGCAGTACGGCCACGAGATCCTGGCCCAGACGCACAGCGTGCTGGACATCGGCTGCGGCACCGGCGCGTTGGTTCGGGCCCTGAGCGAATGCGACCTCGATGTCTGCGGCGTGGACGGCGCCGAGCGCATGATCCAGCTGGCCAGGCGGTTCAACCGCAAGCGGCCGGCCCGGTTTGCCGTGGTCGATGCCCAGACGGCCTTCACAAAACCGGACAGCGAACCGCTGTCCCAAACCTATGACCTGGTCGTGGCCAGTTACGTGCTGCACGGACTGCAAAAAGACGAGCGTCAGGCCCTCTATGCCTACATGCGCGGCCATACGCGCCGCACCGTCGTGATCATGGACTACAACCAGAATCGCAGCTGGCTGACCAGCCTGATCGAGCGCATGGAAGGCGGCGACTATTTCCGTTTCATTGAACAGATCCACCAGGAAATGCAGGACAATTTCCCCGTGGTACAGATCGTCCAGACCGGAAAAAGAAGCGCCTGGTACATCTGCCGCTGTTCGAATCAGGACAGAAATCGGTTATAATGGGCCTGGCCATTCAGCCGAAGGCGGCGTTTGGCACAAAAATGACAGAGGAATAGATGATGAACGAAAAAGTGCTCCTGATCCTTGTTGACGGCATGCGGCCGGACAGCCTCGAAACGGTCAACCATCCGTTTGTGCGGCACCTGCTGGAAACCGGCGCCTATACCGGCCAGGCCAGATCCGTGATGCCCAGCGTGACGCTGCCGTGTCACATGTCGTTGTTTCACAGCGTAGCGCCGGACCGGCACGGCGTGCTGACCAACACCTATACGCCCCAGGTGCGCCCGATCAACGGGCTGTGCGAGCAGCTGCGCCTGGCCAAGAAGACCTGCGGCTTCTTTTACAACTGGGGCGAGCTCAAAGACCTGGCCAAACCCGATTCCCTCGCTGTCAGCTTTTTTGCCTCCGGACATATCCATACTTACCAGAAAGCCAACCAGATGGTCACGGATGAAGCAATTAATTACATATCCGGAAACCAGCCGGATTTCGCCTTCCTGTACCTGGGCTATACGGATGAAGCCGGTCACGGGTATGGCTGGATGACCGAGCCGTATCTGCAGGCGGTCAGCGAGTCCTGGGATTGCATCGAGCGTGTCGTCCGGGCGATTCCCGATGACTACACCATCCTGGTCACGGCAGACCATGGCGGGCATGAGCGCTCCCACGGCACCGATATGCCCGAGGACATGACCATCCCGCTGTTTATCAAGGGCAGGACCGTTCCCGCAAAGCTCGAGCTGGACCATGTCAGCATCCTCGACATCGCGCCGACCATCGCCAGGCTGATCGGGGTCGAGGCTGCGGAGGAGTGGGAAGGCAAGGCTCTGGTCTAAAGTAACGGCTCTCAGACTGCTCGCGGCCGTCTGAAAAACGCAGGTACAGACGCCTTTTTCGATGAAGATCGTCCAGGCACCTGCGCCCGCAGCGCAACCGGACCGCGTGTCTGACTCCGAAAAATCCAGAGGTTGTGACGCACGACATGTTTTGACCGTATCCGCGTTTGATGCCTGCTTAACTCAGGCAAGGGAGGGATGGATCGTGAAGATTTACATCATGACCGACATGGAAGGCGTTTGCGGTGTTCTGGATCATGACAACTGGGTACGCGTGGACAGCAGATATTATGAGAAAGGGAAAAAGCTCCTGACGCTTGAAGTCAATGCCGCCATTGAGGGCTTTTTCTCAGAAGGCGCAACCGAGATCCTGGTGGCCGATGGGCATGGCTGCGGCGGTGTCAACAATTTGCTGCTGGATCGGAGAGCGCTTTATCAGAGAGACTTCCCCGGCCCCTATCCGTTTGGGCTGGACAAAACCTTTGCGGTCATGGCCTGGATCGGACAGCATGCCAAAGCCGGCACCCCCTATGCGCACATCGCCCACACGGGTTGGTTCGATGTGCTGGACTGCACCATAAA
>JAAYJD010000083.1 GCA_012523135.1 Clostridiaceae bacterium
ATGGCGACCTGCGCGACGATCGGGCAGGCCGCGGGCACCGCCGCCGCCATCGCCATCCGGGAAAACACCGGCCCGCGCGGCGTCTACGAACACCATCTCCGCGAGCTCCAGGAGACCTTGATGGACGACGACTGCTACCTGCCATTTGACCGCCGCACCTCGCCTAATTTGACCCAGAGGGCCGCGTACACCTCGGAAGCACCCGACGCCGAGAACCTGCGCAACGGCTTCGACCGCCCGATCGGCGGCCAGGACAACGGCTGGACGGGCAACCCCGGCACGGCCGTCACCGTTAGCTTCCCACGTGCCGAACACGTCAGGCGCGTGCGATTGATCTTCGACAGCGACCTCAACCGGACGACCCTGCCCGAAGAGGTTGCCAGCAACAACCGCCCGACGCGCTCGAGCTACCTGAAAAACGCCAAGCCGACCTATGTGCCCAAGACCATGGTCCGCGATTTCCGCCTGGAAGCGCGGAACGCGCAGGGCCAATGGCAAATCGTCAAGGAAATCTCCGGCAACTACCAGCGTCGGGTTATCCTGCCGCTTGACCTTAGGACCCAAGCGATCCGCCTTGTGCCGTTGGCGACCTGGGGCGCAGCAGATTGCCATATTTTCTCGTTTGAGGTTGGCTGAAGCAGAATCATATAGGACTGGCATGCCAACTGGCTAAAGCCTGCAAGAAAATGCACCCGCATGTGACCATGCGGGTGTTTGCTTATCATCCCTTTTGCTATATTGAAACCAAAGATAAATCCGTTATATGAGCTCTGCCGATTCTTTCAGCCAGCGGCGTATCTTCGTGACAGAACCATTTTTCATATAATCCAGTCCTTTTCAGAAATAGATGACTTCGGTGAGGCGGCAGACGACCAATCGTTCGGCTGGCGACTGGATTCCCAAACGAAGCAGTACACCCGCTACTCCCACCCGCATTACACCTTTGAAGTTTCCTATGACCAGGCGGGTGGCATCGCAGTGCTGTCCACAAGGGTGTATACACCTGACCAGTATGTTGTCGATTACCAGAACCTTTATAAACCTGCCGGATCCAGCCCGCTTGACCTGAACAGGCAGTTCCTGCGAATCGAATTCACCCACGAAGGATCGCTGAAGAGCATTCATGATTTTGTCTTTGTGCGGGATGGCGCGCTGGCATCTGCTTATCTGCTTGATCTGGATGTTCGCGAAGCCATCTTCCTGATCCGAAAGACAGGAGGTGTCGGACGTCACTACACATTCGGAAATGATGGGGTCCCCCGGCAGGCCCTTTTGTATAATGGCGATACTCTGATCAGGCAAAGCTATAGCGAAACCGGGATCCTGGCCAGCGAAGCCACCTATACCGTCATCGATCCGCTGCTGTACCGGGACGGGGCGCAGCATAACCTGAGCGGGAACATGCAGGACGCATATGACCTGGCAGATCTTGCTTGTTTCGCCTTAAATGGCCTCTACCAGTCCTTCTATCCGGATGGCATCACACAGGTCTCCATCGTGTTCGTGAACGGTCAGGCCAACGGAACAACCCAAACATTCGATCAAGCTGGCCGTTTGCGCACAAGTTTCAAGCTGGCCGGCAATATCCGGCAGGGGGATTTCGCCTTATACGACGAAACCAGCCAAGGCCAGGCCTATCTGCGAGCCAGCGGGCAGTACGATCAGGACCGGCGGCACGGACTCTGGACCTTCTACCAGGAAAACAGTCTGGTTACGCTGACTGTCAATTATTACCAGGGAATTCTGGACGGTCCGGCTGTCGCATACGACGAACTTGGCCAAATCCGTGCCAAGGGCAGTTTTTACCAGGGAAGCGCTTCTGAATATTGGGAGAAGTTCACCAACGGTGTATCTGTCGGGCTGGTCAAGCCGGAACGGGCGTTTCTCTGGACACACGAAATGAACGAATACGTCGCGATGCTGGTCGTGGAATGGCCGTGAAGAGCAAACGCAGGCAACACAACCAGACCTGTTAAGGAAAACTTGATACCCACTTCTCTTCGGTTATGTCAACCCATTCATCGTGCGTTATCCGCCAGGACAGGATCTTCGGCCTGGCGGATGCGTTTGGAGAACTGCCAGCCGATACCAAGGATGGCATGGGAGGCTCCAACCAGGATAAACCAGATGCGCAAGGGGACGCGCGATCCCAAGACGGCGGCCAGCACCAGGCCCAACGGCACGGTCAGGTTGTCCAGCATCAGGAGAACGGCAAAAACGCGGCCTTGTAACTCCGGACGAACAGTTGCCTGGTAGTAAGCGTCCAGCGTTGCGCCGCCGACCGAACTGGACAGGCCGGCGCCAAACGAAAAAACGAGCAAAGCGGCAAATGTGGACCCGTGCAGACAGGCAATCACGATGTAGCAGACGCCGACACCCGCCCAGCCCAGGCCGCTGACGACGAGTTTTCGCCGGATACCGGTCCAGCTGCCCATGATCAAGCCGCCGGCGATGATCCCCAGTCCGGTAATCGAGCTCATGGTGCTGAGTTCCATGGCGCCGCCGTGGAAAATCTGCGTCACCAGCAGCGGTTTGAACGCAAGTGCCGGTCCGAGAAAGATGTTGGCCAGCGTGCAGGTCATGACCACGTAGAACAAGGATGGGTGCTGATAAACATAACGGATCCCCTGGCGGGTTTCCTGCCACAAGCCTGCTTTGCCAGCAGCACCATCCAGAGGCCGTTCCGGCTGCGGAATTTGTGTCACCATCAGGATGCCGATGGCCGCCAGGGCGGTGACGACATCGATGAGCAGGACCGTCTCGATGGCGAACAGGCTGATCAATAGCGCGCCGGCCGGCGGCACGGCGATCGTCAGCAGGCCGCTGAGAATCCTGTTCATGCCGCCGACCCGCGTCAGGTGCTCTTTAGGTACCATCAGGGCCGTCGACGCCTGCATGGCCGGCTGCTGGAAGGTTCCGCCCAGCGACCGCAGGAAATTGAGGGTGAAGATGTGCCAGATCTGGACATGCCCCGTACGGAAGAGAATAAAAAGGAACAAGGTCAGCAGGGCCACGATCCCATCGGTGACGAGCATGACCTGGCGCCGGTTGAAGCGATCGACAAAGGATCCGGCAAACGGGCTCAGCAGCACCTTCGGCAGCAGCGTGAACAAGGCACCCAGGGCAAGCACTGATTCAGAGCCGGTTTCCTCCGTTAGAAACCAGATCAGCGCAAAGCTGACCAGGCCGGAACCCAGCAGCGAAAATGCCTGGCTGGTCCAGACGGCAAAAAAAGGTTTCCGCCACGATCGCTTGAACGGCATGTCTTCCATATCCATATATTAGCGTGGCGTATGTCTGAAAGATAGGGCCAATTCGGTCAGGATCCGATCAAGGCCTGGAGCTGGTGAACAACGGTCAATAGCTTCTTTTCCCGGTGGTAGCCGCAAACAACCTGGACGCCGATTGGAAGTCCTTCTTCGCTCTTGCCGATCGGCATGGCAATAACCGGGTGTGCGGTGCAAAACGGGGTGGTATAGCCGAGATTGGCACTTGCGTAGCTGGTCTTCTGGCCATCGACCAAAAACGATCTGTAGATTGGCTGAACCCCGCGCATTTTGTCTGGCTTCTGATGCAAAAAGGCCGGCGTCGCCGTGACCGGAACGATCAGGCAGTCGAACCGGTCAAACAGTTCTTCCAGCTGGCGCGTACAGGTCGCAAGTTCATTTTCAGCCTGCAGGTAATCCTTTAGCTGGCTGTTCAGGAAACGGTTTTGAAAAACATATTTCTCAATCAAGACAACCGGTGGCGGAAGCATGGCGGCCAGTGCGCCATAAAAAAGCTTGATAAAGCACCTGCGCGCCAGGTCAAAGTCGAAATCATTGGGTTGCAGCGGGTAAAGCTCATGTGCAGC
This sequence comes from Clostridiaceae bacterium, assembly GCA_012523135.1. Lineage (GTDB taxonomy): Bacteria > Bacillota > Clostridia > Saccharofermentanales > UBA5734 > JAAYBY01. The sequence goes on from JAAYJD010000083.1 coordinate 3,854, forward strand.
AGCCAGGACCTGCCGGAATGATGCAAAACGTTTCTTGGTCACATCGGAAAGCGGAAGATGACCGCAATCGTCTGACCAGGCGATTCTGAGGGGGTGCCCTGCTGTCTCATCTATGAAAGGCACATGCTTATCCAGCACAACCGGCAAGACCGTCTGGATGTCACCGAGCGTTCTGGCCTGCAGGCCGATACGCAGCATGCGGCTCAGCGAGCTACCCATGGGTTTGCCGCCGGCGAAACCGTCCAGACTAATCGTCCCGCCCGTCGGAACGAACCCGCAAACCCCGCAAAAGCTGGCCGGGATCCTGATCGAGCCCATGATGTCGTTGCCAACATCCACGTCGCTGATGCCCAATCTGACGGCGCAGGCGCCGCCTCCGCTGCTCCCGCCGCATGTACGCTCCGGGAAACAGGGATGGTTCGTCCGGCCGTAAACCGGGTTGTCTGTCTGGACATCCATGGCGGCGGGGGCCATGTTGGTCTTGCCGAGAATCAGCGCACCCGCTTGTCTGAGCCTGGCCACGGCCTCGCTGTCTGAGCCAGCCAGGTTGTCTTTCAGCTTACGAAGGCCCGCGGTCGATTTCATGCCTTTCACGTTGAGATTGTCTTTAACGGTCACGAAGGTTCCTGCCAGCACAAGCGATTACCCTGCCGCAAGCTGGCGGTCCAGTGATTGTGCCTGCAAGATCAATTCATCCGGGTGGTATTCAACCACGGCATTCACCGCCGGATTCTTCCTGGTGAGCCGGTCGAGTCGCTGCCGGGCCAGTGTTTCGACTGTTATTCGCCCAGCCTGTACGTCGGTCATCTGGTTTTTCATTTCTGCAAGCATGCGGACCCCTCCCTCTATGTCGGAGGATACAGGGAAACACGGTGAGCGGCTATCCAATTCTTGCTGTCTTTACCGGGTGACAGGAACGTGAAAACGTATTTGTACCGTCGGACCTGCTTGAGAATAAACTTCGACAAAAGGCCGGTTGTCCGGAAACCAACCCCGGTTCGGCATGTAGCTGCCGTACAGGTAATCGGTAACACAAAAAAGACATCGGCAAAATCAGGCTGCGCCCGGTCAAGGGAGAAGGCGATGTACCTGCCTTTGGACGGGAAGGTGCGTACCGAGATCTCCCCCTCCGGCCTGACGTGCTCATCGACCGGGACGCAGGCAAAATAACGGCATTCTGCCAGGGAGACGACTTCCGGCGTGTCCAGCGTGATGCCCATCACCCGCATGTTCGCCGTGACCAGATGGTTCCTGGCCAGCCAGGCGAAAAGCCTCTTGAAGGCCTGTTCGATCGCGCTGCTTGAAAATGTCTTTGAGAGGCCTTGCGTCGCGATCCCCGCTGCATGCAGATCCGGCAATGTGGTCAGACAAAACAGCGACTCCATTTCCTGGTTTCGTATCATCCGCAAAACCGCGCTGTCCGTCGGGTTCAGCGGCCGTTTGCGCCCTTTATTCCTGCGATACGCCGACGGTGAACAGCCCAGTTGTTGTTTAAAACAGCGCCCGAAACTGCTCGATGATGAAAAACCGCAGTCAAAAGCAATCCGGGTCACCGAATTGCGCTCATAAAGCAGCCGGGCTGCCGCCGCAATGATCCGTCTGTCACAGACATACTCGTGCAGCGTCTTTCCCGTCAGCGCGTGGAAAATCCGGTGAAAATGATATTCAGAGTATCCTGATACGCGCGCAAGTGTATTGAGGCTCAGATCGTCCTTCAGGTTGTTGTCGATGTACGCAAGCACCTTGTTCATGCCGGCGTAATGGCTGGCCGCATCCGGAGGAAGCATCTTTCTGTGGCTATCTGGCATCTCAACACACCTGCCTGGTTGTGGCGAAAGCAGAGATCGGCTTGAAGCCAACATCCTCATTCCGGGCTGTAAAACACGAATTCAAGCCTGTCATCTCATTGGGAAGCAGTCTTGCGGTCTGTTACCAAGGTTATCCTGCAACATCAATGGCGCAGAACATATTTCTTGGTGCGTCCGCGGCCGACAACAGCAATCAGGCCCAGTTCCGCCATCTGCCTGGCGATCAGGTATGTCCGGGTCTTTTTCGTACCCAGGAGAGTCATCATGACTTCGTCGCTGATCGATTCGTGGGCCGCGATGTAGTCCAGGACCCGCTTCATCTGGTCGGTCAAGGGACGCGCCTGGTAATCAGCTGCTTGGTCGGATACCCTGACAGCCTGATCGAGCCGATGGCCGTTGTCATTCCGGTTCGGTAGTTCCAGGCGAAACGTATTCTCTGTCACAACGATCTCCGGCTTCTTGTCGCAGTCATCGTAAAGAGCAAAAATTCGTCGGATTCCTGTTCCATAGGCTTCGATATGTTTCAGCCGATAGAAAACATGGGCCAGTTTTGGGTTTCTCGGTTGTGAAATACCGGTCATGATATCATTTCTGGTCAATCCGGGCATCAGGCCGCCCAAGGATACAAACGCCATGGATGACCGGTTGATATTGATCATGATGCTGCCGCTGTAGCTGTAGTCACGATGAACAAGTGCGTTCAGCAACGCTTCACGAATGGCTTCTGGCGGGTAATCCACACGGTCGGTTCGCTCGAGTCCATGAATGGCAGACTTGGTGCGGTTGTTAAGCATCAGGTAAGCATATGTGTCATGCAGTTGCTTAAAAACAGAACCTGAAAATTCGCGCCGGTCAATGAAAACCGTATTGGCAGGATCCTCGAAGACGGCGACCTTGATGGTATGCCTGCATTGGTCAGACAGCAGCAGGGCAAGATTTGTAAAGACGCCTTTTTCCATATCCCGAATACCAAGTACACCGTGCTTATCATCTGAAAACGCAACGCCGAGCCGGTCAAATTCACTTTGGGCTTCCGTAAACGTCATGTCCTGCTGCAGGCTTCTTCCCACCTCGAACAAATCGCCGTCAACGGACTTGATCAGCTGCCTAATTTGTTCCCAGGAAGCTTGAACAGATGAAGCCCCCTGGCGAACATAGACCCCTGAAGGTTTGATTCCGTTTTTCATTATGTAATACGGCTTGGCGGTTCCTTCACCGACGATGATTTTGATGATTCGGTTTTCCAAAATAATCCATTGTGTATAAAGCGTAACATCCGGCCATATCGCATCCCGGACGATATTTGTAAGACGGGTGAATGCTGCATCGATATCGGTTACACCCGCTTCATGTCCCTGATCGTCAATTCCGATATAAATGGTACCTCCCAAGGTATTTGCGAAAGCAACGATCGGTTTGCAGATATCATCCGTTAGCATGAGTTTGAATTCTGTCGACTCGTCTTCATGCAGCATCGTCATCACCTCCCAGACGCTGTTACCTGACCCAGGCATGCAACAGCTAATGGACTGTTAAGAAATGAGTTGCTCTTTCCGCCAAGAGATTGATGCGTCTGGTTAATCTCTCGGAGAACAATTAGAGCGAATTATTGAAGAGCAGTCCTTAAGTATATTCAGCATAACATGAATATTCATAATGTTCAAGGTGAATATTCACTCAAGCATGAAAGTTATCAC
>JAAYJD010000084.1 GCA_012523135.1 Clostridiaceae bacterium
CGCCTGATCCGCCTGGCGCTTGATGGTGACGTCGCCGCCACCGTCACGGCCCCGATCAACAAGGAGGCGCTGCGCCTCGCCGGATGTCAGCACGCCGGCCATACGGAGATCTATGCCGAGCTGACCGGGACGCGCCGCTACACGATGCTGCTGGCGCACGACCGGCTGCGCATCGTGCATGTTTCAACCCATGTCTCGCTGCTTGCAGCCTGCGCAAAGGTCAAACGGGACCGCGTCCTGGAGGTGATCCGGCTGGCCTGGTCGGGTTGCCGCCAGCTGGGGATCGCGGCGCCCCGGGTCGCGGTCGCCGGCCTCAACCCCCATGCCGGTGAGAACGGCCTGTTCGGCCGCGAGGAGATCAACGAAATCACACCCGCTATTCAAGCGGCGTGCCAGTCAGGGATCGACGCGACCGGACCCTGGCCGCCGGATACGGTGTTCGCCCGCGCCGCCGCCGGCCATTTCGACGTCGTCGTCGCCATGTACCACGACCAGGGGCATATCCCGATGAAGATGGCCGGTTTCGATTTTGCCGGCGGCGGTTCCCTGCGCGGCATCAACATGACGCTGGGCTTGCCGATTATCCGGGTTTCCGTCGACCACGGCACGGCCTTTGACATTGCGGGTCAGAACAAGGCGTCGCCGGACAGCCTGAAAGACGCCATCCGCCTGGCTACGGTGCTGGCAGCAGGCCGCCAAGCAGCCGATCCTATTTGAACAGGGGCAGGCGGCAGGACGTGCAGGTATCGGCGGCGATATCGTTCAGGGTGCCGCAAATATTGCAGTAGATGACCTGGTCAGCCGACTTGTCGTATTTCTCATAGGTGCCAAAGGCCTGATGGCAGCGGATCCGGTCACCGACCTTGAAATAGTCGTAGAGCGTGCGGTTGTCGACATAGGTCAGCGTGTGCGTCTTACCGCTGTCTTCGCGAACCGACAGGGTGTAGACGGTCCGGTAACGGGTCGCGGTGGTGTCCCGGTCGTGTTCGACTTTCTGCTTTTGCCGCTTGTCGGTGACGACGCCGTCCCAGGTGCCTGATTTCATACGTGAAACACGCACCAGCCCGATGACCAGGGCCAGGAGCCCGAGCCCGATGCCGATGATCAGGGCCTCGTTCATGGGCATGTCTTCGACAAACAGTCCGGCAAGGGCAAAGCCAACCGGAAAAAGAACGGTCAGAACCAGGGTGAAAATCCAGGCGTTCTTTTTGTTTTTCCGGGCGCGCTGGATGACCTTTGGGTCGAGGTGGTGCTGTGTCCAGCCGACGCGCGCTGCCGGAGCAATCTGGCCGAGCGGTTCGCTGGCAGGTGTGCCGCAGGATGGGCAAAAGCGCGTACCCGCTTCCAGGGCGGTCCCGCATTGACGGCAGTATCGGTTCATGGTTTCCTCCGCATGGTGGTTTGATGCCATCGGGGCGGCCTGAACCGGGTCCAGGCTGCCGATGGAATCGTCATCGTCGTTCAGGTTCCGGCTGCTCTGAGCGGATGGCCTGCGTGTCTTTCGGCGGTTCATCACGATCAGGAGAAACGCACCCACAGCCAGCATGGCCGGTTGGCCCCAGTTGGGCCGGACCGTATCCTCCAGGCTGTTCAGAAACGGGGCAAACGGATAATAGTATACCGTCCGGCTGACCGCGACAGACGTCGCCGAGCCGAGCCGCGTCGTATGGCCCTCATAGGTTCGCCCGCCGGCCGGGAAGGTGTAGTCCACAGACCAGGAATAGCGCTTGTCGTTGCCCAATCCGTCCCGCTCTCCGCCGACCCGGCGCGTCCGGAC
>JAAYJD010000085.1 GCA_012523135.1 Clostridiaceae bacterium
ATCGGATCCTGTTTGGCCATGATACTCAGCTCCCATGCTTGTTTTCCTTCATTATAACAAACATACGTTCCTTTAGCAAGCATATCCTGAATTATCACGATAGCCATCAAAAACAATGCCCGGATGGGTATTATCTGGAACATCATCGTCGGCATCATCGGTGCATTAGCCGGATCCTGGATCCTGGGCTTGATGGGCATAACCGAACCGCTCACGTTCAGTTTTGTGACCTTTTTAGTGGCTGTTGGCGGCGCAGTGGTGTTACTGTTCCTGTTCAACTTGATTCGCGGCAGAGGCAGACGATAAAAAAGCCTGTCCAGGCCAGAAAAGAAAGAGGTATCAAAATGGCAACGGTTGTTAAAGTGATCGAGATCATCGCAGAATCGGCCGAGAGCTGGGAAGCCGCAACGAAGGCAGCTGTCGCAGAGGCAGCCAAATCGGTTCACAACATTCAGAATGTTTACATTGAAAGCATGAAAGCCATCGTTGAGGGCAATCAAATCGTCAGGTATCGTGTGGATACCAAGATCACCTTCATTGTGGAACACTAACAGACGTATTTTCTGAAACCTTAAGCCGGCAATGGTTTGAGGTGTGAAAAGAAAATCCAAGTCTTGTTGTTGATTCAGATACGAATACGATGTGTCTGAAATCAACAAAGGAGGAAACTCAATGACAAAGGCAGCATGTGTGATAATGGGTCTGGCTTTTCTGGCGTTAGGCATCCTGGGCATCTCTGGCCTGGTGCCCGCTTTCAAAAGCGATTCGATCTATGTCAATATTGGTGAAATCGTTCTTGGCGGACTGGGTCTGATCGTTGGCATATACGCGCGACAGAACCGGAAATACGACCAGCAAAGCAAAGACTTCTCTCAGCAGTCCAGAAACAATGCCGAGAGACAGAGACAAGAGAATGAACAGCTGAAAATGGAGAACGAACAGGGACGAAAAGATAACATTGATCGACAGAAACAGGAAAACGAGCAGCTGAGAAAGCAGCTCGACCAACAGAAACAAGAAAACGAGCAGCTGAGAAAGCCTCGTGAATAACATGACCACCTTGTTTCAGGCCATTTTCTGTTTCAAAAAGCCCCATCTTGACTGTGCGTGCACGGACTGGAAAAAAATCAAAAGAGGGACTAAAAATGCGAACGCGAAATAAAACCATGGCCATTGTACTAGCCGCACTTTTCCTGGTCATTTTTCTTGCAACACCGGCAACGGTAGCGGCTGCTGAACCGACTGTCAACCTTGGCACCACAGCCAGCTTTGCGGTTCTGGCCGGGACGACAGTAACCAATACCGGAACGACAGACATCAGTGGCAGTGCAGGTGGCGATGTTGGTGTGTGGCCTGGATTGGCAGTGACCGGTTTATTGCCCGCGGATTTACCCGATGGGGTAATCCATGCAGGCGATGCCGTCGCACAACAAGCACAATCGGATCTAACCACGGCATATAATGACGCGGCCGGCCGATCCGTTACGGAAAATTTGTCCGGTGATGATCTGGGCGGAATGACCCTAACGACAGGTGTTTATAAATTTGATTCAACTGCACAGCTAACCGGGAACCTGACACTGGATGCTGAAGGAAACCCTGATGCAGCTTTTATCTTCCAGATTGGCAGCACGCTGACCACCGCATCAGCCAGTTCCTTCGAGCTCATAAATGGCGCGCAATTTTGTCGGGTTTTCTGGCAAATAGGTAGCTCCGCGACGTTGGGAACAGACAGTATGTTTATCGGACATATCTTCGCTTTGACTTCCATTACGGCGACAACAGGAGCAGAGGTGCAGGGACAGCTTCTGGCGCGTAATGGCGCTGTTACGTTGGACTCGAACACAATTACAAACGGCGTCTGTGAAGGTGACGCCACGCCGACACCGACGACGGCTGCCACGCCGACACCGACGACAGCTGCTTCGCCGACGCCGACGACCGCCGCCACGCCGACACCGACGACCGCCGCCACGCCGACACCGACGACCGCTGCCGCCACGCCGACACCGACGACAGCCGCCGCCACGCCGACAACGCAGCCGACCGCGACGCCGATGCCCACGGACAATGAAGAACTGCCGCAAACGGGTGAATCGGATAACTACATCGTAATCGGCATCATCCTGCTTGGCCTGGCCAGCACCCTCGCGTTATACAACTGGCGCAGACAAAAGCGATAAGCATATGCATTCGTTTCTGCCATAACAAGCAGGACGCATGAAAACAAACCACCATTCCCATGCACACATCCTACCCTTGAAACTGATCAATAAAGGGTAGGGTGTGCATTTTTTTGTGATACCGGGCAGGATGCCTGACAGGAGACGGCTGTCAAGCAGCAGCCAGCAGCAGATTTGTCCGCGCCCCCACTTGATTGTTTGGGTCTAATGGATTAAACTTGATATGAAGTCTAATGCATTCGACCCTTGACGGAGGCTGACGATGAAAACCCCCAAGATATTTGCCAGCGAATACCGTTTCTGCCTGATCCTGTGGGCGCACGAGCCGGTGAACAGCACCGAGCTGGTCAAGCTGTGCAAAAAAGAGCTTGGCTGGAGCAAGGCGACGACGTATACGGTGATCAAGCGCCTGTCAGAGCGCGGCGTGGTAAAAAACGAAAGCGCCACGGTCAGCGCGCTGGTTTCCAAAGAAGCGGCGCAAGCTGCCGAACTGGACGAGCTCGTGGAGAAGACCTTCGAAGGCTCGCTGCCGGCGTTTATTGCCGCATTTGCCAAGCGCAAAGACCTGTCGCCGGATGAGCTTGCCGAGATTCGCCGCCTGCTCGATGACTTTGGGGAGGACGCGTGATGGACGAGATTTTTCTGAATCTCCTCAACATGGGTATCGCGGCCAGCTGGCTGATTCTGGCTGTGATCGCGGTGCGTTTCGTGTTCCGCAAGGCCCCCAAGGCGATCCGGATCGTCTTGTGGTCGCTGGTCGGCGTGCGCCTGGCCTGGCCATTTTCCTGGGAGAGCGTGCTGAGCCTGATCCCGAGCCGGGAGACGATCAGCCCGGCTGTCCTGAGGGATGCCATCCCGTCGATCCACAGCGGCATACCCATCGTCAACCAGGCGGTCAATCCGCTCCTTTCTGAATCCCTGACCCCGGCTGTTGGCGCCAGCGCCAGCCCGCTGCAGGTCATCACGTCTGTCGCGGCTGCCGTCTGGCTGGCTGGCGTCGCCGTGCTGCTGCTGGCCGGCCTCATCAGCACGGTTCGCCTGCACCGCTGCGTCGCAGACGCCGTACGTCTGCGGGACAACCTCTGGCAAAGCGAGCGGATCGCATCCCCCTTCGTGTTCGGCCTGTTCCGGCCGCGCGTCTATCTGCCCCTGGATCTCGATGGCGCCAGCCTGGACTCAGTCGTCCGGCACGAACAGGTGCACATTCGGCGACGCGACCATTGGATCAAGCCGGCTGGGTACCTGCTGCTGACCGTATACTGGTTCAACCCCCTGGTCTGGCTCGCCTACCACCTGCTTAGCCGCGACATCGAGCTGGCCTGCGACGAACGGGTGGTTAAAACGACGGGGTCGGCAGACAAGAAAGCGTATTCAGAGGCGCTGCTCGCCTGCAGCGTGCCGCGGCACCAGATAACTGCCTGTCCGCTGGCCTTTGGCGAAGTGGGTGTCAAAGAGCGGATCAAGAACGTGCTTCAGGTCAGAAAACCCGCGTTCTGGCTGATCATGGCCGCGCTTTTGGCCTGCATCCTGCTGGCGGTCTGTTTCCTGACCGATCCACGGCAGGAAGATGCTGACTCGCCGTTCAACATCCGGCACCTGGCCCGGATCGCCGCCGAGACCCAGACGTTAC
>JAAYJD010000086.1 GCA_012523135.1 Clostridiaceae bacterium
CCCAGATCTGGGCCCGCGAAATCATCGATTCGCGCGGCAATCCTACGGTTGAAGCCGAGGTCGAACTGGAAGACGGTTCCATCGGCCGCGCCGCCGTACCCTCCGGAGCATCGACCGGCGCTTTCGAGGCCGTCGAGCTGCGCGACGAGGATCCAGGCCGTTTCCTCGGCAAAGGCGTCCTCAAGGCGGTCCAGAACGTCAACGAGCTGATCGCGCCGGAACTGGAAGGCTGCAATGTTTTCGACCAGCAAGGCATCGATGACCTGATGATCGAGCTGGATGGGACCCCCAACAAGGCCAAGCTGGGCGCCAACGCCATGCTGGCGGTTTCCCTCGCCTGCGCCAAGGCGGCGGCCAACGCCCTGGGCCTTGACCTGTACGAATACCTGGGCGGCCTGCAATCCCACATCCTGCCCGTGCCGATGATGAACATCATCAACGGCGGCAAGCACGCGGACAATAGCGTCAATTTGCAGGAATTCATGATCATGCCGGTCGGCGCCGAAACGTTCCGCCAGGCACTGCAGTGGAGCATCGAGGTCTTCCACACCCTGAAAAAACTGCTCAAGAGCCGCAAGCTGGCCACGGCTGTCGGCGACGAGGGCGGTTATGCCCCCACCCTGGAAAGTGACGAGCAGGCCCTCGCCCTGCTGGTCGAGGCGATCAAGCTGGCCGGTTTCCGTCCCGGCACCGACATCGCCATCGCCATGGACCCCGCCGCGACCGAGCTCTACGAAGAAGCCAAGGCCGCCGGCGAAGAAGGCAAGTACCTCTTCTGGAAATCCGGGCAGCTTAAGACACGCGAAGAAATGGTCGACTACTGGGCCGATCTTGTGGACCGCTACCCGATCATCTCGATCGAAGACGGCCTGGCCGAGGAAGACTGGGAAGGCTGGAAACTGCTCAACGACAAGCTGGGCAAGAAGATCCAGCTAGTCGGCGACGATCTGTACGTCACCAACACCGCCCGGATCGAAAAGGGCATCAAAATGGGCGTCAGCAATTCCGTCCTGATCAAGCTCAACCAGATCGGCACGCTCTCCGAGACCATGGCCGCAATCGAAATGGCCCAGCGCAATAACTGGACCGCCGTCGTCTCCCACCGTTCCGGTGAAACCGAAGATGTCACGATCGCCGATGTCGTCGTCGCCACCAACGCGGGCCAGATCAAGACCGGCGCACCGTCGCGCACCGACCGTGTCGCGAAATACAACCAGCTGCTGCGCATCGAGGAATCCCTGGGCAGCCGCGCCGTCTATGCCGGCAAAAAGGCGTTCCGCTTCTAAAATCTGTTTCTGAAAAACAGCGGCCCGGTCAGCTTGACCGGGCCGTTTTCATGTGTAAAAGCAGGTCCTGTTCAGATATTCCCGTCGGCGAAGGCCTGCAGCCTGAGCGCGTCCCGGCTGGCTGCCAGCACCGCGTCCGTCGCCAGCGCGACGGGCCGGCCGGCGACATCGTCCAGGAAGGCAGTCAGGCAGTTGCCCGTCACCGTCGCGTCAGACGGAATCTGGCGCAGGACGGTCTCGCCGTTCAGGGCCAGCTGGATCTGCTGGGTGCCGAACGCGACTTCCAGGACGCCTTTCAGACCCCAGATCGTGAATCGCCAATACTGCGGCAGCCCGTAGCCAAAGCTGTCCGGCGACGCATACGAGACATCGCCCATCAGGCCAACACCGCCGCTCAGCCGGGCCATGAACTGGGCGCAGTCTTTGAAATCCGGTACGGCAGCCGCATAGGCGTTCCAGCAACGGGCGGCCAGAACCTGATCGATATGCTGGCCGGTCAGCCAGGCAACCAGGTCCAGGCCGTGCACGGCGATGTCGTTCAGCGTACCGCCGTGCTGGCCGGGTTCAAAATACCAGCCGGGCCGCGTGCCGTACATCAGGGGATGCTGGCCGCTGAAGAAGATCGCCTGGATGTCGCCCAGCTGACCCGACCGGACCAGGCGCTCGACCGGCCCGGCGACCGGGCTGTAACGCAAATCCAGCATCAGGCCGATTTTCAGATGCCGGTCCGCGGCCAGGTTTTGGATCGTCTCCAGCTCCTTAAGCGACGTGCAAAGCGGTTTGTCGGAGATGACATGCTTGCCGGCCTCGAGCGCGGCGATCACCATCGCGCCGCGGGCCTCGTACGTGTCCCCGACCGCCACCAGGCCAACCGCCGGGTCCGCCAGCAGGTCCGCATAGGCTTCATGGGTGAATGACACACCCAGCGCCTGGCGGGCGTCTTCCCGCGCCCGGCCGTCAGCCTCGAAGGCACCGGCGATGTCCAGGTTAAGCTGCCTGGCCTGCTGGAAAAGCATGTGGATGTGCGGATGCCGGAATCCGGCAAAAGCGATGCGCTGCATAATCGTCCTCCCGCCTGTTGTCACGGCTGCTGTTTGTCTTTCAGCATAGATGACCCGGGAGCCCCTGTCAATTCATATGCAGGCCCGCACCCCGCTGTAAAACAGCAAAAGCAGAAACAGGCGCATCAGCCGGACTGAACGTGAAGGTGAACCCCATGCAGAAAATCATCCCCTGCCTCTGATTCAGCCAGGACCGCTTCGGCTCTCCTGGCAGGCTGTTCCGGATTGTTTCGATCAGGTATTGCAGCGCGGCGACCCGGCTGCCAGCCGACGTATCCTGGAAACGTTCCTGCCACAGAAAAACACCGCGGCGTCATGACATGACGCCGCGGTGTTCAGGCCGTAACGGTGTATGCGGTCAGGCCAAAAGTCGAGTCATGTGCTTGAGTCCCAGCTCGAGCCCTTCGTAAATCTTGGCCTCGCTCGCTTCGTAAAGCGGGTCTTCATGCTCGATGCTGATCACCCCGCTGTAGCTGATTTTCTTCAGCTCGCGCACCATGCCGGCCAGGTCGACCTGGCCGAGGCCCGGCATGCGGAAGCGCCAGAAGCCGTTGTCCTGGCTGGACGGCAGCAGCTTGTTGTAAATCCCGTAATAGGCGAGCTTATCGGGGAACAGCTCGGCGTCCTTGGCATGGACATGCAGGATCCGGTCCTTGAACTGCCCGATCAAAGGCAGCGGATCGATCAGCTGGTAGAACAAGTGCGACGGGTCGAAGTTGAGTCCGAAATTGGGATTGGGCACCCGCCGGAACATCTCTTGCCACAGTTCGGGTGAAAAGGAGATTGTTCCGGGCTGCAGCGGTACCTGCCAGCCCTCCATCGGACAGTTCTCGATGATGATCTGAACGCCCGCCGCTTCGGCTTCCCGGACAATGGCGCCGAACACCGTTTCAAACGCGTCGAAATTGGCCGCGATCGTTTTGTTGCTGTTGCGGCCGACAAACGTGCCGACAGCCGGCACGCCCAGCAGCTTGGCCGCCCGGATGCACTGGCGGGTGTGGTTGTTGACAAACGCCCGCTTGGCCAGGTCGGCGTCGAGGTTGTTGTCGTAGTAGGCCAGCGACGAAATCGTCAGGCCGAGCGAATCCATCATGGCGCGGATCTTGTCGGCCCCGGCCTGGGTCAGGTTGGCCACATCGATGTCGGAACTGGCGTAGTCACGGTCGTTGAGCCGCGGCCAGCAGGCGATTTCCAGGGCCTTGAAGCCTTTTTCGGCGGCCCAGGCGGCCTTCTCCTCCAGAGGGACCTTCGGTAAACAAGCGGTTAAAAATCCAAGATACATCGTGCTGTGCTCCTTTTGGGTTCCGTTCAGTCAAAGACCACCGGTTTGCCGGTCCTGCTCGAGGTGTAGATTGCCTCCAGGATCTGGGTGACGACAAACGCCTGCTCCGGCAGGACGACCGGCCGGGTGCCCTTCTCCAGTGCCTCGTAGAACATGCGGCACTCGACATCCTGCGCTTCCTCGGTGACACCGCTGTAAAACGCGGCGCCGCCCGCCTTCAGGTCGGGTTTGGTCACGAAGGTGCGGCTGTTCTTCTCGCCGTTGATGCGCAGCCCGTCCTTCATGTCCGCACCGCCCTTGGTGCCGCACAGCGTCGTGGTCGCCTCGCCGACATCGAGTGTGTTGAGCGCCCAGCTGGCCTCGAGGACGATCGTCGCCCCGTTTTTCATCGTGATAAATCCAAACGCGGCGTCCTCGACGGTGAATTTCTCCGGATCCCATGGGCCCCAGGCGTTGGCGGCGTTCGGCGTATCGGCCAGTTTGCGGTAGGTTTTGCCCATGACGCTGGCCGGTTCGTAGTTGTTCATCTCCCACAAGGTCAGGTCGAGGGCATGGGTGCCAATGTCGATCAGCGGCCCGCCTCCCTGCTCTTCCTCGTTGAGAAACCCGCCCCAGGTCGGCACGGCGCGGCGGCGGATCGCGTGGGCCCGGGCATAGTAGATCTCGCCCAGCTCGCCGTCATCGATCAGCTTCTTGAGGTACATCGAATCGGTGCGGTAACGGCTCTGGTAGCCGATGCTCAGCGTCTTGCCGGTGCGCCGGGCCGCTTCGAGCATCGCCTTGGCGTCGGCGGCCGTCTTGGCCATCGGCTTTTCGCACAGCACGTGCTTGCCGGCCTCGAGGGCGGCGATCGTGATCGGGGCGTGCGACTTGTTGGGCGTCAGAACGTGGACGACGTCCAGCTCCGCCAGAGCTACGAGCTTATGGTAGTCGGTGAACACCTTTGCGCCTTTGGCGCCGTATTCAGCAGCCGCCTTCTCAGCCCGCTCCGGGATGATGTCGCAGAAAGCGACCAGTTCGACGTTGGGGCGTTTCTTGAGCGCGGGCATGTGCTTGCCGTTGGCGATGCCGCCGCAGCCGACGATGCCCACCTTGAATGTTTTGCCTGTCATCTTCATTCCTCCTGCTTCTTACGCCAATAGCTTCCTGATGTTGGCGCAGCTGATCGCGATGCTCTCGAACATGTCGCGGGTAAAGGCCTCCTGCTCGACGATCAGGCCTTTGCCGATGATCTGGTTGCGGCGGGCGACCGCGACGATGGCCGCGAAATCGATGATCCCGTTGCCGACCTCGACGTTGATGTCATGACCGGCGATCTCCTTGTAGTTGGCGTTGATGTCCTTGAAGTGCAGCGGTCCGGCCAGCTGGCCGAGGCTGTCGATGTAGGCGACCGGGTCGACGTCGGCGTACTGCACCCAGCAGGTGTCGACTTCGGCGGCCAGGTCGATGCCGGCGTCGTTTTGCAGGATCAGGTTAAAGGCGTACTGGCCGTCAAACTGAACCAGTTCGCGGTGGTGGTTGTGGTAGCCGACCCGGATGTTGTACGGCGCCAGCGCCTGGGCAGCCCGCACCAGGATCGCGGAAATGGCGCGGCAGTCATCGGCCGAATGGATCGGGTAACCCGGGCAGATCACCCAGGACAGACCCAGTTCGCTGCTGAATGCGACGACATCGTCAAGCTGGTTTTCGAGCAGCTGGGCCCCGACATGCGACGAATACGGTTCCAGACCGATCCGGTCCAGTTCGGCTTTCAGTTTCTGGGCACTGTGGCCGCCGTAACCGGCAAATTCGACACAATCGTAGCCGGCTGCCTTCACTTTTTCCAATGAGCCAAAGAAATCTTCTTCCATAGCGGATCGGATCGAATAGAGCTGCAGACCGATTTTTGTTTCCACGCGTGATCACCTCAATTTTTCGTTTTTTCGCGGCTGCCTGAAAACAGCAGGCGCTTGCCTGCTTCCAAGCTACCAGAAGATCGGGTCCGGGAATAGTCATTTGCTGCCAAAAAGTATAAAATATTTGTCATCAGGCGTGAAAGCGAGGCGACACATATATGCCGGAAGAACGGCACGAACCCTACTATGAACCCGAAGTCCAGCTGGCCCGTCAGCCCTACTATCCGTTCCGCTGCCATGTCCAGGCCTACCGGGACACCCCCCTGCTGTGCGACGCCCACTGGCACTACGCCATCGAGATCCTCTACGCGACCCAGGGCAGCGCGTCCATCCTGCTGAACGGCCGCTTCTACACCTTCTCGGCCGGCGATATGGTCCTGATCAACGCCCGCGATGTCCACGCCATCTGGGGCGAGCCGCAGACCCGTTACATCTGCATCAAGTTCAACCCCGAGATCCTGTACACGGCGGCGCGCTTCGTTTTCGAGTCGCGCTATGTCCTGCCGTTCACGATGGCCCGCGAATCGCCCCAGAAGGTCTTCAGCCGGGCCGAGCTCGACGGAACAGAGCTGCCGGATTTGATCGGCGGCATCATGGCGGAACTGAACGAACGCGCCTACGGCTTCGAACTGGCCGTCAGGACCAGCATTAGCCGCATCTTCCTCTGGGTGCTGCGCAGCTGGAAAAGCAAGGGCCTGAGCGTCGACTCCGGCCGCTCGGTCCAGGAGCAGGACATGGAACGGCTCCAGGCAGTCTTCGACTGCCTGGACAAGGGCTACATGAACAAGCTGACTGCCGCCCAGATGGCCAGGCTGTGCAACATGAGCTACAGCTATTTTTCGCGTTATTTCAAGGCCGTCATGGGCAAGAGCTTTACCGCCTACCTGAACTATGTCCGGATCACGGAGGCGGAAAAGCTCTTGCTGTCGTCCGACAAGACGGTGACGGAAATCGCCATGGAAACCGGTTTCGCCAGTGCCAGCTACTTTATCAGCCAGTTTCGCCAACTCAAGAAAATGTCACCGCACCACTACCGGCAGCAGGTCCAAAGCGAGCATTAGGCTAGTAGCGCACGGCCGGGTCAAGCGCGGCCGGTCGGGCGCAGGGATGCTGGAGCGTGACGTGTGTCCCGGTGTCGGAGGCCGTGTGAAACCCGTGCATCGCCTCCAGGACATGCAGGGCCAGCGCGCCCGAAGCGCGCTGGTCTGATTTGCCCTCGCGCCAGGCGCGCGCCAGATCGGCAATCCCCAGGCCGCGGCTGTTCTCCGCGTACGGGCGGCTGATCTCGACCGGCTTGAACTCTTTTTCGCCTGCCAGACGCAGCCGGACAGGACCGCCAAACGAATTGGGGTCGGGAACCGACAGCGTCCCCAGGCTGCCGTAGATCTCGATACGCGGCAGCTCCGCCCCCCAGACATCGAAGCTGGTCAGGATCATGCCGACGGCGCCGGATGCGAAGTCGATCAGGCCGGCGACATGGGTCGGCACCTCGACATCGATCACCTGGCCGTTTTTCTTCTGGCTGGTGATGGTCCGCTGCGGAAACGACAGCGCGGTGCTGCCGGTCAGGCGGCGCACCGGCCCCAGGAGGGCGATCAGGGCGGTCAGGTAGTACGGTCCCATGTCGAACATCGGACCGCCCCCCACCTTGTAGTAGAACTCGGGGTCGGGGTGCCAGCTCTCATGGCCGTGACAGGTCATGAAGGCGGTCGCGCCGATCGGCCGGCCGATCACGCCCTGGTCGATCAAATCGACGCAGGTCTGGATGCCGGCGCCCATGAAGGTGTCCGGGGCGCCGCCCAGCAGCAGGCCGCGGCTGGCCGCCAGCTGCTGCAGCTCGATCCCGTCTTCGAGGCGAATGGCCAGCGGCTTTTCCACGTAGACTGGTTTTCCGGCCAACAGGGCCTCCCGGCAGATCGCGGTATGGCCCTGCGGCGTGGTCAGGTTGAGCACCACGTCGATCTGCGGGTCTTGCAGCAGGGCTTCGGTATCCAGGACGCGGGAGACGCCAAACTGGTCTGCCTGGGCCCTGGCCCGCTCCGGCACCAGGTCGGCGACCGCTTCCACGCGGACCGACGCGAACACCTGGTTGAGGTTTTTCAGGTAGATGCTGCTGATGTTGCCGCAGCCGATAATCCCGATCCGTGTCTTATCCATGTGCACCTCCGTCAGGGTTGGGGTTGGAAATCGTCCAGCTTCAGGCCCAGCTGCATGGCCCGGTCCTTGCCGGCCGCAGCCCACAGGAACCCGCGCCGCATCAGTTCGATCGGTTCGCTGGCGTCAAAAACATCGGCATGGTGGCCAAGCGAGTTGTAAAAAACACGCCCGTGCCCCCAGCGCTTGGTCCAGACGACCGGCACGGCGCAGAGGGGGTTGGATGAATGGAAGCCGATCGCGGCCGGGTTGGGAAAGAGCGTGCTGGCCAGGACCTCGACGGCCGGGTCGACGTGGACGTAGTACTGCTCGCTCTTGACCTCAAAGTCGGCGATGCCTTCTGTAATCGGGTTGGATGACGACCGGATGTTGACCCGGTACGGCGTGCCGTTGTTGCCGGGGTGGGCCACCCACTGGCCGCCGGTCATGAACTGCCAGTTGGTATCCTGGCGGAACGAATCGCACATGCCGCCGTGACAGCCGGCCAGACCGACGCCGGACGCGACCGCCAGGCTGGCGTTGCCGCTTTGTTCTTTGGAGATCGTGCCCATGGTCCAGGCCGGCACCAGCAGGTGCAGCTGTTTGAGCGCCTCCAGGTCCAGCAGGCTGTCCAGCGTATCGGAGATGGTGACATCGAAGCCTTCCGCGCGCAGGACGCGGGCAAAGACCTCGGAAACCTGAACGGGTTCATGGCCCTGCCAGCCGCCTTGTACAATCAGTGCCTTGCGCATTTTCTGATCCTCCTCGTCCTGTTCTGGCACCCTTGCCCCGGACTGGCCGAAATCGCGGATGCCGACAGTTACATTATACGGGATCTGGCCTTTCCCTACTCGCCAAATCATGCTATGCTGTAGTCAAATTGTTGCATCAGACAGCGGAGGGACGATCAGCTTGGAACCCTTTCATGAACAAAGCCGCGACCGGGATGCCCGTTATCTCTTTATCCGCAGATCGGACGGTCTCGATTTTCTCGCGCATTACCACGACGCCTATGAGCTGTTCGTGGTTGTCAGCGGCCGGCAAAAAGTGGGGATCGCCAACCAGGAGGTCCTGCTGCAGGCCGGCCAGGCGATCCTGACTTCGCCGTGGACCATCCATTATTACAGTGCCTGCCGGCCGACCCGCGGTTTTATGCTGATCTTCTCGCCCGACCTGGTCGGCGGCCGGATCAGCCTGCCCCAGGCAATCTGGCGCTTTGCCCCCGACGGGCCTGATTTCAAGCGCGTCTGCGACCTGGTCGGGCGGCTCCAGGATGAAATGGACAAACAAAAACCGTATGCTGAACTGGCTGCCTGCGGGCTGCTCAACCAGCTGCTGCTGGCCCTGGTGCGCCCGGAAAACGGTCCGGCCAGCCTGCAGTCACTGCCGCCCGGTTCCGGCCGGCCCGGCCTGATGCAGGCCATCCTGGACTACCTGGCCCGGCATCTGCATGAGCCGGTCAGCCGGTCAGAACTGGCGCGGCACTTCAAGGTCTGCCCGGCGCACATCTCCCGGACGTTCCACGCCGCGACCGGCCTGTCGCTATCTGACTATCTGGCCCGGCTGCGCGTCGATCGCGCCCTGGATCAGCTCCGGTCCAGCCAGGAATCGATCACCGACATCGCCTACAACTGCGGCTTCGCGTCGATCCGCAGCTTCAACCGCCAGTTTCAGCGCATCACCGGCCAGGCCCCCCGCGACCTGCGCCGCCAGCAGGAGGTTTCGCCATGATCCTGACTGTCACGGATTTACGGAAAAGTTTCGGGCCCACTGAGGTCCTGAAGGGCGTCAGCTTCGCCGTCGAGCCCGGCCTGGCGCTTGGCCTTTTAGGCCGCAACGGCGCCGGCAAGACGACCACCATCCGGATCATCATGCAGGTCTTCCCGCCCGATAGCGGCCAGGTCCTGCTCGACGGCCGTCCTATCTGCGAGCGAAGCATCCGCATCGGCTACCTGCCGGAAGAGAAAGGCCTTTACCCCAAGCAGACGATTCGCGACCAGCTCGTTTACCTGGCCTGCCTGCGCGGCCTGGACAAAACCGGAGCAAAAAAAGCCGTCACCGGCTGGCTGGAGCGCATGGGCCTGGCCGACACCCTGGACAAGAAGCTGGAAACGCTGAGCAAAGGCAACCAGCAGAAAATCCAACTGGCCCTGGCGCTGCTCCACGACCCCGACCTGATCATCCTGGACGAACCGTTCAGCGGCCTCGACCCGGTCAACGCCCAGCTGCTCAAGACGATCGTCAAAGAGCAGGCCGGTCTGGGGAAAATCATCTTGTTTTCCAGCCACCAGATGAACTATGTCGAGCAGTTCTGCGATTCGGTGGCCATCCTGCATCAGGGCCAGATCCAGGTCAGCGGCCGGATCGGCGAGCTCAAACGGCAATACCCGCGCCGCAGCCTTCAGCTGCGCTTCCACGACCACAGCCTACCCGCGGACGAGCAGCTGCGCCGGATCTGGCGCCAGGTTCCCCGGGCCGCCGACCTGGTCCGGTCCGTCGCATCCGCGCAGGACGGCTGCCGGGTCGAGCTGCACCGGGAATCGGACCGCAGCGTGCTTTTCGCCGCCCTGGCTGCCGCCGGGGCCGACCTGGAGCAGTTTCTGGTCGTCGAACCAACACTTGAAGAAATCTTTGTGGACAAGGCAGGTGACGCCCTATGAGCCGGATCAGCCGCTTCAGGCCCTTTCGCGTGGTGTTGGCCTTCGAGTACCTTTCCTATCTGCGCAACAAAGTCTACATCGGCATCACCGTCGCCATGATCGTCCTGATCGGCATCGGCCTGAGCCTGCCGGCGATCATCGCGGGGGTCCGGGCGCTCGGGCTGGCCGATCCGCAAACGCCGGCCCAGCCGGGATCGAAGGACACAGTGCACGTGATCGACGAAACCGGCCTGATGGCCGACTTGGATGCACTGCGGCAGCAATGGCCGCAATTCCTGTTTGCACCGGCCGAACGCGCCGAACTGGACCATTTGAAGCAAACCGTGCACGAAGGCGAGGCGCGCGCCGTGCTGGTGCTGGAAACCCCGAGCCGCGCGACCCTGATCGAGCGCCGTTCCCAGGACAGTCTCCCTGCTGAGCTGTCCGACTGGCTGACCGCGCGCAGCCGCATCAGCCAGCTGACCGCGCTGGGGCTGGACGAGGACACCATCGGCCAGATCCTGGCCGAATCGGAGCTGATCTGGGTTGAAACGGTCGCCGAGCAAGGTAAAGCGACGCAGCAGACTTATTTCTACACCTATCTGCTGATGTTCCTGCTCTATATCACCGTCATGATGTACGGCCAGCTGCTCGCGTCCTCGGTGGCGTCTGAAAAAAGCAACCGGGCCATGGAGATGCTGATCACATCGACCCGCCCGCTCAACCTGATGTTCGGTAAAGTGCTCGGTTCCGGCCTGGCCGGACTGACCCAGATCGGGCTGTTTCTGCTGGCGGCCGCCGGCTTTTATGCCCTCAACCGCGCCCATTGGGCCGGGATCGCGTTTATCCAGTCTGTGTTCGACATGCCGCCGGCGATCATCGGCTACACGGTGCTGTTCTACTTGCTGGGTTATTTCATGTACGCGTTCTTATACGGCGCCCTGGGATCCCTGGCCAGCCGGAGCGAGGACATCAACACGAGCATCATGCCGGTCATCCTCGTGATCATGGCCGCCATGTTCATCTCGATCTTCGGTATGCTGGCGCCGGAAGCCACTTGGCTGGCGGTGTTTTCCTATGTTCCGTTCGTCGCCCCGATGGCCATGTTCGTGCGCATCTGCATGACGGATGTCCCGGGCTGGTCGATCGCCCTGTCCGTCGCCCTGATGCTCCTGACCATTTATGCCACCGGGTCGTTGTCCAGCCGCATCTACCGGCTGGGCGTCCTCATGTACGGCAAACCGCCGCGGCTTGCCGATCTCGTGCGCCTGATGCGCCAGGCCGGCCGTTAAGCCGCGTACTTGCGCACAAAGGCTGCCAGCTCGTCGAGCGGCATAGGCCGGCCGATCAGGTACCCCTGGGCTTTGTAGAAGCCGGCTTCTTCGAGCAGCTCGAGCTGCTCGGCGCTCTCGATGCCCTTGGCGCATACCGTGATGTCCAGGACCTGGGCCATCTGCAAGACCGCCAGCGACACCTTCAGGGCCCGTTCCGATTCCGTGATTTCAGCCGTAAAGTCCTTGCTGAGTTCGAGCATGTCAAACGGGACATGCCGGAGCAGATCGACCGTCGAGTATCCGGTCCCGAAGTTGCCCAGGACCAGCTTGATGCCGTAGGCGTCGTGCAGACGGCAGAGGTTGGCAATCCCGGTGGGGTTGAGCGGCTGGGCTTCGCTGAGCTCAAACTGGACATGGTCGTAGCGGATGCCGGACCTGGCGACCAGCTCGACAGCCCGGTCGACGAATTCCGGCCGGTTGGCCTGGAAACCAAGGACGTTGATCGAGATGTTGAGATCCATGCCCAGATCCTTCATCAGGCGCGCGCCGCTGCTGAACGCCTTTTCCAGGAACCAGGCCCCAAAGCGCATGGTCAGCTCTTCATCGGCTTCGATAACGGGAATGAAAGCCTGGGCGGGCACCTGGTGCTGGTCCTCGGCGATCATCAGGTCGATGAAGACTTCGTACGTGTTGCAGGTGTTCTTCCCCAGGGTCCATTTCGGCTGTCCGAAAAGGAGAAACCGGTCCTGGGCGAGCGCTTCAAGTATCTGGTCCCTTGTGATCGTTTCCATGCTGTATCCCCCTGTCTGTATGAATGCTCCGAGCCGGGCTTTGGTATGATCATTATACACCATTCCGCGCTGAAACGAGGGGCTGTTCTGTGCTAGAATAAGGGCACAGACCTTACACGACATCGGAAAGAGGGCAAGACAATGAAGGACGGTTTTATCCGCGTCGCGGCGGCGACCCCGGTCATCCGGGTCGCAGATGTCGCCGGCAACAGCCAAAAAATCCTGGAACTGATCCGCGAAGCGCAAACCAGGCAGGCCAGCCTGGTGGTTTTTCCCGAACTCTGCCTGACCGGCTACACCTGTGCCGACTTGTTTCTCAGCCAGGCCCTCCAGGACGCCGCACGCCGGGCGCTGCTGGATCTGGTCCGGGCCACAGCGGATGCGGACGCGGTCTGCGCCGTCGGGATGCCCCTGGCGGTCGGACCGGCCCTGTATAACTGCGCTGCGATTTTCCAGCGGGGCCGGATCCTGGGCATCGTGCCCAAGCAGCACATCCCCAACTACGCCGAATTCTACGAGCTGCGCCATTTCACGCCGGCGCCGGCCGCCGGACAGGAACCCCGGACGATCCTGTTCGACGGCGAAGAGGTGCCGTTTGGCAACGATCTGCTCTTTGCTTGCCGCGAGATGCCGGATTTTCAGCTCGCTTTCGAAATCTGCGAAGACCTGTGGGTTCCGCAGCCCCCCTCAATTGCTTCCGCCCAGGCCGGAGCCACCGTGATCGGCAACCTGTCTGCCAGCGATGAAACGCTGACCAAAGCGGCCTACCGGCGGCTGCTGGTGCAAAGCCAGTCCGCGCGGTTGCTCTGCGCCTACCTGTATGCCGACGCGGGCGAAGGCGAATCGACCACTGACCTGGTCTTCTCGGGCCACAACCTGATCTGCGAAAACGGGCGCAAGCTGGCCGAGTCGGCGCTGTTCAGCCACGGATTGACGTGTGCTGACATCGACGTGCAGCTGCTTGCCGCGGAACGGAGGCGCCAGAACACCTTTGGCCGTCCGGACCTGGCTGCGCAGCAGCGGATCCAGCCCTTTTCCCTGCCTGTTGTGCCGCTCAGACTGGAACGGCCGGTCCCGGCATCGCCCTTCGTCCCCGCCGATCACCGGGACCTCGCCGAGCGTTGTGACGAGATCATCGCCCTGCAGGTCCAGGGTCTGAAGAAGCGCTTGGCGCACATCGGCGCCAATCACGCGGTGATCGGCCTGTCCGGCGGCCTGGACTCCACGCTGGCTTTCCTGGTCACGATCCGGACTTTCGACGCCTTGCAGCTGGACCGGTCGGGCATCCTGGCGGTCACCATGCCGGGGTTCGGCACGACCGACCGCACCTACCGCAACGCCCTGGCGCTGGCCAGGGCCAGCCAGACCGAGCTGCGGGAAATCTCCATTCGCGAAGCTGTTTTGCAGCATTTTGACGCGATCGGCCACGATCCTGACCGCCACGATGTCACCTATGAAAACGCCCAGGCCAGGGAGCGGACCCAGATCCTGATGGATCTGGCCAACCAGGTGGGCGGTCTGGTCATCGGCACCGGCGACTTGTCGGAACTGGCCCTGGGCTGGGCGACCTACAACGGCGACCACATGTCGATGTACGGCGTCAACAGCTCTGTCCCCAAAACACTGGTGCGCCACCTGGTCCGGCATGCCGCGGAAAACCTGGTACCGGATCTTCACGATCTGCTGCTCGACGTCCTTGACACACCGGTCAGCCCTGAACTGCTGCCGCCGCAAAACGGCGAGATCAGCCAGAAGACCGAGCAGATCGTCGGCCCCTACGATCTGCACGATTTTTTCCTTTATTATTTCGTGCGCTTCGGCTTCACGCCGCGCAAAATTCTGCGTCTGGCCGAACATGCCTTCGCCGGCCGCTTCGACCGGACGACCATCAAGCACTGGCTGACCGTGTTCCTGAAGCGCTTTTTCAGCCAGCAGTTCAAGCGTTCCTGCCTGCCCGACGGACCCAAAGTCGGCTCCGTCACCTTGTCGCCGCGCGGCGACTGGCGGATGCCCAGCGACGCGCAGGCCCTGGTCTGGCTCGAAGAACTGGAAAATGAAACCTGATCTGCCTTCAGATTTTGGGCTGCAGCAGCATCATGAGGACTTTTTCCGCATAGCAGGCGGCGTCTGTCTGGATCGTATAGCGGCGGTTGCGCACATGAAAATCGACTAGGTGCGCACTGCAGTCAAGCAGTTTCAGGTTCTGCAGCGGCACCTCGAAGCCGTTTTCGTCAGCCAGGAAAATCATGCGCTGGCTCGTGATGACCAGCTCGCCCTGGATTTGTTCATCGACCTGGGCCGGCATCAGGATCTCCTGGGGCCGCAGGATGTAGTAATACTGACCGCCTGAAAAACGGACCGCCAGACGGGTCGGGTCGATTTTCAGCCCGTCGGGCAGCGCAGACAGGAGCAGCCGCTGGCCCTTGACGACAAAATGGCAGGTTTCAAACTCGCGCAGGCTGACCCGCGGATGAAAGCGGTTGGGCAGCCGGCCGCTGTCGATCAGCTTGGCCTGGCCTTCCGGAAAATCCGGCATATTGGCCAGATCACACGAGTCTTCGTCACGCGTTTGGCTTTTCAGGCGGCTGCGCCCGTAGAGCAGCCAGGCCAGCACGGCCACCAGGGCGGACAAGGCACTGAACGTGGACCAGCCCTGCCAGAACCCAGCCAGGGCCAGGGCGCTGAACAGCAGCGCGGCCAGGAAATGAAGCTGCCGGCCGCTAAGCATCTTCTTGCCAGTCCGCCTGCTGTTCGTCCAGCCAGGCTTCCAGTTCATGCAAAGGCCGGGGCAGCTGAACCAGGCCGGCTTCGGCATAGGGACGCAGGCGTTCCAGCAGCATCCTGGCCGAATCCAGGCGGCCCAGCGCCGCTTCCGCCTGGTTGATGCGCTCCAGCGCCCGGATGATCTTGTCAAGCTCTTTCAAATCGTCAGGCATTGTCAGATAATAGTAGGGAGCGCAGGCGGAACAAAGGCCGTTGACATCGGTCTCGATGATGAATCCCTTTGTGCCGCAGCATTTGCATTTTGCCATATGCCCTCCCGGCCGGATCTCAATCCGGTCCCGCCGCATCTATTATACCGCGAAAAGGAGCTCTGTCATGCCTGAATTGCCTGAAGTTGAAACGGTTCGCCGCAGCCTGGACCCTTTTGTCGTCGGACGCTCTGTCAACCGTGTCATCCTGGACACGCCGTCGGTCTGGTGCGGCGCCGGCCCGGACGCGATCGCGGGGCTGACCGTGACCCGCAGCGCACGGCGGGGCAAATATCTGCTTTTCTTTTTGGCTCCGACCCACGCAGCGGGAACGGCCTACTGGCTGGTGGTGCACCTGCGCATGACAGGACGCCTGACTTTGCAGGATGCGCCGGAACCCGCCCGCAAGCACACGCATGTCCGCATTGAACTTGACGGCGAGACGATGCCGCCGATCTGGCTGATCTTCCAGGACACCCGCCGTTTCGGCCGCTTCAGCCTCTATCCGGCCCAGTCGGCTGACCAACTGCCTGCTGCGCTTCCGCGCTTGGGACCCGAGCCGCTCGAACCGTCGTTTGGCGCCGAACTGCTGGCCCGGCAGCTCTCCGGGCACAGCCGGCTGAACCTGAAGGCCGCCCTGCTCAACCAGGCGATCGTCGCCGGAATCGGCAACATCTATGCGGATGAGATCCTCTTCGCCAGCCGTCTGTCTCCCCAGCGCCTGGCCGGCTCGCTTGACGACGCCGAAACCGCCCGGCTGGCAGATGCGGTCCGCTCTGTCCTGCTCCGCGCCGTCGATCTGTGCGGCACGACCCTCAAGGATTATGTCGACGGCTGGAACCGCAAGGGCAGCTTCCAGCATTGCCTGATGGTCTACGGCCGCTCCGGACAGCCCTGCCGCCGGTGCAGCCTGGCGGTCCAAAAGAAAAAGCTGGCCGGCCGCAGCACGCACTGGTGCCCGGCTTGCCAGCCTGGTCTGCCTGACTAGCAGGCAACCGGTTCAGTCTTCGATCGCAATCGCCTCAACCGGGCAGGAAGCGGCCGCTTCCCGGGCGGTTTCTTCGATTTCGGCCGGGATGACATCGACGATCACCTGGGCGATCGCCTCGTCATCCATCTCAAACACTTCCGGGCAGATTTCCGTGCACAGGCCGCAACCGATGCACAAGTCGCGATCAACAACAGCTTTCATGCCAGCACCACACTTTCTGCTTCTTTTGACAAACATTTGTCGTGCCTATTTTAGCAGATCGGGGTTTTCCTGTCCCGTTTTTTAACCCAGGCCAGCAAGAATTTACAATCAATGGCCCGGTTAGGGAAAATACATCAAAAAGCAGCTCTTTTTTTGACAGTCCCTTACCTTAGCGCTGCGGAACAATCTCCAGCCAGTAGTCGTCCGGGTCATGGATGAAATAGAGCCCCATGGATGTGTTCTCAAAACAGATGCAGCCCATCGCCTCATGCAGCGCGTGCGCTTCGTCATACTGGTCGGTGCGAAAGCAGATGTGCGATTCGTTGTCGCCCAGGTCGTAGGGTTCTTTCCGGTCGCGCAGCCAGGTCAGTTCGATTTGGAACTGGCCGATGCCGTCGCCGAGGAAGGCCAGTTCAAAACTGCCGTCC
Organism: Clostridiaceae bacterium; assembly: GCA_012523135.1. Classification (GTDB taxonomy): domain Bacteria; phylum Bacillota; class Clostridia; order Saccharofermentanales; family UBA5734; genus JAAYBY01. The sequence goes on from JAAYJD010000086.1 coordinate 16,954, forward strand.
GCCGCCATTTTTCGCCGTTTGACCTCGAGGCCGAGGGCTTTTTGGTAAAACGCGATCGAACGGTCCAAGTCCAGTACATTGATGTTGGCGTGTACAATCTGAAATTTCATCCTGATCCCTCCCGGTTTGCTGCCGTGCGTGCGCAGTGTTACAACCAAATCATAGGCCAGGTCAGGTGTGTCCGTCAAGCAACGCCCCGATACTTTCCATTCTGAATCTGCTGTGCTATGATGAGCACATTGTAAAAGCATTGACCGTCAAAAGAAACGCGGTGCTTGGCACCAGACAGCAGCAAGGAGCAGTTTGCGATGGATTTATTCCAGAAATGCCGGGAGTTTACCCGTGCGCGCGAAGTTATGGAACTGGGGATCTACCCGTTTTTCCACACCCTGACAACCGGACAGGATACCGTCGTCACCATGGAAGGCCACCGGACCATCATGCTCGGTTCCAACAATTACCTGGGCCTGACGGCGGATCCGCGTGTCAAAGCCGCCGCAATCAAGGCGGTCGAGAAATACGGCACCGGCTGCTCCGGGTCGCGTTTCCTGAACGGGACGCTTGACCTGCACATCGAGCTGGAAGAAGCATTGGCCCGCTTCCTGCAAAAGGAAGATGCCCTGGTCTTCTCGACCGGTTTCCAGTCCAACCTGTCGATTATCTCGTCGATTGCCTGCCGCGGCGACTACATCCTGTCGGACACCATGAACCATGCCAGCATCGTCGACGGTACGCGCCTGAGCTTTGCCAAAACCCTGAAATTCAAGCACAACGACATGGACGACCTTGAGCGGTTGCTCAGCCATTGCGCCGCGGACGAAAAAGCCGGCATCCTGATCGTCACCGACGGTGTCTTCAGCATGGAAGGCGAGATCTGCAACCTGCCCGCTATCGTCAGGCTGGCCCGCCAGTACGGCGCGCGCATCCTGGTTGACGATGCCCACGCGATTGGCGTTCTGGGCGAGAAGGGCCGGGGCACGGCCGAGTATTACGGTCTCACCGACGAAGTCGACCTGATCATGAACACCTTTTCCAAGACACTCGCGTCGTTGGGCGGCTGCGTGGCCGGCAGCGCCAATGCGATCCATTACATCAAGCACAACGCGCGGCCCTTCATCTTCAGTGCCAGCATCCCGCCGGCCCAGATCGCGGCCGCCCGCGAAGCGCTGCGGATCCTCGACACCGAGCCCTGGCGCGTGAAACGGCTCAACGCCATTGCCTGCCACATGAAACACGGCCTGCAGGCCCTGGAGCATGTCACGATCCATGACAGCGGCAACGAGCTGGTGCCGATCATCCCCATCATGACCGGCACAGACATCCAGACCATGGTTACGGCCAAGAAACTGCTCGACCGCGGGGTCTATGTCAACCCGGTCTTCCCGCCGGCCGTCCCGCAGGATTCCTGCCTGCTGCGCACCAGCTACACAGCGACACATACCGATGACCAGCTCAACGAGGCGCTGGCCATCATCGGCGATGTGTACGCAGAAATGGCTGCTCAGGCCTGAAGATTCAGGTGTTCGGCCAGCTGGTCGCTGATCTGTTCGGCCAGCGCCAGGTCCGGCATCTCGCAGAAGATCCTCAGCAGCGGTTCCGTACCGGAAAAACGGGCGATCACCCAGCCGCCGTTTTTGAAGTAGACTTTGCAGCCGTCCAGCCAGCTGACTTTTTCGACCGCTTCCGAAAAGTCGGGCAGGTTGTGGTCGACCAGCAGGCGCTGCGAGATGAGTTGCTTGTCCGCCTCGGTGAAACGGAAATCCTTTTCTGTCATAAACAACCGGCCGAACTTGGCCGTGATTTCGCGGAACAGGTCCGAAAGGCGCTGGCCGGTCACCGCCAGCATTTCCACCAGCAGGGCCGCCGCATAGATGCCGTCCTTGCCCGGGATGTGGCCGCGTACGGTCAGGCCGCCTGATGATTCGCCGCCGATCACCGCTTGCGTTTCCTGCATTTTGGCTGAGATGTGCTTGAACCCGACCGGCACTTCGTAACATGTCTCCCCGAAGTGGGCCGCCACGCGATCCAGCAGGTGGGTTGTGGCGATGTTGCGCACGCAGGGACCGCGCCAGCCCTTGCGGCCCAGCAGATAGTAGTACAGCAGGACCAGGATCTGGTTGGGATGCAGAAAGCGCCCCTCGTCATCGATGATCCCGAGCCGGTCGGCGTCGCCGTCGGTCGCGATGCCCAGGTCGCAGCGGTGTTCGAGAACGACCTGCTTGAGGCTGTTGAGCGTTTCGACATTCGGCGAGGGCAGGCGGCCGCCGAACAGCGTGTCCCGGCGCTCGTGGATGACCTCGACCTCGCAGCGCGCGGTCATCAGGATCGTCTGCAGGCTGGTCCGGGAGACGCCGAACATCGGGTCGAGGGCGACCTTGAGCTCCCGGCCACGAATCGCGTCCATGTTGATCGAGGCAATGATCGCGTCGATGTAGGTGTTGAACGGATTGATCGTCAGCAGGAGGCCGGCCCGCTCCGCGTCCTGGACCGGCATTACGACGACCTCCTCAGGCTTGAGGGCGTCGATGATCTGCTCAAGCTGGGCGGTCACCTGGGCGTCCGCGTCGCGTCCGCCGGCCGTAAACAGCTTGATGCCGTTGTAGACGGCCGGGTTGTGGCTGGCGGTCACCGCCAGGCCGTAAGCCGTTCCCAGCCGCTTCACTGTGAACATGATCAGGGGTGTGGGCGCTTCCCGGTCGATCAGCCTGACCGTGATGTTGTTGGCGGCCAGCACCTGCGCGGCCCATATGGCGGCTTCGCGGGACAGGAAACGGCGGTCATAGCCCAGCACGATCCCGGGGTCGGTGACCCCCTCCGCCTGCATCTTGGCGGCCAGCCCCTGGCAAAGCAGCTGGATGTTGCTTCTGGTGAATTCGTCGGCGATGATGGCCCGCCAGCCGCCGGTTCCGAAGCGGATCATACGGTGTCCTCCTGCAGGTAGCTTTCGCTGCGGTTCAGGTCCTGGAGCGTGTTGACCCCCAGGATCTGTTTTTCATCATAGAGCGTCTCGGTCTCGACCCGCAACCCGGACAGGCGCATGATCTGGGGCACATCCGTCAGGTAATACTCCCGCTGAGCGTTGTTGTTGCCAAGGTTTTGCAAGGCCAACAGGAGCGGCTGGATCCGGAAGACATAGATACCGGGGTTGACCTCGTTGATTTTGAGCTGTTCCGGGGTGCAGTCCTTCTGTTCGACGATGCCGGCAAAGCGGCCGTCGGGCGAGCGGATGATGCGGCCATAGTCGGGGATGTTCGCGACAACCGCTGTCAGCATGGTGCAGTCGGCGCCGCTTTGCTGGTGCTTCCTGGCCAGGTTGTAATAGGTGTCGGTCTGCACCAGCGGCATGTCGCCGTAAACCACCAGCACATCGCCCGGATCGCCGGACAGCTCCGGAGCCGCCGCGGCAACCGCGTGCCCGGTTCCCAGCTGTTCGCGCTGCAGGGCATAGCGATAGGAAGCGCCGACAGCCTGTTTGACCTTGTCCGCCATGAACCCCACGACGATGATCGTGTTTTCCGGCCTGATGAAGGCGATGTGCTCCAGGACCCAGTCCAGCAGCGGCCGGCCCGCGGCCTGACGCAGCACCTTGGGCAGGTCCGAGTGCTCGGACTGCAGCCGTTTGCCCTTGCCGGCGGCCAGTACGACAGCTTTCATGCCGGGCAGCTCCGCCCGCTTTGTTTCAATCTGATCCATCATGAATCCCTCCTGACACCGCTGTCCTGGCGCAACAGCCGGGCCGGATAGCCCAGGTGTTCCACCGCTTCGATGATCGCCGGCGCATCGGCCGCATCCGCGTAGACGAAGCAGCAGCCGCCGCCGCCGGATCCGTTGACCTTGCCGCCCCAGGCGCCGTGCGCCAGGGCCGTGTCGAGGATCTTCTCCAGCGTCGGCGTCGAAATGCCCAGCCCGTCGCGCAGCCGGGCGTGATGTGCCGACAGCAGCTCGCCAAGCCGGCGGTTGTCGACCGTTTCCGCCTGCAGCACCGCCAAGCCACGCTTGAGCAGCGCATAGTTGTCGATGTTGGCGTCGAGCGCCCGCCGGCGCGCCGGATCGAGCCGGGCCAAGAGCGCCAGACGCGTCTCGTCGCGCGACCCGTCCGGCCTAAAAAAGTCACGGACGCTGCCGATGCCGCAGGAAGCCAGCGCGGCCAGGGCTTCCTGGGTGGGCACCTTGGCTGCCGCCAGGACCTGGGTGGTGTTTTTTTGTTCCAGCGAGTCAAACAGAATAAAGCACCCATCCAGGCGCGTTGCCAGCGGCGCGATCTTGAATTCGCCGTCAAAATCCAAATGAACCATGCCGCCCAGCGCCGAGGTGTAGTGGTCCATGCGCCCGCCGGGCTCGTTGAACTCGGTCACCTCAGCCTGGAAGGCCAGTTCGGCGATCTTGCGCGGGTCCTCGCTGTCCGGGTTGCCGATACTCGCCAGGATCGCCTTGATCAGGACCACGATCATGGTGCTCGACGAGCACATGCCCTTGCCGATCGGGATCTGCGAATCCATGCGGATATCGAGACCGGTCAGCGGATAGCCGTGTTTTTGCAGCACCCGCACGCTGGAGCGCAGGTAATCGCGCTTCGAGGTATAGCCGATCGGTTCGCGCAGGTCGATGGCCAAATACTCGTACTGCTGCGCGTCATTGACCGAATCGAGCCGGTCCAGCTTGCTGTCCCGGATGGCGATATGGATCACCGGGACCGGCTGTTTGATCACCCGCGCGGAAAAGCGCAGGTCAATGGCAACAGCGACCACTTCAAGACCCAGGTAATCCTGGTGCTCGCCAAACAGGCAAAGCCGGCTTGGCGTAGAAAAAACGTCTGGCTCGTTCATGGGTCGACTCACTTTCCGGAAAATTCCCTATTGGTTCAAGATGACGGTCTTGATGACATCGGCCGGATGCTGGGCGGAAAAGGCAAAAGCTTCCGGCGATTGTTCGAAGGAAAAGATATGTGTGACCAGCGGTCCGGTCTGGATGCGCCCGTCACCGAGCCATTGCAGGGCGGCCGGAAACGCGTTGGCGTAGCGGTTGACCGCGACATAGTCCAGTTCCCGGTCGAGAAAATCGGCGATGTTCATGCTGACCAGGTTGCCGGCAGGCCAGCCGACCTGTACAACGCAGCCGCCCGGTCGGGCCGCCGCAAACAAACCGGCACAAGCCTTCGCCGAGCCGGAGGTGTCAAAGACGACGTCGGCCTCGACTTTGTCGTCCAACCCGGCGCGCCGCGCGCCCAGCTGTTCGGCGGCCTGCAGCCTTTTCTCGATCAGGTCCCGGCAGACGACCTCGCCGCCGCCGGCTGCCCGGAACGCCTGGGCAACCATCAGCCCGATCGGACCGGCACCGACGACAAGGGCGCTGGCGCCCGGGGCAAAACGCGCCCGCCTGACCGCGTGGACCGCCACAGCTGCCGGCTCGGCCAGAGCGGCATCCTGAAAGCTCAGCGCCTCCGGCATGCGCCAGAGGGCGTCGGCCCGCACGACAAGATAATCGCAGAGCGTTCCGTCTGTCGGCGGCGCCGATAAGAAGACAACGTCCGGACACAGATTGTAACGGCCGGCCCGGCACCAGGCGCAATGCCCGCAGGGGATACCGGGCTCGATGACCACCCGGTCGCCGACCGCCAGGTCGCGCACACCGCTGCCCAGCGACACGATCTCACCGCTGGCTTCGTGACCGGGGATGTAGGGCCGGTCGACCACGAAGTTGCCCAGGCGGCCCTCTTTGAAAAAGTGCAGGTCCGACCCGCAGATGCCGTTGGCGGCAATCCGGACCAGGGCCGTTCCGGGTCCGGGAACCGGGACCGGTTTCTCCCGCACGGTCAGCTGGTGGTTCTGGTCCAGGTAAAGGCAGCGGTTAACCGCTCCATTTAATGCGTTCATGGTGCGTGTCCTCCCTTTTGCGTCCGGCAAACCTAATACCCCAAGTTTACCGCTGTCCGTCTGGCTTGAAAAGGGCTTGTGGTATAATAGAGTTGATTTTACCGCTTGCTGGAGAACAAATCATGGATAACAGCCCTTATGTCCGTTCCGTCCTGAAAGCGCTGCACATCCTGGACATCTTCGGGTTTGATGATCCGCTCGGTGAAGGATTCAGCCTGAGCGAACTGTCCCGCCGGACCGGTATCGCGCCCAATACCCTGTGCAAGATCCTGAAGACGCTGGTCCGGGCCGAATATCTGACCCAGGATAGCCTGCATCGCTACCACGCCAGCCACAAGACCTGCATGATCCAGATGGTCACGGCGCCCCATGCCGACCTGCCGGACCAGATCATGCAGATCATTCGCGCCAAGAGCCGCCTGCTGGCGGCGCCGATCTATTTCACGACCTTGTCGTTCGGCGAGCGCAAAATGGTCCTGCAAACCAGTGACAGCGCCCGGCAGGGCGATATCGTCCGCTTCGATGCCAAAAGCGGCGATTTCATCTACACCAAGCCCACCGGCCGGATCCTGGTCAGCTACGCCAACTCCGGCCAGCTCAACGACATCTTGGGGCGCTGGGGCTTCCCGGAGGAGCGCTGGGACAGCATCCGCAGCCTGCCTGAGCTGGTCCAGGCGCGCGAGGCGATCCGCCAGCAGGGCTTCTGCGTGCTGCACGAAGCCAACGATGTCCTGGCCGCGGCCGTCCCGATCAAGGTCGAGCGCTGCAATTTTCTCGGCGCCCTCGGCGCCGCGCGGCCCGGTCAGGCAGGCCGTCAGCAGGAAGCAGCCTTTCTCGTTGAGCAGCTGCGGGATTGCGCGGGCCAGATCGCCGCAGTCCTGTCCAGTTGAATAGCCCATCGCCATTCGCCCATAGTGAATGACAAACCACCTCCTGTTGCCTACACTTAAGAAAAAAGCAGGAGGTCTTTTTATGCCCGCATCCTATGATCCGTCCCTTGCGCTGCAGCTGAAAAAGAAAGCCTATGAGCTCGGCGCTGACCTGGTTGGATTTGCCAACATCGAACGTTTTGCCAATGCCCCGATCATGATGAGCCCCCAGGGCATCTTGCCCTCCGCCCGCACCGTGATGGTCTGCGCCATTCACCACCCGGACGCCACCATCGAGCTGGACGGTGAAGAAAGCGCCCACATCGCGGACAGCTACGGTGTCCAGATCGCCATGAACGACAAGCTGGACCACATCTCCTTTACGCTCGCCTGCGAACTGGAAGACATGGGCTTCCGCTCCGTCCCGATCGTTTCCAGCAACATCTGGCGCTACAAGGAATACAAGGACCTGAAAGCGGTCTTTGCCCCCGACATCTCCCATATCTACGCCGCCGTCACCGCCGGTCTGACTGAACTGGGCTGGAACGGCCTGTCGCTGTCACCGGAATACGGGCCGCGCAACCGCTTTGTCAGCATCATCACGGAAGCCGAGATCGAGCCGACGCCGCTTTACAAGGGCAAAGCCCTCTGCGACATGTGCGGCGCCTGCATCCAGCATTGCCCGACCCAGGCTTTCACCAAGGAAGTGCGCGGCGTCAACAATGTGCGGGTCGAGGACAAGGACAACCGCTTCGCCAACAAGAACCTGTGGCGCTGCGCCTGGGCCGAGCATTTCGCGCTCGACCTGGACCAGGGCGTGCCGGATGTCATCAACGAAGAGGTCATCCTGAATACGGTCGAACAGCAAGGCCGGCGCAGCGGAACGCTGGGTACCTGCCTGAAAGTCTGCGTGCCGCCGGACATGCGCACCGAAAAGCCGGACTACACCGCCTTCACGACCCGCAAAAACCAGTTCATGCCGACCGGCCTGCCCATGCCGCGCAAAATCCTTGACCAGGCGATCCTGACGGCGACCGACTATGCGGCCGACCAGGTGGTCGTCCTCTCGGAAAAGACCGCCAAGGAAATGGGCCTTGATCTCAGCACGCTCCTGCCCGACGCCAAGAGCATCCTGGCTGTCGCGATCAAGTGGCGTCTGGACGGCTATGCCGGCATCGACGAAGACGACAAGAAGCGCATCGGCTCAGCCATCCGCGAAGAGGCGCAGCGCGCCATGGTCTTCGCGACGCTGGACATCGCCCGCATTTTCGACACGCTGGGCGTCTCGGTGATTTCCCAGTCACGCAAAGTGCAGACAATCATCCATGATCACAAGCTGTTCGGCGAAACACCGGACGGATACGGCATCAGCTATTCGTCGGTCGTTGTCAACTGCGACCTGCCGGACATGGATCTGCCCCTGCGCGGCAACCCCGGCCGCAAACTGCGCGGCGCCCAGGCCGTCAAGGACCTGGCCAAAGCTTACGGCGCCAACCTGGCGGGCGTTTCCGACATCGCCCGGATCAACGCGGTCGTCGACCAGCTCAAGGGCGACGCCGCCAGCCGGACCATCCTTGACGCGGTCGACCTGAACGACTTGTTCACGCCCTATGAACCATCCGTCAATACCCGCCAGCTTCGCCTCTACCGTCCCGCAGACTACCTGCCGGAGGGCAAAAGCGTCCTGGTGCTCGGCATGCGCTATCCTGAAGCCGCCCTGGAGCGGGCGGGCAAACCGCCGGCGGAAGCCGTCGGCCCCTATGTCTTCGTGCAGTACCAGATTCACCGCGAGCTGACCATCCTGGCGCTCAAGGTTGTCAAATCCCTGCAGGAGCATGGTTACCAGGCGGCCCTGACGCACGACCTGACCCATCTCGGAACGGAAACCGGCAGCCCGCGCGGTCTGCACACGGCCCCGATCAACAACGCGGTCGAAGCCGTCTGCGCCGGCCTGGGCCAGCTGACCTGGAACCGCGCCGCCTACACCGAAGCCTATGGCATCAACCAGGGTTTCATCGCGATCGTCACCGACATGCCGCTGCAGGCCGACCCGGTTCTGCCGGCCACCATCCAGGCCGTTTGCGCCGACTGCGGCAAATGTCTCAAGGCCTGCCCGGTCATCGCGTTCGAACCGGACAAGAAGCTGGCTCTGAAAGTCGGGGCCGAGACCTATGACTTCATGCCGCTGGACACCAACCGCTGCCGCTGGGCGACGCGTTACGCGCTGACCAACAAAGACGGTTTCGAGCACAACGGTTCGAGTCTGGACTTGCGTCCGGAAGCAGATCTGAACGAAGAGAACCTGGCTGCCGCCTTGCGCCAGCGTGACCCGATCAACAAGTTCAGGCCCACCATCGTGCAAAGCTGCCGTGTTGTCTGCCCCCTGCAGAAAACAACCTGACCCGAATAGTTCCCCAAAAAAGGCCCGGTTCAAAATGAGCCGGGCCTTTTTTTATTCAATGAGCATGAGCGCGTCCGGCTTGCGCTCAGAACACCGAGTAGAGGATAAACAAGGTGGCGGCCAGGGACGCAACCAGCGAGACGACGGTGATCTGCGTGTTGATCGACGGGCCGGCCGTGTCCTTGAAGGGGTCGCCGACCGTATCGCCGATAACACCGGCCTTGTGGGCATCGGAGCCCTTGCCGCCATAGTTGCCGGCTTCAATGTGCTTCTTGGCGTTATCCCACAAGCCGCCGGCATTGGACATCAGCAGCGCCAGCAGCAGACCGGAGGTGATGTTGCCGGCCAGAAAGCCGCCGATGGCGTGGACGCCGCCGATAAAACCGACGGTGAGGGTGACAATAATCGTCATCAGGCCAGCCGGAATCAATTCTTTCAGGGCGCCAACCGTAGCGATGTCGATGCACTTGTTGTAGTCCGGTTTCACACCTTCCTTGCCTTCCCTCAAACCCGGGATGGTGTCAAACTGGCGGTGGATCTCGGCGACCATACGCTCGGCATTGCGGTCGACGCCCATGATCAGCATCGCCGAAAAGACCGCCGGGACCGCGATACCGACCATCATGCCAAAGAAGACCAGCGGGTTGAGGATATCGAATTTCAAGCCGTCGCCGGTCACACCGGCCTTGCTGAGGATTTCCTGGTAGGCAGCTAACAGGGCGATAACGGTCAGACCGGCCGCGCCGATGGCAAAGCCCTTGGTGATTGCCTTGGCCGTGTTGCCGGCCGCGTCAAGCTCGTCGGTGATCTGAAGGACCTTGTCGCCGAGGTGACCCATCTCGGCCAGGCCGCGGGCATTGTCGACGATCGGGCCGTAGGCGTCGTTGGAGATGATCATGCCGACGACGGACAACATGCCGACAGCGGCCATGCTGATGCCCAAAAGCGGATAGCCTGCGCCTAGCGGTTCACAGACCTTGAAGGACAGCAGCGAGGCAGCGGCGATGCCCAGGATGGCCGGGAACGAGCTGAGCAGGCCGTAGGAAAAACCGCTCAGAATCGTGAAAGCAGGACCGGTTTGGGATGCCCTGGCCACCTTATCGACCGTTTTGCTGCCGTCAGAGGTAAACAGATCCGAGGTAAAACCGATAACCGCTCCGGCAACCAGGCCGATGGCCGCGGCGATCCAGAGCCGGATCGAAAAGTCGAAGATCAGCGTGGCGCCCAGGGACAGCAAGGCGAAAATCACGTTGGTCACATAAGTGCCGCGGTTGAGGGCCCGGCCCGGATTGCCGTTCTTGCTCACACCGGACAGAAAGACGCCGATGATCGAAGATAAAAGGCCCAGGCCGGCGAAGCAGAAAATGATATCGACCTGGCCCAGCGGCACCGCCAGAATCATCGAGGCGGCCAGCGTGGCGATGTTGGAGTCGAACAAGTCGGCGCCCATGCCGGCGACATCGCCGACGTTGTCGCCGACATTGTCGGCAATGACCGCCGGATTGCGCGGATCGTCCTCCGGGATGCCCAATTCGACTTTACCCGTCAGGTCGGCGGAAATATCGGCGGTTTTCGTGAAAATACCGCCGCCGGCCTTGGCGAACAAGGCCAGCGAACTGGCCCCGAAGCTGAAAGCCAGAACCGGCTCAGCCTCCTTGGTCAGCAGATAGAGTACGGCAGCGCCCAACAGGCTGGTGCCGACAACCGCCATGCCCATGACGGCACCGCCGCGGAATCCCGCCATAAATGACGGCGCCAGGCCCTGCCGGGCGGCGCTGGCCGATTTGACATTGGCGAGCGTCGCGATGCTGATGCCGATGTAGCCGGCCAGGGCGGACAGGACCGACCCGGCAATGTATGTCACCGCCATCAGGAGGTTGATCTTGATGTCGTGCGTCCAGAACGGCCGGGGAAAGAAAAGCAGGATCAGGACCGCTGCCGCGATGACAAAGCGGCCCAGCAGCTTATACTCGGTGCGCAGGAAGGTATACGCGCCGGCCCTGATCAGGGCCCCGATCTCGCCGATCGGCCCTTCAGCGGTCGGCAGTCGGCTGACCCAGCGGTAAAGCCAGGCCGCCACGCCAAAAGCAAGCAATGAGACAACAATGGAGAAAATCGGCCAGTACACAGTCATTCCTTCTTTCTGATCAAATAGATTTATCAGATGAACAAGACCGTCTTCCGTGCGGTCCTGACCACTGTCCGCATCGGCCAATATCGAGCCTATTGTATCACATTCACAGGCCTTCCCCAACACAATCAGGAGGTCAGGCGGCGTTTCCTGTACGCATGCGCTTCGCGAACAAAATGGGCGAACAAGGGGTGCGGCCGGTTGGGCCGCGACTTGAACTCCGGGTGAAACTGGCAGCCGACGAACCAGGGATGGTCCGGCAGTTCGATCATTTCGACGATCCGGTTGTCAGGCGACGTGCCGCTGAGCAGCATGCCGCTTTCGGTCAGCAGATCGCGGTAATCGTTATTGACCTCGAAGCGATGGCGGTGTCGCTCGTGGATCAGGCTCTCCTGGTAGGCGGCATAGGCCCGGGACGTTTCATTCAGCACGCAGGGGTACTGGCCCAGGCGCATGGTTCCGCCCAGCTGCTCGACATGGGCCTGCTCGGGCATCAGATCGATCACCGGATTGGGTGTGCGCGGATTGAACTCGGCGCTGTGCGCGTCCGCCAGGCCGAGGACATGGCGGGCATACTCGACGATGGCGATCTGCATGCCCAGGCAAATCCCGAAAAACGGGATTTTCTGCTCGCGGGCAAAGCGGGCCGCCGCGATCTTCCCTTCGATGCCCCGGGCGCCAAACCCGCCCGGCACCAGGATGCCGTCGATGTTCTCGAACGCGGCCGGCGCCGTTTCTTCGGTCACATCGTCGGAGTCGATCCAGCGGATGTCGACCTTGCCCTTGATTCCGGCACCGCCGTGGGTCAGCGCTTCCACGATGCTCAGGTAGGCGTCGTGCAGGGCGGCGTATTTCCCGACCAGGGCGATCTGGACCGCATGCTCCGGATGCTCCAGGGCATGGACCATCTGCCGCCAGGCTTCGAGATCGGGCTTGACATCCGGGAATCCCAGGCGGCTGCAGACCCATGCCGCCAACCCTTCCTTTTCCAGGGCCAGGGGAACCGCGTACAAGAGCGGCTGATCGAGGTTTTCAATCACGCACTCACGCGGAATGTTGCAAAACAGGGCGATCTTGCTCTTGAGATCGGCGCCGATCGGGATCTCGGAGCGGCAGACGATCAGGTCCGGCTGGATGCCCAGGCTGAGCAGATCCTTGACGCTGTGCTGCGTAGGCTTGGTTTTTTGCTCTTTGGAGACACTCAGGTAGGGCAGCAGCGTCACGTGGATGAAAACGCAGTTGCGCCGGCCGACATCCGCCGCGAACTGGCGTGTCGCCTCGATGATCGGCAAGCCCTCGATGTCGCCGATCGTGCCGCCGATTTCGATGATCGCGACATCGTAGCCGGCTTTGCCCTTGCGGATCCGGTCCTTGACCTCGTTGGTGATGTGCGGGATAACCTGGACCGTTCCGCCCTGGTAATCGCCTTTGCGCTCCTTCTGGATGACCGACCAGTAGATCCGGCCCGAGGTCACATTGCTGTTCTGCGACAAGCTCTCATCGATGAAGCGTTCGTAATGGCCCAGGTCAAGGTCCGTCTCGGCGCCGTCGTCGGTGACGAACACCTCCCCATGCTGGTAAGGATTCATCGTTCCCGGGTCAACATTGAGGTAGGGGTCGAACTTCTGCATGGTCACCCGGATGCCCCTGGCCTTGAGCAAGCGACCAAGGGAAGCTGCGGTAATCCCCTTGCCCAAGCCGGATACCACACCACCGGTCACAAAAATGTACTTCATAGACTCCTCCTTACTCCCACTCGATGGTCGAGGGCGGCTTGCTGGTGATGTCGTAAACGATACGGTTGACCTGCTGCACTTCATTGACAATGCGTTCCGACGCCCGCGCCAGCACGTCGTAAGGGATGCGGGCCCAGTCGGCCGTCATGAAATCGGTCGTGGTGACGCCGCGCAGGGCGATCACGTGATCGTAGGTGCGCGCGTCTCCCATCACCCCGACCGAACGCACACCGGTTAGAACGGCAAAATACTGGTGCACCGCCGGCCCCAGTCCGGCACGCTCGATCTCCTCGCGGAAGATGGCGTCCGCCTCGCGCAGGATGGCCAGCTTCTCCGCCGTGATCGCGCCCATCACGCGGATCGCCAGCCCGGGACCGGGGAACGGCTGGCGCCAGACCATGGCGGGCGGCAGGCCAAGCGCCAGGCCGGCTTGGCGCACCTCGTCCTTGAACAAGTCGCGCAGCGGCTCGACAATTTCTTTAAACGAGATGACCTCCGGCAATCCGCCGACATTGTGATGGCTCTTGATCACCGCGGCGTCGCCGGTTCCGCTTTCAATGACGTCCGGGTAAATCGTCCCCTGTACCAGGTAGTCCACCTTCCCGATGTGCCGGGCTTCTTCTTCGAAGATCCGAATGAACGCCTCGCCGATGATCTTGCGCTTGGTTTCGGCATCGGCGACGCCGGACAGCAAGGTGAGGAAGCGCTCCTGGGCATTGACACGGATCAGGTTCATATCGAACTGCTCGGTGAAAACCCGTTCGACCAGGTCGCCCTCATCCTTGCGCAGCAGCCCATGGTCGACAAAGATGCAAGTCAGCTGGCGGCCGACAGCCTGGTGGACCATAAACGCGGCGACACTCGAATCGACGCCGCCGGACAAGGCACACAGGACGCGTCCCTGCCCGATCGTGGCCCTGAGCCTGGCAATCGCATCCTGGACGAAAGCCGTCATCTGCCACTGGCCGCTGCAGCCACAGACTGCGTAGAGGAAATGGCGCAGCATGCGGCGGCCTTCGGGCGTATGCTCGACCTCCGGGTGAAACTGCACCGCGTAGAGCTTTTGGGCTGTGTTTTCCATGGCGGCGACCGCGCAGGCCGGCGTGTGTGCCGTCGCGCGAAAGCCCCGGGGCAGCCGGCTGATCTGGTCGGTATGGCTCATCCAGCAGGATGTTTGGCCAGGCAGGTCCTGGAACAGGACGCTGTCCGGATCCAGCGTCAGGGGCACGCGCCCGTATTCCCGCTTCTCGGCACGGGCGACGGCCCCGCCCAGGAGGTGGGCCATCAGCTGGGCGCCATAGCAGATGCCCAGGACGGGAATGCCCAGCTCAAACAGGTCCTGGCTGCAGACCGGGGCCTTGGGGTCGTTGACACTGCTCGGCCCTCCCGTGAAGATGATGCCGCGGTAACGGCCGGCCCGGATCCGCTCCAGGGACGTCCCCCAGGGCAATATCTCGCAGTAGACATGCTCATCGCGCACGCGGCGGGCGATCAGCTGGTTGTACTGGCCGCCGAAATCAAGAACCAGGATCGATTCTGTCTGCATCTGTCTGCCTCCCTGTCGTTATCGCAGGATGATCTCTTCGCGGCGCGGACCGTTGGAGACATAGGTAACCGGTACGCCGATTTCCTTTTCGACAAACCGGACGTAAGCTTGTGCCTGCTGGGGCAGCTGGCTGAAATCGCGGATCCCGCGGATATCGGTCTTCCAGCCAGGCAGGCGGTCCAAAACCGGACGGGCCCGATTGAGGCGTGTCGTCACCGGGAAATCGCGCACCACCTGGCCGTCGATCTCATAACCGACGCACACTGGGATTTCATCGAGATAAGACAAGACGTCGATCGCGGTCAGGGCGACCGCTGTCGCGCTCTGGACGCGGCAGCCGTAACGCGTCGCGACGGCGTCAAACCAGCCCATGCGGCGCGGCCGCCCTGTGGTCGCGCCGTATTCGCCGGCATCTCCGCCGCGCCGGCGCAGTTCATCCGCCTGGTCGGAGAAGATCTCGCTGACAAACGCGCCGGCGCCGACCGCGCTGGAATAGGCTTTGACCACCGCGACGATCTCCGTGATGCTGCCCGGCGCCAACCCGGCACCGACCGAACCGTAGCCGGCCAGGGTCGATGATGAGGTGACAAACGGGTAGATGCCGAAGTCCGGGTCTTTCAAAGCGCCCAGCTGCCCTTCGAGCAGGATGGCCTGATTCTGCTTCTGCGCCTCGTGCAAAAAGGCGAAGGTGTCGGCCACATACGGACAGATCGCCTCGCGCCAGGCGCGCAGCTGGGCCAGCAGATCATCAGCCTTGAGCTCCGGCTGGTGATAGAGGTGGCGCAGCAGGGTGTTCTTCAGCGGCAAAACATGCTCGAGCTTGGCAATCAGGACGTCATCGTCGTCCAGCTCGCTGACCTGGAAGCCGATCTTGGCGAATTTATCGGCGTAAAACGGCGCGATGCCGGACTTGGTCGAACCATACTGGCGGTCGCTCAGGCGGGCGTCCTCGACCTGGTCGAACAGGATGTGGTAGGGCATGACGATCTGGGTGCGGTCCGAGATCAAAAGGCGGGGCCTGGGGACACCGGCGGCCAGCAGCGCGTCGATCTCCTTAAGCAGGGCCGGGATGTTAAGGGCCACCCCGTTGGCGATGATGTTGGTGATATGCGGGTAGAATACGCCCGAGGGCAGCTGGTGCAGGGCGAATTTGCCATAGGGGTTGATGATCGTGTGGCCAGCGTTCGCTCCGCCCTGAAAGCGAATGACCACATCGGACGAATGGGCAAACATGTCCGTCAGCTTGCCTTTGCCCTCGTCCCCCCAGTTTGCTCCCACGATTGCCTTGACCACGTTGAACCTCCTTAGGGCCTGCTCAGCCAGGCCGTAACAAGAAAAGCGCCCCGAATAGATGCGGAGCGCCTAGCCCTGCCTATTATATATCGCGCTTTTTGGCGCTGTCAAACACAATGTCAACCTCCTGCAGCATGGCTCAGCCCCCGAACAGGCGCCGGATGCGGTCCATGGCTTCAGCCGTCCTGGCGTGGCTGCCGAATGCGGTCAGGCGAAAATAACCTTCGCCGCAAGGGCCAAACCCCGAACCAGGTGTCCCGACCACCTGGGCCTGCTGGAGCAAGGTGTCGAAAAAGCCCCAGGAGCTGGCGTCCTCCGGCGTTCGCAGCCAGATATAGGGGGCATTGACGCCGCCGTACACCTCAAGGCCCAGATCGCTCAGGCCGCGGCGGATCTGGCGGGCGTTCTGCTGGTAATAGGCGATGGTCTCCCTTATTTCGCGCTGGCCTTGCTCGCTGTAGACGGCTTCGCCGGCTTTCTGGGCAAGGTAGCAGGCTCCGTTGAACTTGGTCGTCTGGCGCCGGTTCCATAGCTTGTTCAAGCTGACGCCGCCGATCTTGAGTTCGTGCGGAATCACCGTGAAACCCAGCCGCAGACCGGTAAAGCCGGCCAGTTTGGAAAAGCTGCAAAATTCAATGGCACAGCTCCTGGCGCCTTCGATCTCGTAGATGCTGTGGGGAAGGTCCTCCGTGATGTAGGCTTCGTAGGCGGCATCGTAGAGTATGACAGACCCATGATTTCTGGCGTAGTCCACCCATTCCCGGAGCGCGTCCGCCTGGATCACGGCGCCGGTCGGATTGTTGGGGAAGCACAGGTAGATCAGGTCTGGAACCGGGTCCTGCGGGCCTGGCAGCTGCGGGCAGAAACCGGTTTCCCGGGAGCAGGGCAGGTAGATCAGGCGGCTCCAGCGCCCGTCGCTGCCGTAGGTTCCGGCCCGGCCGGACATGGCGCTGGTATCGACGTAGACCGGGTAGACCGGATCGCAGACCGCCACCACGGCGTCCGGTGAAAAGATGTCGCCGATGTTGCCCGTGTCGCTTTTTGCCCCGTCGCTGACAAAGATCTCGTCAGGCTGCAGCACGACCTGGCGCGGCAGGTAATGCCGCCCGGCAATCGCCTCGCGCAGGAAGGCATAACCCTGCTCGGGACCATAGCCGCGGAAGGTCGCTTCATCGGCCTGGTCATCGGCGGCCTCGTGCAGGGCGCGGATAACCGTCGGCGCCAACGGCCGGGTCACATCGCCGATGCCCAGCGAGATGACATCCGCCTGGGGATGGTCCGTGCGGTACGCGCTGACGCGGCGGGCGATTTCAGAAAAAAGGTAGCTGCCGGGCAGCTGCAGAAAATGTTCATTGACCTTCAGCATGTTGATCCTCCTCGTCCAGGTCGATCCAGCCATCGAAGACAAACGCGGCCGGACCGGTCATCAGCACCTCGCCTGATTGTTTCTGCCACGTGATCGCCAGATTGCCGCCCTTGAGGCAGACCGTCGCCTGCCGATCCGTGCGCCCGGTCAGCGCGGCCGCGACCAGGGCGGCACAGGCGCCGGTCCCGCAGGCCAGCGTCTCGCCGGCTCCCCGCTCCCAGACGCGCATCCGGATCTGGCGGCGGTCGATGACCTGGACAAACTCCGTATTGACCCGGTCGGGAAACAGCGTGTGATGTTCAAAGGCAGGGCCAAGACGCGGCAAATCCAGCGTGTCGATCTCATCCAGGAAGATGACGGCGTGCGGATTGCCCATCGACAGGCACGTCAGGGGATACAGTCGCCCGGCGACGGCAATCGGCTCCTCGACCATGCTTTTGTCCTGCCAGCGCACCGGGATGCGCGCCGGCGCGAACTCGGGCGGTCCCATGTTGACGGTCACCTGGATGACATGGCCGCCCTGCACCTGCAGGTCGAGCGTCTTGATGCCGCTGAGTGTCTCGATGGCGAGCTGGCGGCGCTCGGTCAGGCCGCGCTCGTAACAGTACTTGGCAACACAGCGGATCGCGTTGCCGCACATCAGGCCGCGGGATCCGTCGCTGTTGTACATGTCCATCAGAAAATCAGCCTGCTGCGACGGCCGGATCAGCACCAGTCCGTCGGAGCCGACGCCAAAATGCCGGTCGCTGATCCGGCGGGCCAGCCGGCCAGGATCCATAGGAGCGGACTCCAGCGCGTTGACATAGATATAGTCGTTGCCGATTCCATGCATTTTCGTGAACGCTAAGCGGGTCATATCATCCACCTGTTTCTGTCATGCGCGGCCAATCAGGTTGGCGCGCGGTCCGGATCGATCAGCAGCAGGGCCGTTTCAGCCAGGCGCAGGCCCAGCGCCATGCTCTTGTGCTGCAAATATCGGTGTGCCTCATCTTCACTGCAATGCCGGCGGTTCATCAGCAGGTACTTGGCCTGCTCGATCGCTTTCTGTTCCTGTGCTGTGCGCGCGGCATGGGCCGGCTGGCGTCCAAGGTTCAGCTGACGCGTTTCGAGCAGTTGCCGGGCTGCCTGCAGCAGTTGCTGGGCCTGCGCCGGCCAGGTCAGGGCATAGATGCCAGGGTCGACCAGCATGCCTTGCTGCCGGGGCGGAACCAGAAGAAGCACATCGAAGGTCTCCGGCAGCAGCTGGAGCAGCTCCCGGGCCGTCATGTCGACCAGCCGGTAAGGGCAGACCACCACGCCGCCATCTGTCAGACTGGCCTGCTGCAGGACCTGGGCGCCGGATTGGCACAAGGACGTGACCGGCAGTCCATGGCGCAGCAAAACCTGGCGGATGGTGCCGGCGGCTTTCTGGTCGTTGAAGGCAACGATCAGTTGTCGCACGGGCTCTCCCCCTTTCAGGACGGTCAGCTTAAGATCTGGACGCGTCAGGCCGGCAGCCGTTTAGTATTTGCGCAGATAGGTGTCCAGTTCCCAA
>JAAYJD010000087.1 GCA_012523135.1 Clostridiaceae bacterium
ACCTGGGTCTCAAGGTGATGCTCGACCTGGTCTACCTGCATTGCGGGCCTCAGGCGGTCTTCATCGAAGCGCATCCCGACTTTGTCAAGCGCAATCCAGACGGCTCCGTCCTGTACGGTCCCTGGAATTTCCCCCTGATTAATTTTGATTCGGCGGGACTGCGCGAGTACCTGTGGCGCAACATGGTCTATTTCGTCGAGACGTTCGATGTCGACGGCTACCGCTGCGATGTCGGCGACGGGGTTCCGCTCGATTTCTGGGAAGAAGGGCGGCGGCGCCTGGAAGCGCTCAAGCCGGAGATTGTCCTGCTTAATGAAGGCACCCGGCCGGATTATCTGCTGACCGCTTTTGACATCAACTACGATTTCAAGTGGAGCGCCCTGCTGCTCAAATGCTTCAAGGGCGAGAGCACCGCCGCGGACCTGATCGCCTACTGGCAGGAGCAGAACGAGAAGCTGCCCGTCGGCGGCCGCTGCCTCAAGACGATCGACAGCCACGACATCGCCAACGATTCCTACGAAGACCGCATCGAGACGGTCCTGGGCGGCAAGGCAGTCGAGGCCGCTCTGCTGGTCAACTTCACGCTCGACGGCATCCCATTTCTGTACAACGGTTACGAGGTGGCCGATCCGGTCCGCCACAGCATCTATGGCAATCGCTTCTACGGCAAGAGCATGTTTATCGACTGGGCCAAGGCTCTGACAAACCGCGGCAAGAGCCGCCTGGCCTTCATCCAGTCGCTTACCCGGCTCCGGCACACGCAGCCGGCGCTGGCCGGCGGTTCTGTCGCCTGGCTGGACCACGATCAGCCCGACCAGGTCCTGGCTTTCATCCGCGCCAAGGATGATGAGAGGCTCCTGGTCGTCGTCAACTGCGCCGACCAGCCGCTGCGCGCCCATCTCAGCCTGGACGTGGTCCCGGACGGCTGTGCGCTGGTCCGCGGCGCGGCTGCCGACAGCGTCGACGACCGCCTGGCTGTCAGCCTGCTACCCTACGGTTTTTTGGTCGCGCGGCTCGATTAAGCAGATCACCTCTGATTCGCGACCACTTAGCGGCGAAAATCGACCACTGGGCGAAAAGGCCTTTCCAAGGGCCTTTTCGCGTTTATAATGAAAATTGTTGAGACGCGACGCAAAGAATCTGGAAAGAGAGAGTCAGATGCACGTTCGGATCGAACAAGTTGGAGAGGGCCAAGCTGAGGAAGTGGTCGTTTACTGCAGAAAGATCACGCCCGACGTGGAGGCGCTTATCGAAAGGATCCGGCAGTCCGGCCCGGACACGCTGACCATATCGTTTTTCAAAGGCGACGAGCAGGTTTACTTGTCCTTGCGGGAGATCTTGTTTTTTGAGACCGAAGGCGAAAAGGTCTATGCCCACACAACCGACAACGCCTACGAGGTCCGGCAGCGGCTATACGAGCTCGAAGCGATGCTGCCCGCCTACTTCGTCCGGGTCTCCCGCTCCAGCATCGTCAGTATTCTGCACGTCTTCTCGATTCAGAAAAGCCTGACGCGTGTCAGCCTGGTTTCTTTCCGCCAGTCGCACAAGGAAGTCTACGCATCCCGGATCTACAGCCAGGAGCTGTTCCGGAAAATGAATGAGAGGTACCGTTATGAAAACAAGTAAGATTTTTTGGGGGATCCTGATCATCGGCTGCGGCGTTATGCTGCTGTTGTCCGCCTTGGGCCTGGGCGACCAGTACGAAGCGGTCCGGATCATCGGCAGCGCTTTGCTGGGGGGCATCGCGATCGCCAGCCTGGTCAAGCTGAATTTCTTTTTGACCACCATTCCCCTCGCCCTGATCATCTACCTGTGGCGGGTCCAGCTGGGCCTGCCGACCGTCGATGTCTGGCTGCTGCTGGCCGCGGCCGCTGTGCTGGGCATCGGGCTGTCGATCATCTTCCATAAGAAAAACCGGTTCGTAAAAAAGTTCGGCGAGCACAGCAGCACGGTCGCGGAAACTGAAGACATCGTCGGCGATGCCGAGGTCGTCAACATCAACGCCACCTTTACCGAGCAAACCAAGTACCTGCATGCCAACGGCCTGAAACGGGTCAACCTCAGTTCCAGCTTCGCCTCGGTCAAGGTTTACTTCGACCAGTGCCAACCGGACAGCGCCAGTTTGACGGTCCAGGCCAACGTCAGTTTTTCCGGCGTCGTCCTGCACGTGCCGCAAGGCTGGCATGTCGAAAACCAGGTCAACACCTTCGCCGGCGAAGTCAACGACCGCAGCGGTGCTGGTGCGCCGGACGGCTGCAAGCTGCTTTTGACCGGCAATCTCAATTTCGGCGAGATCAAAATTGTCCGGATCTGAACGAAGCAAAACAACCACGATCATGAGGCGTGCGCCGCGGCATAGGCCGCGACGCACGCTTCTGCATCAATGAATGAGGAGATAGACGATGTTGACCGAACGATACGCCGCCGCCCTGACCCGCATGAAAAAGCTATTCGACCAAGAGGCCGGACCGGGCTGCTGCCTGATGGTGCGCCAGATCGCTG
>JAAYJD010000088.1 GCA_012523135.1 Clostridiaceae bacterium
CCGCGGACGGTCTCCAGCGCCCTGCAGCGGTTGGGCCGGGCCGGCCACAACCCGGGACGGGTCAGCGTGATGCTGATGTTTCCGCGCACGCCGGCCGAAGCGCTCGCCAGCGGCCTGACAGCCGAGGTGATGCGCGCCGGCGGCGTGGAGCCTTGCCGTCCGCCGCGCTTGTGCCTCGATGTGCTGGCCCAGCACCTGGTTTCGCTGGCGGCCGGCGGACGGTATGACCTGGATGACGTACTGGTTTTGCTGGCCCGGGCGTACCCGTTCCGCGATGTGACGCGCGACGACGTGCGCGCCGTACTGGAAATGCTGGCCGGCGACGAGGAGCACGCGCGCGATATCCCGGTCCGCCCCCGCTTGCTTTACGACCGCCTCAGCGGGCAGGTCAGCGGCGACAGCTACAGCCGCTTGCTGGCCGTCTCGACGGGCGGCACCATCCCGGACCGCGGTCTCTACACGGTGCGTACCGAACAGGGGGTCATTCTGGGCCAACTGGACGAGGAGTTTGTCTTTGAGGCGCGCCTGGGCGACAAGTTCTTGCTCGGCACCTTTGCCTGGAAAATCCGCAAGGTGCAAAAGGACGCCGTCATCGTCGCCCAGACCAGCAGCGCCGGTGCCCTGCCGCCGTTTTGGAAAGGTGACATCCGCGGCCGCAGCCTGCAGACGGGCCAGGCCTTCGGCGCCCTGCTGCGCCGCCTGGGCGAAGCCCATGACAGCTCCGGCTTGATCCAGGCGCTGCAGGAACTGGGTCTGGACGCGGAGAACGCGGAGGCAGCCGAGTCCATGCTCCGCCGCCAGATCGCCGTGACCGGCGTGCTGCCCAACGACCGGACGCTGCTGGCCGAACATTTCCGCGATGAAAACGGCACCTGGCAGTTGATGGTCCATTCGGTCTTTGGCCGCCAGGTCAACGAACCGCTGGCCATACTGGCTTCTGAGCAAGCCAAGCGCCTGACCGGCACCGTCATCGGTTACGTCGCCGACGATGACGGTTTTTTGCTGTTCCCCTACGGTGACGCCCAGCTGCCGGACAACCTGCTCTTGAGCCTGCGGCCCGAAACCGCCGAAAGCGTCTTGGCTGCGGCGCTGCCGCTGACACCCCTGTTCAACATCGTGTTCCGCTACAACGCCGCCCGTGCCCTGATGATGGGCCTGCGCAAGGCCGGCCGCCAACCGCTCTGGGTGCAGCGCATGCGCGCGGCTGAGCTGCTCGATGCCCTGGCCGACCAGGAAAGTCATCCCCTGATCCGAGAGACGCGCCGCGAATGCCTTGAGGACCATTGGAACCTCGACGGTGTCCGCAGCATTCTGGCCGGGATCCGCTCCGGCGCGATCCGGGTGCGCGAGCTGCAAGCCGAACAGCCTTCGCCGCTGTCGCTGCCGCTGCGCCAGCAGACCGAAGCCGCGATGATGTACGACTACGCCCCGACGCTGCCCGGCACCCGCAAGGCGGCCGAAACGGCTCTCGCGCAAGCTGACCTGATCGAGCCGGATCCGGAACAGCTGGCCCGGACAGGGATGCGGCGAAAGATTCCCCAGGACGCGGAGCAACTCCATTCCCTCCTTATGGTCGAGGGCGACCTCGAAGCCGGCGAGCTGGAGGTTCCGGCTGCCTGGCTTGACAATCTGCACCGCGATGGGCGCGCCCGCTACATCGAGCCCGGGATCTGGATCGCCGCGGAAGAGCATGACCTCTATGCCAAGGCCCTCGAGGCGCAGGATCAGGAAGCGCGGTCCCGCCTGGTCCGCCGCCTGCTGCGCTACCGCGGCGCGCAGACCGCGGAACAGGTCGACACCCGGTACATGTGGCCCGAAGGGACCGCCCAGGCGATCCTTTCGGACTTGTGTGTTAAAAACAGCGCCGTATGCCAGGATCTAGTCTACTACCATGCTCAGCTTTACGAGCGGGCGCGCCAGGAGACGATCCGGAGCCGGCGCCAGCAAATCCGGACGGTGCCGTCCGAACGCTACGCGGCGCTGCTGGCCGACCGTCTCCAGGTAACCGCACCGCCCCAGGAGAGGCTGGGCCTGGCGCTGGACAAGCTGAGCGGGCAAGCCTTTTTGCCGGCCTGGTGGGAAAGCGTTTTGCTGCCGGCGCGCGTGCCCGGATACCGCCCGGAGCAGCTGGACCTGCTTTTGGCCGGAGGCCAGTTTTCCTGGCGTTTCACGCCGGAGCAGGCGATCTGCTTTCAGCGTGACGCGGATTATGATTGGGCGAGCGACCCCGAACCGCCTGATTGGCCCCTGACGGCCGGTGAGCAGGCTGTCTGTGACGCGCTGCGCAAATGGGGCGCCAGCTTCATGAGCCGCCTGGCCGGCGCGCTGGACGGTGCCTCACCCTACGAGATCCTGCTCGGACTGGCCGAAAAGGGCCTGGTCCAGGCTGACAGCTTCATCCCGGTCCGCCAGTGGCTGAACCGGGAACGCCTGGTTCAGGCGCCGGTCAAGCAGCGTGTGCGTGCCCGGGCAGCGGCCCTGTCGGCCGGCCGCTGGTCCTGCGTCCGGCCGCTTAAGCCCTTGTCCGCAGAACAGCTGGTCGAACGCGCCTTTGACCAGGCCGTGATCCTTTGCCGGGAGACGATTTCCGGACTCCCCTGGGACCAAGCCCTGGATATCCTGAGTTTATGGGAGTTCACCGGACGCGTCCGACGCGGCTATTTCGTGGCCGGCTGGTCGGGCATGCAGTTTGTGCGCGACGCCGATTTTGCCGCCGTCGTCCTGGCTCTCGAACAACCACCCGACCCGGTGGTCTGGCTGCCGGCCGTCGACCCGGCCCAACCGTGGGGCAAGAGCCTCACGCATCTGCCGGACCGGTCGTTCCTGAATGTACCGGGCACGCTGGTCGCGCTTCGCGCGGGGTTGCCGGTCGCCGTATTCGAGCGCCAGGGGCAGCTGCTGCGCTGTTTCGATCCGGAATCGCTGCCGGGCGCCCTCAAGGCTTTTGCACGCGGTTTTTCAGACAGACGGTTCTATCCGCAAGCCAGCCGGGTGGCGGTGCGCCAGTATCCACCCGATGCCGCAAAAGCCTTGCAGGCCGCAGGTTTCGTCCGGGACGTGATGGATTTTGTTCTCTTTCGCGAGGCGGGGCGTTAAGGTCGCCCGGCCAGCTTATTGGCGTAGGCCATGAAGCGCTGCCAGTCCGTCCGGCTCAGGTAATGGCAGCCCGGGCGGCGGTGGTAAGCTACCCGTCCCTGGTGCAGGATGCAGTCAGCCTCCGGCCAGCGGTTATCCGTGA
>JAAYJD010000089.1 GCA_012523135.1 Clostridiaceae bacterium
CTCTGTATACCTGGACGGCAGCGAAATATACGGCGGCCACTACACGATCACGGATGCCGCAAGCGGGGATGTTTTAAGCTTTTTTCTCCCGTCGGGCTTGCCTGCGCACACGTATCTGCTCCGCAATGCGCAGCCGGGACACCGCTACAAGATTATGTTTACGACCGATGACGCCACCTACGCGTTTATCCTGGCGACTTAGCTGTTTTGACGATTTTTCTCCCATCGGCCAGATGGACAACGGCTGTCCATACGCGAACCGCCGGATCCACATGCCACGGGGTGCCCAGCCAGGTCGCTTCACGCCGGTAGAAGAAGGGCTCGTCGTAACTGGTGTAGACCAGGCGGTTATCCTGGTAAAAAACCACTTTGTGAATCTGCTCCGGGAATTCGGCGGCGAGCCGGATCACCCGCTTGTGCCCGAAGGCGGTCTGTGGTTCCAGTCCCTGCAGCACGAACTGCTCGTCGCGCGGCAGCGGGGTGACCGGAATGCCGACGGCACGGGCGACGCGCCGGGCGAAAAACAGGTCTTCGCCGGGTGTGACAGCGTAATCGGCCGGTGGGATCTGCTTGGTGTAGTTGTTGTAGTAGCCCCAAGAGGTGCCGGTGTCCAGGGCGACCTCGACACGGGTGCAGCAGGGCGAATCTTCGTTGCAGACGATCGGGCGGTCCGGCGCCCAGCTTTTGACGCGTGAGACAAAATCGTAGTAATGTCCGGCTGACTGGCCGTTGCCGTGAATCAGGACGATGTCGGAGGCCTTGACGACCGCCTCGTCGGCCATGCCGCCGCCGCCGCTCGAACCGACCAGCAGCCCGCCGGACTGCTCGCGCGCCAGGTCGATCAGGCTGACCATGCCCTCCGGCTCATGAACCAGGGGGTGGTCTTTGAACCCGCTGATGTTGTATTCATTGGCGATTTCCAAAATGACGTTGGTGTAGCCGTTGTCCCGGATGAACCTGGCGCCCGTCCTGACTGCTGCCTGGATTGCCCGGCCGTCCCTGAGCTGGCGGCTCTGGGCCCAGTAGAGCAGGCTGACGATGACCACCATGCCGAGCGCGTCCGCAGCGCGGATAATCCGGTCCATCCGCCGGGCGTAGGCCGGATCCAGCGATTGCCCGTCGGTGCCGAAGGGGTTGTTGTCGATCTCGCGCACGTCGACATGGCCGACCGGCCAACCGCCCTGGAAACCGACCGTGATGGCGCGCAGGCCATACGCATACCAGGCGGGGAGGGCGTGGACCAGGTTGTCGGTGTTCGCTTCCGGATCGAAACGGCCGTTGCCGAACAGGTCGTCAAAACGCCTGGGATCGGTTTTGTCGTCGAAAACGCCCTGGATCAGGCGCTGGTTGAACAACAAGCCCAAAACGTTTGGATTAACGCCCGGGATTTCGCTGTAGACGGGCTGGTTGTTGATCAGGATCTGACTGCCGCGTGTGCCGACGGTGGTATTCATAGGCGCCTCCAGAAAAAGAAGACAAGGATCTGGTTTGAAATATGCTGCTCTTTTATTGATGAACGGTCCCTCAAGGGGATTATAGCACAGGATTCCGGCGACAGCTGTGGGCGGTCATGTTACAATGCAAAGGAAAAAGGGAAGCAGGTAACCGCATGCAAACCGGAATGGGCCATCGCTTGTATTCGCTGGGCGAGATCTATGTGATCCTGGTGGATGGGATGCGCACGATGCCGCACCTGGCCAGGGCCAGGCGTCGCCATGTGCTCTTGCCCCAGACCATCGAGCGGGTCATGCTGGCGGTGACCGAAGTCAACGGCTGTGCCGTCTGCTCCTACGCCCACGCAAAAATGGCCCTGGAAACCGGGATGAGCCACGAAGAGATCCGGGAAATGCTCGCCGGCGACCTGTCAGGGGTTCTGGAAGACGCGCTTGAGGCGGTTCTGTTTGCCCAGCACTACGCCGACAGCCGCGGGAAAGTATCGCATCAGGCATGGCATACGCTGACCGGGCACGCCGGCCAGGTAAAAGCCTATGGCATCCTTGGCGCAGCCCGGGCGATCATGATCGGCAATGTCCTGGGCATTCCCTGGGGGTCCTTTTTCAACCGGTTGCGCGGCCGCCCCGACACGCGCAGCGCTTTAGGATATGAGATCGCGGTCATGCTCCTTGGCAGTCTGCTGATGCTACCTGCCACGGTCCATGCCCTGATCGCTGGTTTGTGCCGAAAGCCCCTGCTGACATGCACGGACCGGTGAGAGAATCCCGGATCGAAAATCGCCCTAAAAACCAAAGATTCGTTCTGCGTTGCGGTGACAAACCTTTTGCAAGGCCTCGTCCGGCAGCATCAGGCGCTTGATGAAACGCATGCGGCACCGCTGCAGGGCACGCTGCTCGTCTTGCGATACATACGTTTCGGTTGCGGCGTCTGAGGCGTACAGCAGCCTGTCGGCTTGCTTAAGCACGAATGGCTTGATCAAGTCCCGGTCCCGGGGATAGAAATCGTCGTCATCGTTGAGCAGGAAACCGCCGGACGTATCGACATGCAGGTTTTCATGCCGGTCCAGCAGGTCGTCCAGGCGGTCCAGGCCGAGGTAAAGCTCGTGGGCGCCGATGAAGGGAATGCCCGGATGGCGCCGGACCAATTCGAGGAACATGTCAAGCAGATCCTGGTTCGTATCGGTAAGGCCGTGGGCCCAGCCTTCGCTGAAGTAGCGGTTGCGAACCAGGTTCTGGTCCGCCCCGCCCCGGTTTTTGTAGCGGCTGCCGCCCAGGTACTGCGTGACGTGGAAGAGGACAGGCAACCTATGCGCCTCCAGCCGCGAGAAGACACAATCCCAGGCTGCGTTCAGGAACAAGCGGCAGTCGGCACCCGCGATCACCAGGGGCGCCATGTGCAGCTTAAGCCCGTGGCAGCCGGCCTGGATCGCTTCGCGGACAAATGTCTCATCCGGCATATCGTGGCGCAGGTAGATCAGCCAGGCCAGGCGGCGGTCATCACGCGGCAGGGCCAGGTGCGGGTTCAGCATGCGCGCGTCATCCGGCCGGATCAACGCGTTTCCTTGGCTGGTGACGCAAACCGGCGGGATCAGGACCAGCTTTTTCACGCCCAGTTCGGCTGCTTGGGCCAGGTATTGGCGGGCGGCCTCCAGGATCGGCAGCCCGGTCCGGCCGGCCGCATAGTGCACATGGCTGTCGACAAAATACTCGGGAACCGGGTGGAAATGAGCCCCGAAACCGCGTGAAAATCCCCGGTCGACTGTATTGTGGACATGACATTCGGGCGCGTATGGAAAAAGGTCTTCGTCTGTCACAATCCGGTCGCGGTCATGCATATGCCCCTCCTGACGCCTGGCGGTTTGATCCCTTTACCTAATCATAACACGCCTAGGCCGCGCGGAAACTGACAAATCTTGCCTGGCTGCGATCTTTATGCAAATAACATCGGCCGGCATCGGGCAAGACAAGCATAATGCCTGGTTTCTTCCGGCATGAACCGCTTGCCGGGCTTTCCTGATCAGGTCTTCACGTTTCTGTCCGATCTATGATAGCCTTCAGCTCGTCAAACCATGTTTTCGCCCACGCAGTTTTGTCTTCAATCTCGGAAAGTGAGCCGACCTTAACAAAGAATGCTAGCCTGGCGGCCAGATCTTGCGGTAGATGGTTCGAGATATGCAACAAGCCATAGTCGGTATGCGCCGGCGTGTGGATGACGCGCAGCAGCGCGACCAGGGGCTCGAGCACATATTGACCGTACGCGGCAAAAGCCTCGGGAAACAGGCCGCGCTTGACGTATTTGACCACCCGGATGTGCTGGGCCATGCGGTACGTCATGTCCGACATCAGGGCCTGGTTCGCCGCTGCGAAGCTTAACGGGTCGCGCGGGCAAAACCGGATGACATCGTCTTTGTCAAAGATGACCCGGGCCGTCTCGATCGTGTCGTCGGGATCAAAGCTGTAGCTGTCGCGCGGACGGCTGTGCAGCTGCCAGCAAAAATCGATCATCAGGTACGGGTCCGTGCCCGCCAGGTGGTAAATCCGCTGGCGGATTTTAGGATGGCCATGTGTCATGATGTGGCAAAAATCGAACGGCGCGATGCCGCGCAAGGCGCTTTCGACCGACGCGATCGCTTCCTGCTCCTTTTCATCCGCTACATCCGCCCACAGATCGATATCCGAATACGCGTCTGCTGTGCCGTTGGCATCCGAACCCTCCAGCCAGAGCGCATAGACATAGTCCAATGGCTCCAGCTGCTGCTTGAGGTTGGCGATAAGGCTTTGCTTGGTAACCATAAAAAAACCTTCTCTGGCCGGATAACCTCCCGGTTCAGACCAGATCCTTCAGCCAGGGTGAAAGCAGCTTTTTCAGGCC
>JAAYJD010000090.1 GCA_012523135.1 Clostridiaceae bacterium
GCCTGGGTCAACGCGCGAAAATCTGCCGAACCTCGTTTCACCGGTATCGAGCCCCAAGCCCGAAAAAGAAAGCGGAGGATCGGGTTTGCAAAAGTCTCTTCCTTGACCAGTGACATGATTTTGCGCGGGAACAAAAACGTCGCCGCGACAGGTGCGTCCAGGAAATTGATGTGATTGCCGACCAGGATCATGGGCCCGCTTTTGGGAACCGTTTTAAGCGCGTGCCTGTCCACCTTGCACAGAAAGAACAGCAGGAACCGGATCACCAGATAGACGGCAACCTTTATCATGGTGTTTCATCCGCAACAATCAGGTCGATTTGTTGCTGCAACAACCGAACCGATAATGTGCTGCCCGCTTGGCAAATGGTTTCCCCGTCGGCATGAACCGGCAAACTGCCCGTGACGGCGGTTATCTCCAATGTACTTGTCAAAGGCATTTTTACATATGGATGACCTTCCTGTTTTCCGGCCATGATTTTGGCCATCAGCCCGACGATGCCGAACCGGCTGATCTGGTCGATGATCATCAAATTTAGCAAACCGTCGTCCGGCCGGGCTTGCGGTGCCATCATGAAAGACGATCCCATGCGCCGGCCGTTCATGATCGATACAATCAGGCAGGGCTGCTCGATGGTCTCCTGGTCGATGACGATCCGGAACCGATGCGCGTGGTAATACAAAAAGATGGTCTTGATGGCTGCCAGCAGATAGCCGGGCGTTCCGGAAAGGAAAGAAGGCAGCTTGGCAGCTTGAAAGCCGACAATCGTGTCAAAGCCGATGCCGATTCCGTTGCCGAAATATTTCCCTTGCGGGTAATCGCCGCCGGTGAGATGGCCGATATCGATCAATCGGCTCTTGCCATCCGCGATGGCTTTGACCGCCGGGGCGATCTGCGACGGCACCCCCATGCTGGCGGCAAAATCGTTGCCTCTTCCGGCCGGGATTACCCCCAGGCTCGGGATTTGTTTTCCGGCCAGCTTGGCGGCCATCAGTCCGTTGATGACTTCGTTCGCCGTGCCGTCTCCTCCGGCTGCCACGACGACATCGTAGCCCTGATCGCAGGCGTCTGCCGCCAGTGTCACAGGGGCACCCGGCTTTTCAGAAACGATCAGCGTGTAATCGAGTCGGTGCTGCTTTAAGAGCTGTTCTATTTCGGTTTTTTTCTTGAGCGCAGTCCCTTTTGCAGCACTCGGGTTAAGGATGATCAAGTGTTTTTTCATGGGAGATGCCTTTCTCGTTTGAAAATGTGCGCTTGGATCAGAATTCATAACACGAGCGCTAAGGGTCAAACCGCAAGCTCCTGGTCACCTCCAGGCACCGCGTCCGGAAACACGCGTGGATGGTCAGGGCTTATTTTGAATTTTACACGAGATGACGCGATTGTATAGAGGGTATTTGCTTGAAACGGTAAAAGTCCGCGGATACGGAAGGGCAAGCTGCTTATGGACGCCTGGCATGCCGGATCGCTTGTACCGCCTGTCGGGCGGGCCTATAATATAGATGGACATGTTATCAGGGGTGATCCTCATGCGCATTGCCAATATCTATGGTCTAACCGCCAATCTGCTTTTGTTCCTTCACTTTTTGTATGTTTCGTTTGTTGTCGCCGGTCAGGCATCTGTCTTGTTGGGCTGGGCTCTACGCTGGCACTGGGTGCGCAACCTTGTTTTTCGCCTGACACATCTGGCCGCCATCTGCGCGGTTGCCGTCCTCGACCTGATGAACAAGCCGTGTCCGCTGACAATCTGGGAATATCAGCTGCGCGAAAAAGCAGGCCAGACGGCAAAATGGGAGATGACTTTTGTCGAACGGCTGATGCGCTCCGTCGTGTTCTGCGACTGCCCGGCCTGGTTCTTCGAGGTCATCTACATCGGCTTGGCCGTTCTCGTCATCCTGACCTTCGTGCTGTTTCCGCCGCGCTGGAAAAAGAGGCCGCACTGAAACACTGCCGCAGGCGGCACGGCGCGCAGAGCAAGCCCGAATCAGGCCGCCTGCACCGCTGGTTTTTTGCTTGGCAACACGAAAAAAGCAGAATTTCGATCTTATTTCAGCAAATCTTTCCCTTTCTTCATCTGCTCTGCATAAGCGCTTTTCATCAGGTCGATCATCTCGGTTTCCGCGACAATCTGGCCGGCAAAGATCTTTTTCGCCATGATCACCATCACCTGGTTGTATGAAAAACCAAGGGCGGCCGTTATGATCGCTGCGGTCGTCCCGCTGATGGTACCCCCGACGCCCGTGCCGATGCCGGGGATGAACTTGACGATGTTGGCGACAATCGTTCTGCCAAGCAAGGTCGCGCCCCCCGTGCCCAGGATACCGGAGATGGTGCCGGTCAGGAGCGACTTGTTGACCGGGATGCCGAAGATGACCGTCAAGCGGGCCAGCATTGCCAGCTGGGTAGGCACGAGCAAGGCCGCGTCCGCAAAGGGCAGCGGGTTGAACCCTTCCGCAAAAGCCGCCGTCACAAAGGGGATGATCGCTTTGTTGGCCGTCTCGAGCTTGCGTTCGATATTGACTTTCTGGGCATTGACAAAAGCCGTGTGCGCGGCTTCAGGAAGACAGTCGAAGGTGATGTCGACGAGTTCTTTCAAGCCAAAAGCCGGCAATGTGTAATCGTCTGAAATCTCAATATCCTGCGCCAGAACAGACCTGACGTTCTTGACGGGCAGATTGAGGTTCTTGATGTACTTTTCCAGCGCGGCGGCTTCCTTGCCAACCGCTTGCGTCAAAACGACGATGACCGGCAATCTTTCGGCAAATGAACGGATCCATTCGACTTCGAAATCTTCGATCCGCCTGGAAAGGCTGCTGATGCAAAACCAGATCATGTGAACCAGGTTTTCTTTTTCGTTCAGCCTGATCAACCGGTCGATTTCCCCCAGAATCTCTTTTTTGATCTCCTCCTGAACAGCCTGGTTCAGTTCGATCCCCTTGGTGTCGTAGATGACCAGCGGAATCCCGCTCTTGGTGATCCGCTGCAAATGCTTTGTCACCGGCGTACCGATACCGGTGTCCGCGAGGTTGTCCCTGAAGACACTGTTGATCAGGGTGCTTTTGCCGGCGCCCGTTTTGCCGATAACCATCAGATTTGCCGTTTGCATGCTTTTTTCCTCATCGTCGATGATCTTGAAAAATTGACCGAAGAGGTCAACAGCGCCGTTCATATGGCTAGTCCTCATTTCCGAAAATCATATTCTGCATGTTCTTATTGTATCATTGTACCTGGATCTCGGCTGCTTAACCGGTAATCCGGGTGTTCGCAGCAGAAGAGAGCCAGCCATGAGCGGTTTTTCTCGCTTAGGTATAGGCGCCGACTTTTTTCACCTCGGCGACGATCGCCTGGAAATTCTCCAAGCTGACCGAATTGGGAATCGAGTGGTCTGAAGAGAAAATATAGCCGCCGTTTTCCTTCAAAACCGGAACAATCCGGTCGATTTCGGCCATGATCGCATCCTTTTGGTCCCACAGGACAGCGTTGATCCCGCCGTGGAGGACCAGCTTGTCGCCGAATTCTCGCTTGAGGCGCAGCACATCCATGCCGGCCTTGACTTCGAGCGGATTCAAAGCATCCACCCCGATCCCGACCAGTTCAGGGACAAAGGGCATGATGTTGCCGCAGGAATGCAAATGGGCCTTGATACCCTTGGCGTGCGCCCAGGCGACGGCGCGCGCCTGGAATGGCTTTAACAGTTCCCGGTAGAGGTCGAGCGAAAAGAACTGGGTGTTCTTAAAGCCCATGTCGTCAGGCCAGAAGATGCTGTCAAAGGTATAGCCAGCATCCCAGACCAGGTCAAAATGGGCGATGCATTGTTCCAGGTAACGGCGGAACATGTCCTGGGCCATTTCGGGTTCTTCCATCATGGCGATCAGGAACGTCTCCGTGCCGACCATCCAGGAATGGGTCACATCAAAGCCAAACCAGAAGCCGGCCTGGATCCAGCGCCCTTCAGCCCTCCAGGCGGGGTAATCCTGTTCCAGCCGCTTCCAGTCGATCCGATCCCGATCGACCGTCATGCGGCGCTTGGCCTGGGCCCAGCGCTCCGGATCGACGACCGTGAAATCCAAAAACTCCGGAGTCGAATCGGCGTGCTTGAACTGCTTCATCGTGACGCCCCACGGTGAGGTGAAGACGATGTGATCATCGGTTTCCTCGATTACGCGGTACGGGTAGCGCGGCGAAATGTCGACCCCGATGCTCGCGACCTTGTCGATGCCAAAAAAATCGCGCCAGTCCATGCCCGCCGGCAAGCCTTCCCGCTGCCAGCGATGCAAGGTCCCCTCCCAGGGGTTGTCGATGATCGGAACGCGATCCGCTTCCTGGTGGGCAAACATGCGGGAGAACCGTTCGTGGGTCGTCATCGGTTTCATAGTCTAAAATCCTCCCTTTCCGGGTATGGCTGCTGCTAACTCAAGGCTAGCCTTTCAAGCGGGTTTCGTCAATTGGCGATCTTTTGATCGGCGCAAGCCGCTTTACATGCGACCCGAAACGGGTAAAATAGCGGTATAAACGGGCTGACCGCCGTCATATGGATGCTTAGCCCGGATCTGAAAGGGGACTCCCATGGCAAATGTTGACATAACACCCGGCATATGCGGCCTGTCGACCCGCGTGGTCCTGACAGCCGACGAAGATCAGCTCGTCACGATTAGGATCGAGTCAGCTTGTCCGCACATCCAGGCGATGCAGGCGGAACTGGCCGAACTGGACGGCTACACGGAAGTTTTTGCGCGCTTCAGCGAATCGGCGGTCTACGCGGCCGCGGACAAGCACTGCAAGCACTTGGCCTGCCCGGTGCCCGCCGCGATCATCAAGGGCATGGAAGTGGCCTGCGGCCTGGCCTTGCCCAAGGATGTCATCATTCACATCGAAAAATGAAAAAGTCCCTTAGCTGAGCAAAATCAGCGCGACCAGGCCGATCACAAGCCCGACGACGGTCCGGCGGGTGATGCGTTCATGGTAAAGCAGGGCGGA